>CANOCK010000101.1 GCA_947564525.1 uncultured bacterium | reverse complement strand
TGTGCCGCCGTTGGCGTCCCAGGTCATCTTGCAGGCCTTGCCGGGGGTGAGGTAGACGAAGAGGTTCTCCGTCCACGGGACCGTGCCTTGCGTGCTTGTTAGGTAGTGTTTTTCAGAGCTGTCAGAACCGTACTTGTAGTAGGCAATATCCATCAGGGTATAGTCAGTAAGCTTGCGACCGGACGTGAACTTTTCCAGGCTCATGTAGCATCTACTTTTTGCCCAATAATCAGTCTGGTTCATGGGAGGCGAGTCAGCTTCTGTGGTAATAGTCCAGAAGCCCAGGTTATCCCGGCCGAACTTCGATAGGTACCCGACCCCCCATACGTCAGTTGTGTTAGTCAGTCCAGCATCAACAGTTGTTTCGTCCGAGTAGTGGTGAGTCAGCCATTGATAGGGGCCTGTCATCGTGGATCCATCCGCACGGTAAAATCCAGTAAGCCCCGCCCGAGCAGATGCCGTCTCCTTTTTTGCAGCGGTTGGCACTCCCCCGCCCTCATCGTCGCCCAGGACGAATCCCCTCTCCCTCCAAGACGCATCGTCGCCTCCTTCCGGGAGTGTGACGGCGATGGACCCAGGGAGCGCCTGCGCTTCCGCATCGCCGACGGAGGAGAGGGCCACGAGGCTGTCGAGCCTTCCTTGCGAGGCGGCCCCTTCCCCGACAGCCCCCTCGCCCCTGCTGGGAGCCTGGGCCGGGGCAGCGACCGCCTCCGGCCCCTCCTCGAACACGTCGGGGCTGATAGAGGCCACGGTAGCAGGGGCCTGGATGGAACGCAGGCTGGCACAGCCGGCCAAGGCGCCAGCGGCTATGGCGGTGCAGCCTTCGCGGATGGCAGCGGAGCCGACCCCGGGCGGCACGCGCAGGAGCGTGGCGCCGGAGGCATCGTAGAGCAAGCCGTCCCAGGAGGCGAAGGCGTTGCCGCCCGCATCCACGGAGATGGCGTCCACGCCGGCCGCGTGCGAGAACGCCGACGGGGACACCTCCTCCGTGTTGTCGGGGATGCGGACAGCGCCCTTCCTGCCCCCGGGAATGGACAGGAGGCATGAGCGGTCGGCGTCGTAGAGGGCGCCGTCGAAGGAGGCGAAGGCAGGGTTGGCAGAGTCGATCTCGACCCGCTCCAGGGTAGCCGAGGCGAGGGCGGCCGGATCTATGGCCGAGACGCCAGCCGGGATGCGGGCAGCAGCCGCGCCGCATCCGTCGAAGGCGTGCGGGCCGATGGAGGCGAGCTCGTAGGAGGCGCCGTCGTGGGCGACTGCGACCGGCAACGCGATGGCGGAGGGAGCGGATGATCCGGCCCCCGCATCGGGACTGGCCGGGTCGGCTCCAGGCTCGGAGTCACCCAGGCCGCCCTCGGCGCCAACGTCGGGCGAGACGGCGTCGGAGACGCCTTCGGCGGTCGCGCCCCCAACCAGCAGGGCAGCGGGGTCGGAGGCCACCAGGCGCACCTGCCCCTCGCCCGTCACGGCGAAGACCAGGCCGTCCTCGACGAAGGACCCCACCACAGGCTCAGGCGAGCCCGAAGCCGCGCCAGCAGGGGCGCCCGCAGGGGAAAGGGTCACGTCGCAGCTGACCATGGGCATGCCTGCGGCAAGCCGCGTCGCGAGGGGGGCGCTCAGGCCCTCCCCTTCAGGCACTAGGGTCTCACCTGCGCCGCCATCTGCGGTCGCGTCGGCTTTTTCGGCGGAATCGGCCTCGCCGGCCGTCTCAGAGCCCTCAGCGAGGGCAGGGGAATCGGCTAGTACCCCCCCCGGCTTTCTGCCGCCAGGGCGTCAAGGGGCGCCAAGCCGAGAGACAGGGCAAGGGCCAAGCTGGTGCAAGCGAGGGTGCGCGCGAAGCGCGACGCGGCGCTACGGCCGCAGCAAGAGGTTCGCATTGTGGTTGCTCTCTTCCCGATCGAAAGCAAGTGTTCCCGTATCCGAGCCGCCCCCTGGGTCGCATTCCGGGGCCGCATCGGACAGCGCGAACCTTAGCACGCCCACGCCCCTCTCCGCAAGCGAGGCCGCGTATCGCCTGCTCATAGCAGGGACATGGGCAATCGGGCCGCCCCGGCGCCCCTACTGCAGCAGCTCTAGCAGCTGGTCGCGGGTGAGGGCGCTCAGGGCCTCGGCGCCGGCTGCGCCGATGACGGCGTCGGCCAGGTCGAGCTTCCGCCGCTGCAGGTCGAGGATGCGCTCCTCGATGGTGTCGGCGGCGATGACCTTGTACACGTTGACCACCCGCTCCTGGCCGATGCGATGAGCGCGGTCGGTGGCCTGGTTCTGCGCAGCGGCGTTCCACCAGGGGTCGGCGTGGACCACCACGCTCGCGCCGGTGAGGTTCAGCCCCGTGCCGCCAGCCTTCAGCGACACCAGGAACACCGGGGTGTCGTCCGCGTTGAATGCGTTCACCAGGTCGAGCCGACGCTTCTTCGGCGTTGCGCCGGTTATGGCGTAGTAGGCCACCTCCTCGGCGTCCAACCGCTCCTCCATCTCTTCGAGGAACGATGTGAACTGGGAGAACACCAGCATCTTCTGACCGCTCTCCACCGATTGGGCCACCAGCTCCATGATGGCGTCCAGCTTGGCGGCCCCGCCCTGGTAGTCCTCGAACACCAGCCCCGGGTCCAAGGCTATCTGGCGCAGGCGCGTCAGCTCGGCCAGCACCTCCACGCGCGGGCGCTCGGCAGCCTCCGGGGCGCAAGCCCGCGCCTCAGCCGCTCCGCCACGCCCCGCGGAGCCCTTGCCTCCAGCCGACGGCCCAGCCGCCTTGGGCCCCAGCGCCTTCGCCTTGCCCTTGCTGCGCGACGCGCTCTCCCTCTTCTGGCGCGACAGCTCCTCGCGCAGGCGCTGCTCGCTAGCCGCGTAGAGCTTGCGCTGCTCGCCCTGGAGCCCCACGCGCACCACCGACTCCAGCTTCTCCGGCAGCTCGGTGAGCACATCGGCCTTCAGGCGCCGCAGGATGAACGGCCCCACCAGGGAGGACAGCCGTCGCGAGAGCTCCTCGTCCCCGCCGACGATGCCCAGCTCGTAGCGCTCGCGGAAGCGGGCGTAGGACCCCAGGAACCCCGGCATCAGGAAGTCGAACGCCGACCAGAGCTCGGCCAGGCGGTTCTCCATGGGCGTGCCGGTGAGCGCCAGGCGATGGCGCGCCTCAACCCGCTTGACGGAGCGCGCGGTGAGCGTCGCATGGTTCTTGATGTACTGGGCCTCGTCGAGGGCGCAGCAGTAGAACGTCCGCCCCTCGTAGTCCTTGGAGTCGATGCGCAGCAGGTCATAGGAGGTCACGAGCACGTCGATGGCCTCGGCGCCCTCCTGCGCGAAGGCCTCCTGCCGCAGCCGCCGCCGCTCGGCCTTGGTGCCGGCCACCGCGCGCACCGACAGCTGAGGGGCGAACCGCTCCAGCTCCGCCAGCCAGTTGTACACCAGCGACGCTGGGCATACGATCAAGCTCGGCCCCACCTCGCGCGCCTCGTCGCGCCGCGCGAGCAGCAGGCTTATGAGCTGCAGGCTCTTGCCCAGGCCCATCTCGTCGGCGAGGATGCCGGACAGCCCCAGGTCCACCAAGGTCGAGAGCCAGCGGAACCCCTCGGCCTGGTAAGGGCGCAGCACCCCTTCCAAGGGGGCGGGCAGCTCGTAGCGCGCCTGGTCGATGGCGTCGAAGCGCTCCACGTAGGCCGTGAAGTCGGCGTTGCGCCGCGCATCGGCGAACTCCCGGTCGAGGAAGAACGCGCTGTAGGTGGGCAGCTCGAAGCGGCCGCTCCCCAGCTCCTCCGCCGTGACCCCCAGGTCGTCCATGAGGACGTCCAGCTGGTGCAGGTCCAGGTCGGCCACGCTCAGGAAGGCCCCCGACCGCAGCCTGTGGAAGCGCCGCTTGCGCCGATAGCTGGCCAGCAGCGCCGCCAGCTCCTCCGGCGGCAGGTCCCCTGCCGCCACGTCCATGGCCAGAAGGTCGCCCTCCAGCGCGATGCCCAGCCTCAAGCGCGGCTTGCGGTCGGTCAGCAGCCGGTCGAAGGCAGGGGTGGTGAACACCTCCCCCGCCTCGCGCAGGCGTGCCAGGCCGCCGAAGAGCAAGTCCCCCACCTGGTCCTCGGCATCCAAGGGCAGGCGCAGGTCCGCCGGCAGGTACGTGCGCAGGAGCGCCACGGCCTCCTGCTCCAGCGCCTCGTCGCGCAAGGGGGCCAGGGCCGAAGGCTCGCCCTGGGGCGAAGGTGGAGCCGAGGCCTGCGCCGTGCCATCCCCCGCAGCGAGGGCCGCCCCGCCCCGTGGCAGCGCCGAGGGGTCGCCTTGCCCCTCAATGGCCTGCGCGCCCACGGTGCCCACCAGGGGATACACCCGGCTCCCATAGCGAACCTGCACCGCCCCCTCTATGGCGTCGTCCACCTTGTCGAAGTAGAACTCCGCCTCGCCGGGCACGGGCCGCAAGGCCTCCAGCTCGGCAGGGACCGCCACAGCCATCACCTGGTCGAGGGACGCCAGCACCGTCGCGCAGAAGCGCGGCGCGTCCTCCTGGGCGATGAACAGGCGGCTCTCCCCGCTCTCCAGGAGCGCCCTCAGCAAGGGCGCCTGGGCCGCCATCGCCTCCGAGCAGCGGTAGAACGTGCCGTCCACCAGCACGTAGGCCCGTGACCCCGAAGCCACCACCTGGGCTTCCGCGTCAACCACGAGCAGGTGCCCGCCCGCTTCCGGCACGAGCCGCGCCGCCAAGGGAGGCTCGTCAGGGCTCACCTGGGCCAGCTGCGAGCGTCGCAGTGAGGCGCCGTCGCCCTCCAAGGGGAAGGACGCCCCCTCCATGAGCTCGAGGAACGCCACGAGGTCCCGGTCGTCCAGGTCGAGCTCGCGCTGGGGCGTGGCGCCGTAGCGCACCCATCCGTCAAAGGACCGCCGGCGCCCCAGCACCTCCTCCAGCAGGCCGAACAGAGCCTGAGAGCGCGGGGTGAAGGCCCCGCGGTGGTGGGTCAGCGTGAGCTTCTTCCCGTAGGTCACCTGGGCGCCGTCCTGCACGTCCTCCACCAGCTTGCCGATGCTGCGCACCACGTAGCTGGCCTCGGGGGAGGCTATCTTCAGGCGCAGGCGCCAGCCCGCGTAGTAGTCCAGGTGCAGCGACGGCAGCAGCTCGATGGAGCCGACCGCACCACCGCGCTGCGTCCGAGGAGACCGCTCCATGAGCTCGGCGATGACCGCTGATGTGCGCGGCGCGTGGGGGCTGCGCGCGCCCTGGTACTTCTCGGGCCGCAGGGCGTAGTCCATGGCAAGGGCCGCGCAATGCTTGCAGATGCCGTCGTAGTTGACGAAGGCAGGGCAGGTGCAGCTGTAGTCGATGATGGCGTCCTGGCGGTCGTCGATGTCCACCACCGACTTGTAGTGCTTCTTCCAGCCACTCGACGACACCACGAACGCTGACAGAGTGGTTACGCCGAGCTCGTCCGAGACGCAGCGCGTCATGAAGTTGGACTCCCTCTCCACCAGCGCCCGCGCCCGCTGGAGCGAGCGGGGATGGCAGAAGGACGCCAGGTCCTCAACGTAGCGTGGGAGCGCCATGGCGCTCGCCTTCCTTCCTATGGTTGGCCAAGCGCATGCAGCTCACCCACCCTCGTCTCGGTCGGCCCCGCCCCAGGGCCCGGCAATCGCGCTCACGAGCAAGCGAGGCAGCTCCGGATAGGGCGGCGACGGTTCGTGATGGGCTTCATCATAACACAATATAGGGTACACATGTTCGTTAATTTGTGAGAAAATGATGCGGGCCCGATTGGCAATGCACGCAGCCGAGCACCGCCTACCTCTGCCCCGCCTGCCACGTGAAGCTCGGGTCAAGGCCGGGGACGCTCCGAGCCGCGCGGGGACCATTGGCGCGAATCGGCTGACGCATCCATACGTCACAACCGCAACGGCTCAACAGCCCTTTCATAGCAGATGATAAAGCGATTCCAAAGATGAGGGGAGGCGCCAACGGCCATGCTGATCACCGACCATATCAGAAAGCATGTGCGCGAGGTCGCCCTCGCCTACAACGCAAGCGCTCCCGCAGAACGCCGCATCAACCACGTCTCCTTGTTCGGAAGCTACGCCGAGGGGCGTGCCGACGAGCAGTTCGACGTCGATCTGCTCGTCGGCTTCTGCTCGCCGGTGGTCACCCTCCTGACGCTTGGCCGCGTCCTGGATGCCCTCGAAAGCGCCCTTGGCGCCTCCGCGGATGTCGTCCAAGGCCCCATGGTCGATGGCTCGCTCCTGACCATCACCAAGGTGGTGCCGCTCTATGCAGCCAGCTGACGAGCGCATACTGCGCAAGGCACTCGAAGAGATCAGCTTCCTGGAAAGGCTGCTAGATTTCCTCTAATCGTGCAGGTGGAACAGACGAACTGCACGTCGAATGCCACCCATGGAGATCAGCCTCAGGCGTAGCGCGTGGCGTCCACGGTGAACGTCACGCGCAGGAGCCCTGTCGGCACCGCGAAGCCGGAGCCGGGGGCCTGGGGCAGCAGGTCCGCTATGTCCACGC
>CANOCK010000100.1 GCA_947564525.1 uncultured bacterium | reverse complement strand
TGACGTCGGACGTCACCGTCACCGACCCGCCCGCCCCGCAGACGTAGGAGCCGCCGGAGGCTGCCGTGTACCAGCCGGCGAGCGTGTAACCGGTACGGGAAGGAGAAGGGGCGGAAGCTGCAGACCCGTGTGCAACCGTCTTTTCGCTCGTCGGCTCCCCATTGTTCGGGTTCCATGCAATCCTCCTCGGGACAGGAGCGTTCGCGCATCGCATGTAAACAGCGTTTCCGCTGATGTAAGTTCCCGATCCAAGAGCCGGGCCCGCAGGCGAGAAAGAGATCGAGGTGTATTGTCGGCTTCCAGCGTACGCCCCGCGGTCAACCCTCCCGTATAGGTAATGGTACCCGTTGAAAGCCCTTGCCTCGTAGCTCTGTGTACCGTAGCTGCCGTTGTTGTAAATGTCAGTAGGTTCGAAGTAGGTGTCCCAGATAGCGTGGGTTTCAGAGCATCCGCCGTTAAAGCTTGGTGTCGAGCCGTTTCTGTAAAACCCATGCGTAGCATAAATCACAAGCCCAGACCGCAAAGTCCGCCTAACATCCAGGCCATCCACAATCCCGCTAGGGGTATCGTCGCAGCCGTTTTGGTTCCTGTCCTCGCGAATTGGTTGATAAGTCTCACCAAGAATCTCCTTACTTGTCCAGGGAGCTCCCACCCCCTCCGGCACCATCCACAGAGTTTCCCCCGACTTGTCGTAGAGGCAGCCGTCCTTGGAGGAGTAGACCGGGGAGTCCTCGGATATCTCGACGTAGCGCAGCGTCTCGCAGCCCTCCAGGGCGTAGTCGAGGTAGGTGGCCGAGGCCGGTATCCAGAGGCGTTTTATGCCGGAGCCAGCCAAGGCCCCCTTGGCTATGCGGGTGAGCGGGTAGGACCAGGTGCCGTCGTCGACGTAGTCGGGGAGGATCAGCGTGGTCGGGTCCTCCACGCACTCGGCGAGGCGCTTGGGGTCCACGGCCACGAGGGCAGCGCCTCCTTCCGGGTCGATGACGTAGAGGCACCCCCCGTAGAGGAAGGAGGCCGTCGCCTGGGAGTCCTCGGGGAGGTCGGCGAGCTTGGAAGCGAGGGTGGGCTCGGCGCCGGCGGCATCGGCGGCGTCGGCTGCCGTGCCGTCGCTGGAGCCAGCGTCGGAGCCGGCAACCCCATCAGCACCATTCGAGCCGCCGTCGGCAGCAGGCCCGGAGCTTGCCGAAGCGGCGTCGCCCCTCGCATCCCCATCATCTTCCATGAGCTCCTCGGCGATGATGGGCTGGAGCTTGAGGACGGCATCCACCTTCGGGATGGCTCGCTCGTAGGAGTCCATGGAGCGCTCGTTGGCGTAGCCGTAGCCGATGGTCACCTCATCGACGATGACCGGGCCGTCGGAGGAGGCGCCGTCAGGCTCTTCGGCATCGTGGTCATGGGCATCATCGGTGACGAGGTCGCCCAAGGGCTCGCCCTCTACGGGCTCGGCATCGTCGGCTGCATCAGCCGGAGCGGCCTCTACCTTGAATCCGACGGCCTCCCAGGGAGCCGGGTCGGCGCCCTCGGGGATGCTCACGATGATGGATGCAGGGTCGACCTGCGCGAGGTCGTCGCCTACGGCTGCGAGCGCGACCAGGGAGGTCAGCTGGACAGGGGCAGCATCGTCGCCATCGGCAGGCGCCTCGACTTCGACGACAGGCTCGCCTCCCTCGCCATCAGAGGAGGCCTGGGAGCCTTCAGCCGAGCCGTCCTCGGCGGCGTGGGCATCGCCCATGATGGCGACCTGGCCGCCATCGGCGCCCGCAGCGGCAGCCAGCCCGCCACCTTCGGCAGCGACCTGGCCGGACGAGCCGACGGAGGCCACCGGGACGCTGCCGCCATCGGCAGCGCCAGCAGCCCCGAGCACGTCAGGGCTGACCTCGGCCACGGAGGCCGGGGCCTGGATGGTACGCAGCTTCGCGCAGCCCTCCAGGGCGCCGGTGGCAACCGCAGTGCAGCCATCGGCTATCTCGACTTCTTCAGCCCCCGCAGGGACACGAAGGAGCGTCTCGCCGGATGCGTCATATAGGCAACCATTCCACGAGGAGAAGGCTGCGCTGCCCGCATCCACGGAGATCGATGTCACCAGCGCGCAATGCGAGAACGCACTGGGAGGGACCGCCTCCGCTGTCGATGGGATGCGGGCAGCGCCCTGCTTGCCCTCGGGAATGAGCAAGAGGCTTATTCTTTCGGCATCGAAGAGCATGCCGTCATAAGAAGAGAGGTGAGAGTTGCCGTCAGCGACCTCGATGGCCGCAACGGCAGAGCCGCGGAACGCCAGCTCGTCGATGGACTCGACGGTGGCGGGGATGGCCACGGCGTCGGCATCGCATCCCGCTAAGGCGCGAGGGCCGATGGCGACGACGGAGTAGGCGACGCCGTCGAACTCGACGGATCCAGGGACTTCGAGGATCACAGGCTCAGGAGCATCTTCGCCCTCGGCACCATCGGAAGACGCCCCCTCCGGAGAGGGCGAAGGCGAAGCTGCCCCTGAAGGGACTTGCTCCGCAACGCTGCGCGGCGACACACCGGAGCCGGAGTCCTCTCCGAAGGGGGCGCCGTCAGAGCCCGCAAGCAGCCCCTCGCCAGCCACAGAGGAGCCAGCAGCAAGAGCAACAGCGTCAGAATCGACGGACACGAGAGCGACCTCGCCTTCGCCGACGATGGCGTAGGTCAGGCCGCCAACGGTGAACGAGCCCACGATCGGCTCGGGGTCGTCCTCAAGGGCCACAGCCGTGCTGATATGCCCAGCACCGCCAGCCATGAGGCTCGCCAGCATGGGCGCGTCATCAGCGTCAGCGACGTCGGCTTCGACGCCACCAGCGGCAGGATTAGCCGACAGCTCGTCGGCCACCGCAGCCGGCCCCAACGTGCAGGCCAGCAGCAGCGCCAACGCGGCAGCAGAGAATTTGGAGGTTCGAGAAACAGCAAGGGCTCGCATTGCGCCTGCTCCTTCCGGCGGTATGGTCAATTCCCGCTGCGGAGGAGGCCCTAGCCGAGCAAACGATCATGCGCGAGCAGCGACATGCAGTGAGGAGGGCATCCACCACAGTCGCCTAACTGCAAGATCGTAAGCAAACCGGAATCGCTTCCAGAGACCATGTCTTGAAAGGCAGATGCCCTCTTCACTACATGGTCCCGTCAGAATAAGATTCCTAGGAGATAGTCCCTATTCGTTTGCTCACGAGTTTCCAAAATGGAAAGTCGCAGTTAGGCTGCCGTGAGTTTAGCAATCCCCCAACCGCCTTGCAAGGGGAAGCCCGTCGCATGGGCCCATCAGCCTTCATAAGGCCAGTTCCAGACTGCAAAAGAAGGCAATCAGGCCACGCATGGCCCTCCTCGAAGCCACGACTCGCATCCAAAACGCACCGAAAGCGAACGTCCGCAAAAGAAGGAGCGCCCCGCACCGCCACCACCGCCATGCACTGGCGGCATCGCCCCGCGCCTGCCAGCACCACCGCTCACTGACAGCATTGCCCTTTGCTACGTCGCAAGCGCAGCGCAGGGCAGAAGCACGACCCTACCGCGCCACCAAGTCCTGGGTTCGGTAGACGTTATACCCCTCGTAGTGATAGCTGGCGTCTATGCCCTTCATGTACATGAGGCGATCGCCGACCTTGTCGGTCAGAGCATCCTTGAGCAGCACTTTTATCTCGACGTCCTTGATCGGGCTGCGCTCCATGGCCAGAAGGTAGTCCTGCTTGCCAACGCGGCTCCAATCGACCACCCTGTCGATTTCCTTCTTGAGCATCGCATCGAGCCATATCCGCATGCTGCGGCCGTTCCCTTCGCGGAACGGATGCGCGACGTTCATCTCCACGTACTTCTCGACGATCTCGTCGAAGTCGGATTGAGGCATGGCCTCGATGGACTGCAGCGACGTCTCAAGGTAGGAGACGGGGGCGAACCGGAAGCCGCCCTTTGCGATGTTCTCCGTCCGGAGCTTCCCCGCGAAGGGGTAGACATCCCCGAAAAGGCGCTCGTGGATGCAAGACAAGCTAGCGAAGGTGCCTGGCTCCAAGGCATCGAGCAAGCCGCTCTCGAACAGCTCGAGGGCGCGTACCTTCGTCAGGCGCTCTTCCTCACGCGCCAGCTCCGCCTCCACGGTTATGCCAAGCTTGTTCTCCAGAGCCATAGCGAACCTACCAATCAAGAAAGATGGCCCATTATAGCAACCTGCTCAACCACCCCATTAGCGGCCGCAAGCCCCCTACGCCTCGGCCGCCTCCATGCGGCGCAGGCGGCGCATCTCCCAGGCTATGAACACCGCCACGGTGAAGATGGCCAGGAAGTCCGAGATGGGCGCTGCGAAGTAGAGCGCATCGAGCCCGGTGAGGCCCGGGGCGATGCGCGGCAGGACGCCGGGCAGCACCAGCAGCAGCGGCACTAGGAACAGGATCTGGCGCGTCAGCGTGAGGAAGATGGACTTGGCCGGCTGGCCCGTGGCCTGGAAGTAGTTCGAGCCCACGATCTGGAAGCCCACGAAGGGCAGCATGACGAACTGCACCCGCAGCGCGAACACGGTGAACTCCACCAGCCCGGGATGGGTGATGCTGAACGCCGCCACGATGGCCTCAGGCGCCAGCATGATGGCCGCCCACTCCACCACGCCGAACCCGGTGGCTGCCGCGATGCCCAGCCATAGGGTCTTGCGCACGCGGTCGATCCTGCCCGCGCCGTAGTTGTAGCCCAGCAGCGGCTGCAGCGCCACGGCGATGCCGATCAGCGGCATGACCGTGAACATGCCGATGCGGTTGAGCACGCCGATGGCGGCCAGGGCATCCTCGGCCCCGACGGGGCTCGCCGCCCCATAGGCCACCAGCTGGAAGTTCAGCACGAAGTTCACCGCAGCCATGCCAGCCTGCACGGCAAAGCTCGGGAAGCCGAAGGCCAGGATGGTGCCCACCAGCCGCGGCGCGGGCACGAGGCAACGCGCCCGGATGCGCAGGGGCACGTCGGGCGCGAAGAGGAAGTACCATAGCACCGCGCCAGCCGAGCAGGCGGTGCCGGCGATGGTGGCGATGGCGCTGCCAGCCACCCCCCAGCCCAGCACGATGACGAACAGGAAGTTGAACGCCGTGGCCGCCACCAGGCCGATCACCATGGTGCCGAGCGCGCGGGCCGGCGCGCCGGCGGTGCGGATGAAGTTGTTGACCCCCATGCCGATGCATTGGAACACGAAGCCGAAGCATAGTATCTGGATGAACACGCGGGCCTGGGGGCGCACCTCGTCGGTGGCGCTCGACGCGGTGAGCAGCCAGTCGAGGAAGGCCGGGTTGAGCGCCACGGCCGCCACGATCACCGCCAGCAGGAGGCTCAAGCCGATCACGTTGCCCAAGGCCCGCTCGGCTGCGTCGCGGTTGCCCGCCCCCAAGCGCAGGGCCGCCAAGGCGTTGCCGCCGTTGCCCACGAGCATGGCCAGGGCCATGAACACTATCATGATGGGGTTGGCCACCGTGACCACCGACAAGCCCATCTCGCCCACGGCGTTGCCGAGGAAGATGGAGTCTATGAGGTTATAGGAGCCGTTGACCACCATGCCCACCACCGACGGCACGGCGAACTCCACGATGAGCTTGGGGATGGGCGCGGTGCCCATGCGGGCGAGCCGCTCGGGCTCGCCATGGGCGCCCTGCCCCGCATCGGGGCAGCTCGGCGCGCGCCCCTCCTCGGCAGGCTCGGCTTCATTGATGGCTTGGGCGCTTCGGGTGGTCACGGCTCGTCTCCTCTGGTCGCAGGGATTCCCTATGATAAGCCTGCGGAGCCGCCGTGCGGCCCCTTTTCGGCGAGGAGCCCGGGCCACGCTGCGCGGGCCCTACCGCAGCTTGTCCCGCCGCTGGCGCCAATCGGGCAGGTAGGCGTCCATCAGGGCGCGGAACCGCGGGCCGTGGCCGCGCTCGCGCAGATGGCACAGCTCGTGCACCACCACGTACTCCAAGCACTCCGGCGGGTAGAGGGCCAGGCGCACGTTGATGCAGATGCGTCCCGTGGCCGGCTGGCAGCTGCCCCAGCGGCTGGTCATGTTGCGGTAGGCCAGCTTGCCGGCCCTCACCCCCATGATGGGCTCCCACGCCGCCACCAGCGCCGGCACGCAGGCCTCCACCACGGCTCGCCACTGCGCCACCTCCTCGGGGCTGGCTGCCGCAGCCTGGGCCTGGGGCGAGTCGCGCAGCTCGGCGCGTCGCCGCTCGATCCACCCCCGGCGCTCGCGCACGAAGGAGCTCACGGCCTCGTCCGCCAGATGCCACGGCGCCGACACCTCCACGCGGCCGTCCGGCGGCTTGACCCGCAGGTGCAGGTTCCGTATGCCCTTGCGGGTGAGCCGCACCTCCAGGTCGTCCACCTGCAGCAGCTCGGGCTGCGACGGCTTGCGGCTCATCGGGCCCTCGCCGCCATGGCCATCTCATAGGCCTCGTTGCGCCCGATGCCGAACTCCTCGGCCAGGGCCGTGGCCGCCTCCTTGGTGCGCAGCCCCTCGGCCGCCAGCTCCGCGGCCCGCGCCTGGGCCCCCTCGGCCGCCAGGGCCGCCTC
>CANOCK010000099.1 GCA_947564525.1 uncultured bacterium | reverse complement strand
CGCGGTGGCGCTGCTGTGCGTGGCGCTGGCGGCTGGGCGGGCGCGCATGCGCACGCCGGCGGCGGGTGGCAATCGGGCCGCGGCGAGCACGGTGGCCTAGCGGGCGGGTCGAGAAGCTGCAGTTGAGGCTGGCCGGCGGCGAGGCTGCCGGCCAGCGGCCTGCTTCGGTGCTGGCTGCGGCGTGCAGGCCCCAACGCGATGGCCTTGCCGGAATCAGACGGCGATAGGTGGCCGGACCTGCTGGAGCCGGCCGACGGCAAGGGGATGGATTTGCTGGAACAAGGGGTCGATCCTGCTGGCAATCTGCTGGGTCGAGGGGGTGCCGAAGACGGCGAACAATGGCGATGGCCTAGTTAAAAAAATCAATCTTGACCTGGGGAAATGCTAACTAAGATATGCTAAGATGATCAGCGAGGGCGCAGAGCCCACCGAGAAGCCTCCTTCACAACATGCTAGCTGAAGGGAGGAGGTGAACGATGGGCGACGCACTGGTTATGATCCAGGCTTTGATTGGACTAGCTTCTCTCGTGGTGGCGATTCTGTCCTACAAGAGAAGCGGCCCGCCGAAGGGCGGGCCCAACCAAAAACGTGAGGATTAACCACCCTCATCGGGCGCCGGCTCCCTCATGGGGTCGGCGTCCGAACCGTTACGGAGTATAGCATCTTTCCGGGCCGTCTGCCTGCAGCTCCGTAGCATCGTGCGAGCCTGACGCCGTGAGATGGGGCGGCAGGATTCGGGCGGTTGGGGCTGGCATGCTCGCCAGCATGGACCGCGGCAGCGCGACAAGGCCCCCGGCAACGCCGGCGTCGCGTCGCTTGCGAGGGCGACGCCCCCCGGTCGCGCTATACTTGCATCCATGATCCTTGCCTCCGTCATCCTCGATGTGCCGACCCAGTCGCTCGACGCGCCCTACACCTACGCGGTGGCCGACACGCCGTTCCGCAACGGCGACGACGGCTACGACGTGTCGGTGGGCTGCGCCGTGCTCGTGCCCTTTGGCGGCCGCAAGGTGGTGGGCTTCGTGGTGGGGCTGGAGGAGCGCGCCGAGGACGACCTGCCCGACGGCGTGACCCTCGCCAAGCTGAAGGCCGTGGAGCGCGTGCTGTCCAAGCCCTACTTCGACGAGGAAGGGGCCGCCTGCGCGCGGTTCCTCTCCGACGAGTACCTGGCTCCGCTGTCGGCCTGCATCCGCCTGTTCACCCCTCCGGGCGGCGTGCCGCGCATCGTGCGCGGGCCTGGCGGGTCCTGGCGCCTGGAGCAGCCGGCGGTGGGCGAGGTGGACGACCGTTGGGTCACCCTGGGCCCGGCGGCAGAGGGATTCGAGCCGCGCAAGGGCGCGATGAAGCAGCAGGCCGTCCTCGACGTGCTGCGCCGGGGCGACGTGCGCATGGCGGAGCTGGCCCTGGAGTTCGGCTCCGTGGCGAGCACGGTGAAGGCCCTGGAGGCCAAGGGCGTCGTGGCCATCGAGCGACGGCGGCGCCTGCGCGGCATCGAGGCCACCGGTGCGCCCACGGCGCCCCCCCCGCCATCGGGCGCCTTCGCCCTCACCGCTGGCCAGCAAGCGGCCCTCGACGCCATCGAGGACGCCCGGACGGCCGCTGCGGGCCAGGTGGTGGTCGTGGACGGCGTGACCGGCTCGGGCAAGACCGAGGTGTACCTGCGGGCCATCGCCGCTACCCTGGCCGAGGGGCGCAACGCCATCGTGCTCGTGCCGGAGATATCGCTCACCCCCCAGACTGTCGCCCGCTTCCGCGGCCGCTTCGGCGACGCCGTGGCGGTCATGCACTCCCGGATGAGCCAGGGCGAGCGCTACGACCAGTGGGACTTCATCCGCAGCGGCCAGGCGCGGGTGGTGGTGGGCGCCCGCAGCGCCTTGTTCACCCCCTTGGCCAACACCGGGCTCGTCGTCATCGATGAGGAGCACGAGGGGTCCTACAAGCAGGACAGCGCTCCGCGCTACCACGCTCGCGAGGTCGCGGCATGGATGATGCGCCGCGCCGGCGGGGCGGTGGTGCTCGGCTCGGCCACGCCGTCCATCGAGGCGCTGCACCATGCGGCCCGCGTGGAGGGCTGGAGCCAGGTCAGCCTGCCCGACCGGGCCAACGGCAAGCCGCTGCCGGCGGTGGAGGTGGTCGACATGGCGGCGGAGTTCCAGAGCGGCGGGCGCGCCATGTTCTCCCGTCGGCTCGCCACGGCCCTCGGCCGCGAGCTGGCCGCCGGCCGCAAGGCGGTGCTGCTGCTGAACCAGCGCGGGTTCGCCAAGTTCCTGCTGTGCCGGGACTGCGGCTTCGTGCCGGAGTGCGTCCATTGCGCCACGTCGCTCACCTACCATGACCAGGGGCGCAAGCTGGTCTGCCACCATTGCGGCTACACGGCGCCGGTGCCCCCGCGCTGCCCCGAGTGCGAGAGTCCCTACCTCAAGATGTTCGGCGCGGGCACCCAGCGGGTGGAGGCGGAGCTGCGCCTCTTGCTCGACGCCATGGAGGGCGTGGGGCCGAGCGTGCCCATCGTGCGCATGGATGCCGACACCACCAAGGGCAAGGGCGCTCACCAGCGGCTGCTGGAGGAGTTCGCCAGCGCGAAGGCGGCGGTGCTGCTGGGCACCCAGATGATCGCGAAGGGCCTCGACTTCAGCGACGTGACGCTGGTGGGGGTCATCAACGCGGACACGCAGCTGAACCTGCCGGACTACCGGGCGGCCGAGCGGACGTTCGCGCTGATCGAGCAGGTGGCAGGCCGCGCTGGCCGCGCCGAGCTGGAAGGGCGCGTGCTGGTGCAGACCTACGACGCGCACCACGAGGCCATCGTGGCGGCGGCGCGCTACGACCGCGCCCGGTTCCTCAAAGCCGAGCTCCCCAAGCGCAAGGCCCTGGGCTACCCGCCCTACGTGCGCATGGCGAACGTGCTGGTGTGGGGGCCGCAAGAGGAGCGGGTGCGGGCCGTGGCCGAGGAGATCCACGGGCAGCTGCAGCAGCTGATCGAGCAGGTGGCTGGCGAGCGCTGGCAGGCGTTCGAGGCTCAGCCCTGCGTGCTGGCCAAGCTGCGCAACGTCTACCGCTACCACGTGCTGGTGAAGTGCCCGCCTGGCGACGACCTGCCCGGCAAGCTGGCGCTGGTGTTCCGTCGCCGCAAGGCCGAGCGCGACGTGAACGTGGCCGTGGACATCGACCCGAACGACCTGCTGTAGGCCAGGCGCCACACCCAACGGCCGCCCCGGGCGCTAGAGGGGGCTGTCGTCTCGGTCGCCGTGGTCGCCGCCGATGCCGTTGACCTGGGAAGCTTGCGCGGCTTTTCGACGGTGTGCTAGAGTGCGCGTCGTTCGGCAGCGCTTGTCGGCCACGCTTTCGACGGCCGCGCGGGCGCGCCACCCCAATCGAGCGATTCCTTGGAGCTGTCTTCCGGGGTGCTCGAGGCGGGCTGGCCGGACGGGCCCGGCTGGAGCCGGGCGAGCGCCCGAGGCGGGCTGGGCTTGCGAGGCCCTGCGCGCCAAGGTGGGCGCGAAGCGCGCTCGATGGGATCGTCGCGGCATGCGAGGCCGCGAGGGCACCGCGAAGGGGCGGCGGCATGCGAGGCCGCCATGCACCTGGGTCCGAGGCGCGTGCGAACGGGAACGCATATCGGGAAAGGCACGTGCGATGGCTACGACCTCACGTACCAGCCAGGCTGCCAGCAAAGCTGCGGCCTGCGCGCTGGCATTCACCTTGGCCATGGGCCTGATGCCCGCAGAAGCGCTCGCAGAGGGCGCAAGTGCGGGGGGGGTGCTCCGCTTCTAAGCGAGGCCCCGGAAATCTCTTCTGACGGCGGAGAAGCCGAAAATCGCCAAGAAATCCCCGAGGCTGAGCAAGGCGCGCCAGAGAGCGCCCAGCAGCCCTCGAGCGGCACCTCACCCGATGGCATCCTAGAGGCAGGGGCTCCTGCCGACGGCATGCCCGCCCCTGCGGTCCCAGCGCAGGGGGCGGGCGACCCGGCTGGCGCCGAAGCTGCCCAGCCCATCCTCGCCGTTCAGGTCGCTGACAGCGGCCCGGCCCGCGTCTCAGCTGACGCCTCCCTCGATGCAAGCGATGGCGTGCCCACCTACAGCGCCTCGGTCGAGGAGGCGGGGTTCCGCTTCGCCCTGGTGCCGGAAGGCGAGGGCCTGGCCGCCGCGCTGGTGGGCACCGAGGGGGCCTGTGGCGAAGCGGCGGTACCGGCCGAGGTGGCCTTCGACGGCCTCGTCTACCCGGTGGCCCGCATCACGGCCGGGGCTGTGAAGGGCGACTTCCTCGTTTCCCTGGCCGTGCCCGCCACCGTCGCCTCCATCGACGACGGCGCCTTCGCAGGTGCCCCCTACCTGGAGTCGATCCAGGTGGCCGAGGGCAACCTGCGCTACTCCTCCTACGACGGCATGCTCTTCGATGCCGATTTGACAAGCCTCTTGCTCATTCCCGGGGGCAAGCAGGGCGCTGCCCGCATCCCGACTTCCGCGGAGGAGGTGCCTGCCAGCGCGTTCTCGCATTCCGCGCAGGTGGCGTCCATCTCCGTGGAGGCGGGCAGCGCAGCCTTCTCCTCGTGGAATGGTTGCCTATACGACGCCTCCGGCGAGACGCTCCTGCGCGTGCCCGCCGGCCTCGGCAACGTCGCCGAGGCAGCCCCTGGGTGCACGGCGGTGGCCGCCGGCGCCTTCGAGGGGTGCGACATCCTCTCCTCTGTGACCGGTTTGCCCGAAGGGGTTCGAGTTGTGGGGGATGGGTCCGCTGTCGACCCTGGGGCAGCGCAGCAGCGGCTCGCCGACCTCATGTCACCTGATTTCGAAGCACCGAGCTCTCCTGTGGTTGGCTCGGCAATCGTTGGGCTTGCTCCCATGGAGGAGGAGCCTATGGCGGTGGTGCTCGGCGCGGCCAGTGTTGCCTCTGAGGCAGGAGAGGGCGCTCTTCCTGCGGAAGGCGCCCTTCCGTCCAAGCGCTCTGGGCAGCTCTCCGTCCTGGCTGTGCTCGACCCAATGGATGCTGTCCCCGGTGCGTCGGCAGGCGTCGCGCTCGATGTCGCTGCAGCCGGTATCGAACAGGAAGCCATGGATGATGTGGCCGATGGTGGACAGAGGGTTCTGGCTTCGTCTCCTGAAGGCATCGAGGAGGGCGTCGATGCGCTCGATGGGCCCTTTTACGATGCCACCTTGCAGAGCGATGAGCCGGAGGGCTTCCCTGCCGAGCTCTCTCGGGCTGGCACCTTGGCGGCGCCCGCGGCCTATGCCATCGACTACGTGCTGAACCGCAATCCCTATCAGCCCTACGCCTCCACGGGTTGGCCCGAGGGCTACGAGCCGCCCTCCTCCCTTGGCCCTGCTGATGGGGACGTGGCCATCCCCGATCCGGTGCGTCGAGGCTATCGCTTCGTGGGCTGGGCCAACGAAGCCGCCCTTGTCGAGCGCATAGCTGCCGGGCATTCGGTGATCCATGCCGCCAACCTGGAAGGGGACGTGAACCTGGTGGCCCGCTGGAGCGCGGCGCTCGAGGTCGACGTGCCGCTGTCGGTGACCTTTTCCCAGGAGAGGCACTTTCTCGACCAGGCTGTGGAGGGGGTCGTCGATGCCGGCAGGGCCTCCATACGCAACCTGTCTGGGGAGTGCGACCTGCGCGTGGTGGGCATGGAGTCTCGTTCTCGCGGTGCCGAGGCCATAGCTTCGGCGGATCCGTCCGTTGGCGACGATGAGGCGGCACGGGCCCTCAAGCTGGTGTCGGTCTATCCGGTCTCGGAGGGTGCCGACGGCATCGGGTCGGTCCGAGACTCCCATGCGGCCTCCTTCGGCTTGGACGATGTGCTCGACGAGGCCTACTTCCGCTCCAAGGACCCTTCGGCCTTCGTGGTCCCCAAAGGTGACGGGCAAGGCTCAGCTGGGGAACTGAGGCTTGGGTTCCGCCTGAACCTCGGCAACGTGGTGGAGGGCCAGCGCAGCTTCGCTTGCATCGACAGCGAAGTGGTGAGCGAGGGTTCCCCGGTGGCGTTGGCCGAGGTGTCCTACGCCTTCGCCACGGTGGCCTCCCTCGTCGGCCCCGACTCTTTCCGAGCCTCCTTCCACGCCAATGGGGGAGCCTTCCCTGATGGCGACCAGGATAAGGAGTGCCAGGTTCCCAACAGCGATGCCACGGTGGCGCCAGCCGATCCGGCTCGCGAGGGCCACGACTTCCTCGGTTGGGCTTCCAGCCGCTTCGATGCCGAGGAAGGCCGCGTGCTCTCGCGCTTGCCCCAGGCCACTGTCTCCGACGCCGAGTACTGGGCTGCTTGGGCCAAGCGTACTTACATCATGACCTGGGACGGCAACGGGGGCGACCCATCCTCCTGCACGACTCGCGTCAGGCACGGCAGCCGCGTCTCGGCCCCCTCGGTGCGCTTTGTCCGGGCCGGCTATTCATTCGAGGGCTGGGCCTCCTCTCCAGACGCCCGCGAGCCGCTCGAATCGCTCGGGACGGCCTCTGGAGACGCGACCTACTATGCAGTCTGGTCGCCGATCGTCTACGCCATCTCCTACGACCTGGCAGGCGGCAGCGCCTCGGGCAACCCGTCGAGCTACACCATCGAG
>CANOCK010000098.1 GCA_947564525.1 uncultured bacterium | reverse complement strand
TCCCTCGGGCGTTGGAGTGGAAGGTGACCGACGACCTGCCCCACACCGCCCAGGCGTCGCATATCTCGTCGGAGCTCGTCAGGTCGGGGGCGGTCTCGTCCGGCCTCGTCGCCCAGCCCCTGAACTCGTAGCCGGGCCTGCCCTCCACCGTCGCCTCCAGGGTGCCGCCCGCGCCGCCGAGGTCGAGCCACACCGTGTTCCCGCTGATCCCCCAGTCGCGCACGTCGGACCACGTCCGCTCGTCGACGAGGCTGCCGTCGGCCAGCCTCAGGCAGGCCGTCCCTCGGGCGTTGGAGTGGAAGGTGACCGACGACCTGCCCCACACCGCCCAGGCCTCCAAGCTGGTCGCCCCGTTTGCCACATTTGGCTCCGTTGCGCTAGGATTCGTCGTCCAGCCAAGGAAGCCATAGCCGGGCCGCGACGGAATAGTCGCAAGCTTCTTGCCCTCCACACCAGAGAAGGACAGCCAGACTTCACCAAGGGCTGCTAGGCCCCAGGCGTTGACTCCATGCCAGGTATAGCTGTCTACGAGACTCCCGTCGGCCAGCTGAATCTGGGCCGCTCCGCCGGCGTTGGAGTGCAGGGTGACCGTGACGGCTTCGCGCCATTTAGCGTGTAGGACCCAGGTGACGTAGGATATGTTCGTGCTCACAGATTCCGGACGCGTGATGAACTTGTCCCAGCTTCTCGTGCTTTTGCCGGTTTCGTCATAGTAGCGCACCTCCTCCCCGCCACTCGACGCGTAGTACCCGAGGAATACGTAGCCCTCCCGCTTTGGCAGCTCGGGCAGGGCCGGCATGGCCCTCCCATAGCGCACGCCAGCCACGAGCTGGTTCGCCGGACTGCCGCCTTCCCCCTTGAGAGATATCGTGTAGCTCACTTCCCCCCACAGGGGCTCCACCAGGCGCTTGCAGCCCTTGAACGTGCCAGAGGATTTCTCAGTGCCCGCCGTTATGGTCTCGGTAGGATGTTCTCCGCTCGGGTAGTAGGCCATGTCAAGATTGGCCACTTTGACACCAGTGAGGATGTGGCCGGGCTTGTGCCACAGGAAGTACTCCGGGGTCCCGGAGTGCCAGAGCTTGAGCACAAAGCCGTTGGAGGTGGTGCTGATCCACTGCACGTTGGTGACATGGGACCTGTCGGAGCAGCTGATGGTATGCGGCGTGGGCACCATGGTGAGAGTCGAGCCCGCTGAGTTGGTCTTGTAGAGGGTCACGCCCTCTTGGGCCGCGAGCGTGAAGTCCATGGCACCGGCATGGGCCTGGGCCTCGCCAAAGGAGGCGACGGGCAAGTCGCCGCCGTCGGCAACGGGCGGAGACCAGGCAAGCATCTGGCCGGAAGCGTCGTATAGGCAACCGTTCCGCGAGGAGAAGGCTGCGCTGCCCGCCTCCACGGAGATGGCGTCCACGCCGGCCGAATGCGAGAAGCACGACGGGTCCACCACCTCCGCTTCCTTGGGGATGCGGGCAGCGCCCTGCTTGCCCTCGGGAACGAGCAAGAGGCACGTGAGGTCGGCATCGAAGAGCATGCCGTCGTAGGAGGAGAGGTGAGGGTTGCCGTCAGCCACCTCGACGGAGGCGACGGAGGAGCCTTCGAAGGCGGCCTGGTCGACGGAGGCGACCGAGGCCGGGATGACGACCGTGGCCGCATCGCACCCGGCGAGGGCGCGAGGGCCGATGGCGGTCAGGGAGTAGCCGGTGCCGTCGTAGCTGACGGCGTCAGGAAGAGCGAGGGTCGCAGGCTCGCCAACGTCCTCGGAGTCAGAGCTGCCAGCCGAACCGCCCACCAGGCCGCCAGCGAGCGTCCGGGGAGGGACGGCCACCAGGGCCACCTCCCCCTCTTCCATGATCGCGTAGGTGAGCCCGTCCACGGCGAAGGACCCGACGACGGGCTCGATGGCCTCGCCGCCGTCCACGAGCTGGACATCGGCGCTCACGCGCAGCATGCCGGCCGACAGATAGCTCGCCAGAGTAGGGGCATCGGCAGATTCGGAGATAGCGGCATCCGCCGCAGCAGCTGCGCCATCGCTCTCCACGCCAGGGACGCCATCGGCAAATTCGGCAACGACGGCAGCTTCGCCATCGGCTCCCGCATCCGAGGGCTCGTCCGCCTTCGCAGGGATGGTCATCGCAAGGGTCGCCAGCAAGAGGGCGACAAAGGTCAAGGCCAGCCTTCCCAGGGGCTTGGCCGGAGGGTTCGCAGGGGCTCGCATTGCACCCAGCTCCTTCCAAGGTATGAGATTGTTCCCGCTACGGAAGGAGGCCCGGGCTGACTGCTTGGAACATGCTCGACAGCAACGTGCAGTGAGGAGGGCATCCACCGCAGTTGTCTAACGGCAAGGCACTAGCAAACCAGAATTGCTTCCAGAAAGAATGTCTCGAAAGGCAGATGCCCTCTTCGCTGCATTCTTTCCTTCAAAGCAAGTATTCCAGAAGGAGATTCGCTATTCCTTTGCTAGCGCCCCTCGTAAGCGAAGGGTCACCGTTAGACGAGAGTGAATATACCAACCTGGCCATCGCCTGGCAAGCATGATTTTCCCCATGAGAAGAACGGGCAGCTCAGAGCTGTCGTTCTCGGGAATTCATTCCCATTTATTCTCAGCAAGGATAGAAAGGCGGACCGCCGCATGCCCGGCCTACCACCGTCGCCGGCGTGCTCGCGGCCCCACCGGAGGCCCTAGCCCTCCAGCGCAGCCTCGATGGCGCTGGCCGCCTTGCGGGCGGCCTCCGTGATGGTCAGGCCGTTCACGTCCACCACCACCTCGGCGTAGCGCTCGTAGAGGGGGCGGCGCTCCTCGTAGAGGTCGAGCAGGCTCATGCCCATGCCGTCGCGCATGACCACGCCGCGCTCCGAGAAGTCGCTCAGGCGCTCGCACAGGGCGTCGTAGCCGATCTGCAGGTACACCACGCAGCCGATGTCGCCCAGATGGCGCATGGCCTCCTCGGAGTACACGGCCGAGCCGCCGGTGGATATGATGGTGCGCTCGTAGTCCATGTCCTTGAGCACCTGGTTCTCCACCTCCAGGAAGCCCTCGGGGCCGCAGGTGTCGATCAGCCGTTGCAGCGTCTTGTCGCACTGCTGCTGTATGACCAGGTCAGCGTCGATGAAGTCGTAGTTCATGATTTTGGCCAGCACCACGCCCAGCGTCGACTTGCCCGCCCCGGGCATGCCGATGAGCACGATGTTCCCCTTGCTGCTGCCTGCCATTGCGCGCCTTTCGCTCGTCGCCTGCCGCCGCGCGGCCCCGGCCCTCCGGCCGCTTCTGGCCGAGCCCGAGGGCCCCGCCGGCCCTGGGAAGATTCTACCCGCTGCCGACCCGGGCGGGCCCTGCGCATCGGCCGAATGCGGCCTAGCGCGCGCCGCCCCCGCCGCCGAAGCCGCCGCCTCCGCCGAAGGAGAATCCGCCGCCACCGCCATGGCCGCTGCTCGGCGAGGAGAGGGCCGCTTGGGCCGTGGAGAACGTGGAGGTCACGTTGCTCCGCAGCGCGTCGGACACGCTCGGCATGCCCTGGCCCCGCGGCGCGGACAGCGTCATGTACCACAGGTACCACGGCACGTAGGAGTCGGCGTAGATGCCCTGGGGCACCTCGAACAGCTCGGGCGCCGTGGCCCGCAGCTCGGCCATGGCCTTCTCCGCCACGCCGAAGAGGTAGGCGTACACCATGAACTGGCCCCACACCTTCACGTCCGTGGGCGGCCGCTCGTCCAGGCTCGAGAAGTCGCGCAGCCAGTTGCGCAGGGCCTTGCAGCGCGCCACGATGTTGTTGCCGCGCACCGTGCGCCGCGGCATGTAGTTGGCGATGAACGCCAGGGCGATGCCCGTGGGCACCATGAGGAACGCCGAGACGAGGTCGCGGCTGAGCGCCGCCATGATGATGCCGCCGAAGAACAGCAGGCCGGCCACCACCCACAGGGCCCTCGCGATGCGCTTGCTGCGCGCCTCGAAGAAGTCCTGCTGGTTGACCTCGGCCGTCAGCGATCCCTGCCAGGCCTTGAGGGCATCCACGTAGCCTTGGGGGTCGCGGCGCCCGAAGGCGGCGATGTCGCCGAGCCAGATGGAGCCAGCCCCTGCCCCCACCTGGCCGAAAAGCAGCTCCATCGTCGCGCGCTCGATGGGGTCGGCCGCCGTCGCGCTGGCTGCCGGCTCCACCCGGGTGAGGTAGTAGTCCTGCACCGCCTTGCCCTTGCCGTCGGCGTAGGAGCCGCGGTCGATGCGCAGGGCGCCCTTCTGGGCCAGGCTCATGATGGTGGCCACCAGATCGTCGCTGCTCTCGTGGTTCCAGCGCCACAGGCGTCCGACTAGCGCCGGCTGCAGCCCCGGCTCCGGCACGTCGCGCCAGTACTCCCCCGTGAAGTCCGGCACGTGCTCGCGGCCGTAGCGGCGGAACAGCACGAGCCCCGCCGCCAGGGCCACCACGCACACGGCCACGATGCCCACGACGTAGAGCAGGCTCATGGCCCGCTGGGTGTTGGCCAGGTCGGCCCAGTCCTCCTCCTCGGCGAGCACTGTGTCCAGCCGCGTGACCCCCTGGTTGGCCGTGGCGGCCTTGGGGTCGAGCGAGGTCAGCCACGCCCGCGGGAACAGCACCCGCGCCTCGGCGAACTGCCCGGCGTTCACCCGGGGCACGCGGTAGACCACGGTGCCGTCCTGCTGGATGTCCACGGTGCCGTCCAGCGGCCCATGGCCCCAGGCCCGCACGTTCTCGCCAGGGGTGACGTCCAGGGACTGCGGCACCGGCAGCGCGATGGTCAGCGTGACGTCCGACGAGGCCACGGCCCAGTTGCTGCCCACGTACTTCCAGTAGAGCTCAGCCACGTCGTCGTAGGCCTGCACGCCGTTGACCACCTCGTAGTCCAGCTCGAAGACGAGCGACTCGTCCATGGCGTCGAAGAAGGCATAGACCGTGTTGCGCGCCGAGTCGAAGGAGTAGGCGTCGTGGGCCGGGCCACCGTCCTCGCGCCAGGCCAGCTGGAACGTCACCGGCGGCAGCGACTCCCAGGAGCCCTCCACGGCCCCCTCGGCGTCGGCGCGGGCCATGCGGATGCCGTTGATGCGCACCTCGGCGTTCCAGGGCAGCCCGGCGCCCAGTTCCCACCACACCGCGGTGAACGAGCCGTTGAAGTCGAAGCGCCGCTGCTCCACCACCCTCACGGTGGCATCGGTCTCGGCCTGGGCCTCGATGGTCACCTGCGGGCAGGTGTAGTCCTTGGCGGTCGCCGTCGCCGGCAGCGCCATCAGCGCGCAGGCCAGCGCCGCGACGCAGAGCGCCAGCGCTGCCAAGCGCCCCTTGCGTCCGTAGGTCATGGGCCCCTCTCCTCTCCCTAGCGGCGCTGCCACGGCCAGCGGCGGATCACCCGGGCCCGTTGGCGCGCCTCCTTGTAATGGGGGTGGTTCTTCACGAACACGTGGCGGCACCAGCGGGTGACGCCGAGTCCCGCCAGCCCCACGGCGGCGAAGCTCGCCGCCAGCTCCAGCACCGCGTCGTTGCGCTCCACCAGCGCGTAGAGCGCCGCCAGGGCGAAGAAGGCCGCCAGGGCACCGCAGAGCCATGTGAACATGACGATGAGCACCTCCTTGGCCCGGGTGGAGTCGCGCACGGCGCTCACCACCACGTAGACCACCAGCGCCACCGCCGCCAAGGCGGCGATCAGCGGCACGACGCGGGAGAGCCGCGCGAGGAACCCCATGGCTACCCCCTCCTCGATGACGACGCGGCGAGCACGGGCGCCCCTAGAAGCTCACGGACGGCGCCTGGGAGGCCGCGGGTGCGGCGTCGTAGCCCTCGAAGGGCTTGAAGATGCCCGAGAACAGCAGGCCCGGGAAGGTCTGGATGGCGGTGTTGTACCTCATGACCGTATCGTTGTAGGACTGGCGCATGTAGCTGATCTTGTCCTCGGTCTCGGCCAGCTGGCTCTGGAGCTGCTGGTAGTTCGCGCTCGCCTTCAGGTCGGGGTAGGCCTCGGCCACGGCGAACAGGCTCTTGAGCGTGCCGGTGAGCGCGTTGTCGGCGGCCATCTTCGCCTCGGGGGTGGAGGCCTCCATCACGCTGGTGCGAGCCGCCGTCACCTCCGCGAGGGCGCCGCGCTCGTGAGCGGTGTAGCCCTTCACGGTCTCCACCAGGTTCGGAATGAGGTCGAGGCGCCGCTGCAGCTGCACGTCCACCTGATCCCAGGCGTTGCCCACCCGGTTGCGCAGGGTCACGAGGTTGTTGTACAGCACGATGGCGATGACGACCAGGGCGAGGATTATCCCGCCGATGATGAGGGCGGCCAGCATGGGACGGTCCTTTCCAAACGGTGCTCCAGGGCCTGCGAGGGCCCCGCTCTCTCTCCGCCCCATCTTACCATGGGCGGCGCGGCGTCCCCGAGGCGTAAGCAGGCCGTAACCAGGACCAGCCGCTCCTACAGCACCGCTGCCCGCAAGCCGGAGAAGGTGGTGGCCCGTCCCCACCAGCCGCGGGCCTGGGCGGCCGCGGCGATGGCGCAGGCCTCGGCGAAGGTGCCCGTGCGCGCGAAGGTGGCGGCGCCGCTGCCACAGAGCAGCACGTCGGCCGCCGA
>CANOCK010000097.1 GCA_947564525.1 uncultured bacterium | reverse complement strand
CGGGGAGGGGTTGTCGGCCGTCGCTGCGCCCGTGCGCTGCGCGCTCCCGGGCCGCCGGCTGGAGCCGCTGCCCCAAGCCGCCCGCAGGGCGCTTCGTTCCGCGGCCACCGGCTGCCTCGTCTGCCTGGCGGGGCAGCCGCTCTTGGTTTTCTCCGCTGGTTGGGTTGCGGTGCCAGGGAGCCTTTGGTAACATTCATCTTTGCGTGTTTATAGAGCAGGATGCGCCGCATAGGGTGCGCATCTCAGTGATAGGAGAGGAACCATGGCAGTACCCAAGCGAAAGATGGGCCGCGCCCGCACCCATGCCCGCCGTAGCACCAACGACCGGATCACCGCCCCTGCGCGCTCCATCTGCCCCCAGTGCGGCGAGGTGAAGCTGCCCCACCGCGTGTGCGGCAACTGCGGCTTCTACAAGAACCGCGAGGTCATCGAGACCGACTAGCTCCCTCTCGCAACCCTGAGAGCCAGCGCCCCCGGAGTATCACGCTCCGGGGGCGCTTCTGCGTTGGCGGTAGGCCTTGACGTTGCGGCGAGTCTGCACGAAGGACCATACGATGATGATGCCGATGGCGATCCCCAGGGCGAACTCCACGGTGTTGCCCCCGAACTGGGCGCAGGCCTCCCAGTTCTGCTGCACGGCGCTCTGCATGGTGTAGTACAGGCCGCGGCCGGGCACCAGCGGGATCACCGCGATGATGAAGAACACCGAGGTGGGCATCGTCAGGTAG
This sequence comes from uncultured bacterium, assembly GCA_947564525.1. GTDB lineage: Bacteria > Actinomycetota > Coriobacteriia > Coriobacteriales > Eggerthellaceae > D16-63. The sequence goes on along the minus strand of CANOCK010000097.1, from coordinate 5,857 downwards.
TGGGACAGCACCTCGGCGTAGACGGCGGCGAAGCCCGCGGCGATCAGCATGGGTATGAACGCGCCGTCCCAGCTGCCGCTAAGGTAGAGCAGCAGGTACAGCCCCTCGGTGAGCACGCCGCCCAGGGTGGCAGGGGCCAGCAGCTGGCGGCGCACGTTGAAGAACAGGGCGAAGCCCAGGGTGGCGGGCAGGGCCGAGACGATCTGCACCGTGGGCGAGGCGTTGGAGATGACGCTGGGCTGGCTGATGCCGAACAGCCACATGGCCACCATGAAGCCCAGGGCGAGGGACGTGGCCCACAGCAGGCTCTCCACGAAGCGCATGATGCCGGATATGGTGTCGCCGTTGATCATGTCGCGGATGGCATTGGTCATGGGGATGCCCGGTATGAGCAGCATGATCACGCCGATGGTGACCATGCCCGGCGACATGGCCAGCACCAGGCGCGACGCCACGGCTATCAGCACGCCCGAGACCAGGGACGCGATGAAGTTGAACACGATGGTGTTGGCTATCAGCGGCCGCAGCCGCTCCATGAGGAAGCACACGAACACGGCGAACAGGGCCGACATGGCAGCATCGACCCAGGATCCGCCGAAGAAGATGGCGAAGCTGGCAGCTCCTAGGACGCCGCCCGCGTAGAGGGCGGCACGGGAGGAGGGCTCGGCCTTGATGGCGGCGAAGCGCTCCTTCAGGATGCGCGGGGCCAGGGGCGCGCGGGTGCAGGTGCGGCACAGGCGGAACAGCTTCTCCAGCTTGTGGAAGTCCGTCTCCACCGCGGCCTCGACCCGGCGCGTCTGGGTGTGCTCCAGGCCGTCGGGCATGGTCATGGTGATGATGATGGATGCGGTGATGACCAGCACGTTCATCTTGGCAGCGCCATAGGCGTAGCCCACGCGGCGCAGCAGCTTCTCCACGAGCCCGACGTCGCCGCCGGCGATGATCATGGCCTCGCCGATGTCGAGCAGGCAGGGCAGCACCTGGCGGCTGACATCCTCTGGCGCGATGCCCTCGGGGAGGGTGGGTATGGAAGGTCCGGTGTTCATGGGGCCATTATAACGGCAGATGGGGCATGGGCCGGCTGGGTTGGGCGAGGGGTCGCGCCGCGGCCGATGGCGGGTCGGTGACGTCGGCCGGACGCCCGCCTGGGCCCCTGGCCCGGAAACGATAGAATAGGCGGGTGCCCTCGGCGCCGGCGTGCTGCCGGAGCCGCGCCAGGAGGGCCTGCGGCGACGGCGAGCGAGGAGGCCCCATGCTGATAGACGGATTGACCCAGGCGATCGAGCGGTCGGGCTGCGTCGAGGCCTTCTGGGGGAAGCTGGACGAGGGCGCCGACGCCTCCCTGGGCGTGGCCGCCTCGGCCCGCCCCTTCTTGGTGGCGGCCCGCTTCGCCCACCGGCCCCAGCCCACGCTGGTGGTGGTGGCCGGCGAGGACGCCGCCGTGGCCTTCGCCCGCAGCGTCGCCGCCTACCTGGGGGAGGACAAGGTGCTGCGCTTCCCCGAGCGCACGGACTACCCCTTCAACCCCCGACAGCCCGATGCTCGCGTGGTGGCCCGGCGCATGGAGGCGGCCTGGGCGCTGCAGTCGGGTCGCGAGGCTGTGGTGGTAGCGAGCGCCCGGGCGCTGCTGCGCTGCCTGCCCCCGGCGGGCGCCCTGGTGGCCGCCCCGCTTTCCCTGGTGGCCGGCAAGGAGCTGGGAGCCATGGGCGATTGCGACGGCGATGGCGTGCTCATCGAGGAGCTGGGCGCCCTGCCCGCCGCCCTGGAGGCTCGCGGCTACGTGAATGCGGGCGAGCTGGACGGGCCGGGCACCTTCGCCGTGCGGGGCGGCACCATCGACGTGTTCCCGGGCAATCTGGCCTACCCGGTGCGCCTGGACTTCTTCGGCGACGAGCTGGAGGAGGTGCGGCGCATCGTGCCCACCACGGGCCAGACCATCTCCACCCTCGACGCGGTGGAGGTCTACCCGGTAGCCGAGCACGCCTGCACGCCGGCGGCCCTGGCCCGGGCGCGCAAGGCCCTGGCCTCCCCGGCCCTCACCAACCCGAACCTGCGCGCCCTGCTGGAGAAGCTCGAAGGGGGCCTGCGCTTCGACGGGGCCGACGCCCTGCTGCCCTACCTGTACAAGCGCACGGTGACCCTGGGGGACTACGTGGGCGACGCGGCCCTGGTGTCGCTGGTGGAGCCGCGCAGCCTGTTCGACGACGCGGTCCATGGCGCCGATGAGGTGGCCAGCCGGGCCAAGAGCGCCTCGGCCTCGGCCAGCGGGCTCTACACCGACCCGGCGGCCCTGGACTTCGGCGGCAAGGTGCGCGCCACCTATGTGTCCATCATGCGGGTGGGCGGCGCGGTGGACGACGAGCTGCCGGTGAAGCGCACCGACGTGGCCGGCGACCCCGAGCGGCTGTTCGGCAAGATGCGCAACCTGGTGGATGGCGGCTCCACCGTGGTGTTCAGCGTGCCGAACTACCGCGCCCGCGAGGAGATGAAGCTGGCCTGCGTGGACCACGGCCTGTCCATCGTGGACGCGTCCCAGACGGGGCTGGCGCCGGCGAAGGGGGCCCTGGCCCGCGGCGTCGTGACCGTGGTGGACACCGAGGTGCCCTTGGGCATGATCATCCCCAAGGCGAAGCTGGCCCTCATCGCGCTGTCGGACACCATGGGCAGCCAGCAGGCGGCCCGGGCCACCCGGCGGGTGGACATCACCGAGGTGACCTTCCCCTACAAGCCCGGGGACTACGTGGTGCACGCCATCCACGGCATCGCCCTGTTCAAGGAGCTGGTGCGCCGCGAGGTGGACGAGGTGGAGCGCGACTACCTGTGGCTGGAGTACGCCGAGGGCGACAAGCTGTTCGTGCCCGTGGAGCAGCTGGACCGGGTGACCCGCTACGTGGGGCCCGAGGGGGCCAGCCCGCGCCTGACGCGGCTGCACACCGCGGACTGGAGCCGGGCCATGGCCCGGGCCCGCAAGGCCACCAAAAAGCTCGCCTTCGACCTGGTGGACGTCTATGCGCGCCGGGCCGCCACCCAGGGCTTCAGCTTCAGCGCCGACACCCCCTGGCAGCAGGAGATGGAGGCGGCCTTCCCCTACCAGGAGACCCCCGACCAGCTCTCGGCCATCGCCGAGGTGAAGGCGGACATGCAGTCGCCGCGGCCCATGGATCGGCTCATCTGCGGCGACGTGGGCTTCGGCAAGACCGAGGTGGCCATGAGGGCGGCCTTCAAGGCAGTGCAGGACAAGAAGCAGGTGATGGTGCTGTGCCCCACCACCATCCTGGCCCAGCAGCACTACGCCAGCTTCAAGGAGCGCTTCGAGCCCTTCGGCGTGGCGGTGGAGGTGCTCAGTCGCTTCCGCACGCCGGCCCAGCAGGACGCGGCCCTGGCCGGGTTCGCCGACGGGTCCGTGGCGGTGCTGGTGGGCACCCATCGGCTGCTCTCCCGGGACGTGAACCCGCACGACCTGGGGCTGGTGATCATCGACGAGGAGCAGCGCTTCGGCGTGGCCCACAAGGAGCAGTTCAAGAACCTGCGCGAGTCCATCGACGTGCTGACCCTCTCGGCCACGCCCATCCCGCGCACCATGCAGATGAGCCTGTCGGGCGTGCGCGACATGAGCCTGATCCTGACGCCGCCGGACGACCGGCGTCCGGTGAAGGTGCACGTGGGGGAGTGGGACCCCGATACCGTCTCGGCGGCCATCCGCTACGAGCTGGGCCGCGGAGGGCAGGTGTACTACGTGAGCAACCGCGTGCGCGACATCGACGACGCCGTTGCCCGGGTGCGGGCAGCGGCCCCCGAGGCGCGGGTGGGCGTGGCCCATGGGCGCATGGGCAAGGAGGAGCTGGAGCCGGTGATGGAGGACTTCGTGGCGGGCCAGCTGGACGTGCTGGTGGCCACGACCATCATCGAGAGCGGCATCGACAACCCCCACACCAACACGTTGATCATCGAGGACGCCCAGCGCCTGGGCCTGGCCCAGATGTACCAGCTGAAAGGGCGGGTGGGCCGCAGCTCCACCCAGGCCTTCGCCTACTTCATGTTCCCCGAGGAGGTGCCGCTGACCGAGGAGGCCCGCTCGCGCCTGACGGCCCTCGACGAGCTGCAGGACCTGGGCAGCGGCATGCGCATCGCCATGCGCGACCTGGAGATTCGCGGGGCGGGCAGCCTGATGGGCGCCGAGCAGCACGGCAACATGAGCGCAGTGGGCTTCGACCTGTTCGCCCAGATGCTCGCCGCGGCGGTGACCGCCACCCGCGAGGGGGACGACGGCGCCGACGAGCTGCCTCCGAGCCTGTCTGACATCAATGTGAACCTGCCGGGCCACGCCTACCTGCCCGAGGAGTACGTGCCCCTGGGCGAGGAGCGGGTGCTGTGGTACCGGCGCATCGCCAGCGCGCCCACGGTGGCCGACGTGGAGGCCATCCGCGCGGCCCTGGCCGAGGCGCATCCGGACATGCCTGAGGCGGTGGCCAATCTGCTGGACAAGACGGCGGTGCGCGCCTTCGCCCATGAGCACGGCATCAAGTCCGTCGCCATCGCCGGGGGCAACCTGATCGTGGAGCCGGTGCGGCTGCGCGAGGGCGTGCTGAAGGGGCTGCGGCGCTCCGGCGGCCGCTACCGGGACGAGCGGCGCCGGCTCACGCTGCCGATGCGCCACTTCAAGCTGGCCGAGGGCGCGAGCGTGTTCGTGCCGGTGCTGGAGTTCCTGCAGGGGGCCGTCGAGCCCAAGGGCTGAGGGGGCGCTTGGCTGCGGCGGGCGGCTGGTGGGCGCGGCCGGGCTGGCGTGCGCGCTGGGCAACGGCCGGGCTGGCTGGATGCGCGATCCGACTGGGCGCGGCCGGGCTGGCGTGCCCGATGGGCCGCCCGCCGTCCAGCCCCGTGCCGCCAAAGAGAAGGGCGCCCTGTTCGGGGCGCCCTTCGGTCATCGCGAGGCTGCGGTGCGCTGCGGGGCCCTCTCGGGCCCGAGGGCCTAGGAGGCCGGGGTGGCCTGGGTGCCGTAGAGCTCCAGGAACTGGCCCTCCTTCACCGTGATGGCCTTCTTGCCGCCGGGGATCAGCTCCACGGCGTCCGCCACGGAGTCGTCGTCGAATCGCAGGTCGTCCATCACGTAGGCGCCGAAGGGGTTCAGGCTGTCCTCCACGGCGTCGGCGGACTGCTCCTCCACGGTGATGGCGTAGGTGCCGGCCGGGATGTCCAGTCCCACGCGATAGCAGCCGCTGAGGTAGGGGGCCTTGGCAGCTTGGGGCTCGTCGGGCGCGAGGGCCATGGTGTGGGAGCCTAGTGGCGGGATGAAGGCCACGGCCTGGCCCTCCTGGACCTCCACCAGGTAGTCGCCCAGGTAGATCAGCGGAGCGTGCAGCTCATAGCGCTGCTCGCCTCCCTTCGAGCCGTCCACCGGGTCGTAGAGGAAGACCTGTCCCACTTCGTCCTGGCTGCCCTGGAGCCGGTAGACGCCCGGGGCGATGCCGCCCTCGCCGCCCACCGCGTAGACGCCCTCGCGGAAGGCGCTGCCGCTCGCGCGGCCCAGGTCGGTACCGTGGCGCTCTGCGAGCTCGTCGAGGGTGTACTCGAAGCTGAGCTCGCCTTCCTTTGCGTTCTCGTCGTAGAGGTAGTCGCGCCAGGCGCCGTCGCTGGGGTCGATGCGGTCGTGGATGGCGCGGTCGGGGTAGTCGTCCAGGGCCGCTATGGTGAGCATGGTGCAGGCGCTGCAGCCGCCGATGGCGAGCAGGAGCGCCACGCCCACGCCGAGCAGGACCCAGGGCCACACCTTGCGGGGCTTGGCCGGCACGGGGTCCATGGGCGGCGCGGCCGAAGGCGTCGGGGCGGCAGGAGGGGTCGCGCCGGTGCCGGTGCCGGC
>CANOCK010000096.1 GCA_947564525.1 uncultured bacterium | reverse complement strand
TCCCCGCAGTCGGCGCGCGGGCCCCAAAGGGCCGCAGCCGCCCCGCGGCCCTCGGCGGCGCACCGGGTGGCCGAGGCCTACGTCAGCCTCTTCCATCGCAGCCGCGCCGCCGCCATCGCCCTGGTGGCCATCCTGGTGCTGCTGGTGGCGGCCCTGGTGGACTTCGGGCTGACCTTCGGCCGCATCTACCCTGGCATCTCCATCGGCGGGGTGGACGTGTCGGGCAAGACGGTGCCCGAGGCCGCCGCCGCGGTCCAGGCCGCCTACGGCGACCGGCTGGACACCCGCGAGGCCCTCATCTTCGCGAGCGACGAGGCCGCGGCCTCCCTGGACGACCTGGACGCGGTGCTGGCGGCCGAGGAGCTCTCCGAGCAGCTCTCCTTCGAGGAGGCCCAGCGCAACAAGCAGCTGTGGACCGCCACGGCCACCTCCCTGAACGCCCAGCTGCCCGCCGAGGGCCTGGCGCGGGAGGCGCTCGCCGTGGGCCGGGCCGACGGCGGCCCCTTCGCCCGCATCGCCGCCGCGACCGGCGGCCGCACCGTGCCCGTGCGGGCCGACTACAGCCCCGAGCAATTCGAGGCCCTGGCCGAGGACATCGACTCGGCCATCGGCGAGGCGCGGGTGGACTTCGGCATCGTGGTGGAGAACGGCACCGCCCGGGTCACCGAGGGCCACGACGGCTCCATGGTGGACCGCGCCGTGCTGGCTGCCGAGCTGGACCGGATCCTGCTCGTCGACGACGGGGCCGTGGGATCCTTCGTGGCCCGGGCCGACTACGCGCCCCTGCGCATCGACCAGGCAGCGGCCCAGCGCACCTGCGATGCGGTGAACGCCCTGATCACCCCTGGCGCCGCCTTCGGCTACGAGGGCCATGCCATCGACGTGCCCACCGCCACGCTGGGCGAGTGGGTGGCCACTCGCGTGGAGCCGGGGGCCGACGGCGCCTTCCAGCTCAGCCCCTACGTCGACCCCGAGGCCGCAGCCCCGGCCCTGGTGGGCCTCATGAACAAGGAGGTACAGGGGGCCGAGGTGGCGGTGTCGTTCTCCAAGCAGGGCGACCAGGTGACCGTGACGCCCCACGCCCAGGTGGCCATCCCGCAGCTCGACGATGCCCTGGCGCGCTTCGACGAGCGCACCTTCGGGGGCTACCGCCGCACCGGCAGCTGGGAGGGGGCGCCCGACTACGAGCCGGTGGACATCGAGGTGACCATGCACGACGGGCCGCTGCCCTTCGACGAGGCGCTGTCCTACGGCATCGTCGGCGAGATATCGTCGTTCACCACCCAGTACTCCTCGACCAGCTCCACCAAGAACCGCAACCACAACATCCACCTGGCGGCGAGCCTGCTCAACGACAGCATCACGCCGGCCAACGGGGGCCAGTGGTCCTTCAACGCCGTGGCGGGCAACACCGACGCGGCGGCGGGCTTCCTGGCGGCAGGCGTCATCAACAACGGCAAGTACGAGACCGAGGACGGCGGCGGCGTGTGCCAGGTGGCCACCACGGTGTTCAACGCCGTCTACGACGCCGGCTACCCCGTGGTGAAGCGCCAGGCCCACTCGCTGTACATGGAGAGCTACCCGAGCGGCCGCGACGCCGCCGTGTCCTACCCGAACCTCGACCTGGTGTGGGAGAACGACACCGACTCCGACGTGCTCATGGCCACGAGCTGCACCGACACCTCGGTCACCGTGGCGCTCTACGGCGTCGACCCGGGCTACGTGGTGGAGACCGAGACCGGCGACTGGGTCGAGGGCGAGCGCTACGGCACCGTGTTCGAGGAGGACGAGGACCTGCCCGAGGGCACCTCCAAGGTGCGCACCCTCGGCACGGACGGCTCCTACATAGAGGTGAGGCGCATCGTGAAGGACCGCGACGGCAACGTGGTCCGGCAGGCCCAGTTCACCTCCAACTACCAGCCCATCGACCAGGTGATCGCCTACGGCCCTGGCACCGACGTGGAAGAGCTGCGCCAGCAGCAGGAGGAGAAGGACGCCGAACGGGAGAAGGAGAGGGAACGTGAGTGAAGGAGGGGCCATGGCCCACTACTACCAGCCGGACATCGAGACGATGCCCCGAGAGGAGCTGCGCGCGCTGCAGCTCGAGCGCATGCGCGAGTCCATGCGCAACGCCTACGAGAACGTGGGGGTGTTCCGCGAGCGCTTCGACGCGGCGGGCGTGACGCCCGAGGACCTCACCTGCCTGGAGGACCTGGCGCGGTTCCCCTTCGTGGTGAAGCAGGACATGCGCGACGCCTACCCCTTCGGCATGTTCGCCCGACCCAACGCCGAAGTGGCTCGCATCCACGCCTCCTCGGGCACCACGGGCCAGGCCACGGTGGTCGGCCACACGGCCGCCGACCTGGCCAACTGGGCCGACTGCTTCGCCCGCGGCATCGCCATGGTGGGGGGCAGCGCCGACTCCACCATCCAGGTGTCCTACGGCTACGGCCTGTTCACCGGAGGGCTGGGGGCCCACGCCGGCGGCGAGGCCATGGGCTGCACCGTCATCCCCACCTCCTCGGGCAACACCAAGCGCCAGGTGCAGATGATGCGCGACCTGGGCACCGACATCCTGGCCTGCACGCCCTCCTACGCGCTGCTCATCGCCGACACGGCCATCGAGCTAGGCTACGACCCGGCCACGGAGTTCCCGATATCGGCGGTCATCTGCGGCGCGGAGCCGGCGTCCCAGAACATGAAGGACGAGATCGCCGAGAAGCTGGGCGTCCAGTACTGCGACGTCTACGGCCTGTCCGAGATCATGGGGCCCGGCGTGGCCATGGAGTGCGCCGAGGGCGGCGGCATCCACGTGGCCGAGGACCAGTTCTATTGCGAGGTCGTCGACCCGGAGACCCTGGAGGTGCTGCCGGACGGCCAGTGGGGCGAGCTGGTCATCACCACGCTGGCCCGCGAGTGCTGCCCGCTGGTGCGCTACCGCACCCGCGACGTCACCCGCATCGTCGACGAGCCCTGCGCCTGCGGGCGCACCCACCGCAAGATCGACTACCTGCGCGGCCGCACCGACGACATGCTCATCATCCGCGGCGTGAACGTGTTCCCGTCCCAGATCGAGCAGGTGATCACCGAGTTCCCGGAGATCGCGGCCCAGTACCAGATCATCCTGACCAGCAACGGCCCGCTCGACCGGGTGGAGCTCCAGGTGGAGACCGTGCCGGACTTCCCGTTCGACGAGGTGCGCAAGCTGGAGGACCTGAAGCGGCGCCTGGCCGCCGAGCTGAAGGGCAACCTGCAGGTGGCAGTCGAGATCAAGATCGTGGAGCCGAAGACCATCGAGCGCTCCATGGGCAAGGCGAAGCGCGTCGTCGACCTGAGGGAGGGGACGAACCGATGATTTCACAGCTCTCCGTGTTCCTGGCCAACGAGCGGGGGAGGCTGGCTGCGGCCTGCCGCGCCCTGGCCGACGCCGGGTTCAACATGCACTCGCTGGTGCTGGCCGACACCGCCGACTTCGGCGTGGCCCGCATCTTCTGCGACCGTCCTGAGGAGGCCGCGGCCCTGCTGGCCGAGGCCGGCTACCGGGCTGCGGTGACCCCGGTCATCGCCGTGCGGGTGCCCAACGCCCCCGGCGGCCTGGCGACGCTACTGGAGTTCTGCGACGGCGCCGGCATGAACGTCGAGTACGGCTACTGCTACTCCGTCGGGCCCGACACGGCCGTGGACGTGCTGAAGATCGAGGGGGAGGGCGCCGAGGCCAAGCTGGCCGAAGGCGGCTTCGACCTGGTGGAGGCCGACGAGATCTATGCGGTCTGAGACCCCTCGCGCCCTGCAGGCGCGCTGCTGGCGCCGGCGCGCCCTCGGGGCGGCCCTGGCCCTGGCCCTGGCGTCCCCCTTGGCGGGGGCGCCCGGGGCCTGGGCCGACGTGAGGCGCAGCGACGTCGTCCTCGGGCAGACCGTGGAGCAGCGCAGCATGCCCGCCTCCAGCTGCCCCTCCATCGACGCCCAGTACGCCGCCCTGGTGGACGGCGAGGGCACCCTGTACTTCGGCCGCGGGCTGGACGCGCGCACCCACATAGCCTCCATCACCAAGGTGATGACCGCCATCGTGGCCCTGGAGACGGGGTCGCTGGACCAGGAGGTCACGGTGAGCGCCGCCGCCGCGGCCGTGGGGGAGTCCACGGCGGGCCTGCGGGCCGGGGACGTCATGACCCTGCGCACGGCCCTCGTCGGCATGCTGGTGCCCTCGGGCAACGATGCCGCCTTCGCCATCGGCGAGACCCTGGGCGCCTCCATGGCCGCCGAGGGCCAGGACCCCATGGAGGCCTTCGTCGCCGCCATGAACGCCACGGCCCAGCGCCTCGGCATGGCGGACAGCCTGTTCTCGAACCCCCATGGGCTCGACGACGGGCAGTTCGAGGCCGAGATGTACTCCACGGCCGCCGATGTGGCCGTCATGTGCCGCCACGCTATGGGCTTCGAGGAGTTCGCCGCCATCGTGGACGAGCCCTCGGCCACCATCGAGGTGTCCCGGGGCGGGGAGCCGGCCTTCCTGGAGCTGACCTCCACCGACGAGCTCATCGGGGTCTACGAGGGGGCCTGCGGCATCAAGACCGGCACAACCGACGCCGCGGGCCCCTCCTTCGCCGGCGCCTGCAAGCGGCCCGCGGGCACGCTGTTCGCCGTGGTGCTGGACTCGAGCTCCGAGTCCCAGCGCTTCGCCGACACCGAGGCGCTGTACAACTGGTACTATGACCATCGCATCGACTACAAGCTGGCCCAGAGCGAGGTCACGGCTACCATGGAGGTGGACGGGCAGCCCCGCGAGGTGCCGGTGGTGGCCGAGGTGTCCGACGGCAGCTGGCTCGACCGCACCGTGAAGGCCACCCTCGCGGACCCGGATCAGGCCGTGGAGGTGTTCTCGCTGCGGGGCAACGTGAGCCAGTCCTTCGAGCTGAACGAGGTGGTCGGGGCCATCCGCACCGGCGACGTGCTAGGCCGGGCGACGTTCTACCAGGCCAACGAGGTGGTGGCCACGGCGGACGTGGTGGCCTGCGAGGACGTGCCGGCGCCGGGGTTCTTCGAGAGCATCGGCATCGCCTGGACGCGCTTCGTCGGCAGCTTCTCGGGCCAGCCCGCCGCCGCCGAGAGCGTGGTGCTGAACCAGACGCCGCTCATCTACGACAAGACGCCCACGGTCACCAGCTAAGGGACAGCCGGGACCGCCGAAGAAGGAGCACTGACCGCCATGACCAACGACGCTTGCCCCGTGTGCCAGTCGCCCGTCTCCGACGGCGACGACGCCTGCCCCTGCTGCGGGTTCAACCTCCAGGGCGCCACGCGCAAGTTCGCGCCGCTGCCCCTCGACCCCGACCTGGCCGCCGCTGCGGTGCCTGCGGGCTGCGACGCCACGCTCCAGGTGGTGCGCGGGCCCTCGGCCGGGGTGGTGTACCGCCTGTGCGGCGAGGAGCTGACCATCGGGCGCACGCCGCAGTGCTCGGTGTTCCTGAACGACATGACCGTGTCGCGGATCCACGCGCGGCTGCACCGCGAGGGGAGCGCCTACGTGCTGACCGACGAGAACTCCTTCAACGGGGTGTGGGTCAACAACCGCAGCATCGAGTCCAAGGCGCTCGCCAGCGGCGACTTCATCCAGATCGGCACGTTCTCGCTGCTCTACGAGGAGGACTAGGGGCTCTCGCGCCCTGGGCGCGGCCCTCTGGGGCTGCGGCGCGGGCCGAGCCATGAGGAAAGGGGCTTGGAAGCCATGAAGCTGATGTCGGGGAACGAGGCCATCGCCCAAGGGGCGTGGGAGGCGGGGGCGTCCATCGGCGCCGCCTACCCGGGCACCCCCTCCACCGAGACGCTGGAGGCCTTCGCGGCCAAGCCCGGCGTCTACGCCGAGTGGTGCGTGAACGAGAAGGTGGCGGTGGAGGTGGCCGTGGGCGCCTCGGCCGCCGGGGCACGGGTGCTCGCCGCCATGAAGCACGTGGGGGTCAACGTGGCGGCGGATCCGCTGTTCACCGCAGCCTACACCGGCGTCGGCGGCGGCATGGTGGTGCTGGCGGCCGACGACCCGGGTATGCACTCCTCCCAAGACGAGCAGGACTCGCGCTACTACGCCCAGGCGGCCCACCTGCCGTGCCTGGAGCCGGCCGACTCCGCCGAGGCCCTGGCCTTCGCCCGGGACGCCTACGGGCTCTCCGAGCGCTTCGACGTGCCCTTCCTGCTGCGCTCCACGGTGCGCGTCTCTCACACCCGCACGCCGGTGGAGCCGGGCGAGCGCGCCGAAGCGCCGACGCGGGCCTACGAGAAGGACGCCTCGAAGTGGGTCATGATGCCCGCCTTCGCCCGCCCGCGGCGCCAGGTGCAGTTGGAGCGCATCGGGCAGCTGAGGGAGTGGGCCGAGGAGTGCCCCTACAACGTGGTCGAGGAGGGCTCCCGGGAGCTGGGCGTGGTGTGCTCGGGGGCAGCCTACCAGCACGTGCGCGAGGCGCTGCCCGAGGCCTCGATCCTGAAGCTGGGGGTGGCCTGGCCGCTGCCCCCCAAGCTGCTGGCCCGCTTCGCCGAGGGGGTCGAGGCGCTCTACGTCGTCGACGAGGCCTCCACCTATCTCTGCGACGCCGTGCGCGCCTGCGGCGTGGCGGTGGCCGAGACGCCGTGCCCCCTGCCGGCTGCCGGCGAGCTGACGCCGA
>CANOCK010000095.1 GCA_947564525.1 uncultured bacterium | reverse complement strand
GGGCGCGGGGCGCGGGCGCTCCGACGCTGGCATGGCAGCCGCCATGCCGCCCGCCGAGCTGCCTGCGGCCGCCCCAGCCGCCTGCGGCCCCGACCCGACCCAAGATGGAGGCCCCATGACCGAAGAACCCCAGAGGACCCCGCGCGACCCCAACGCCGTGGAGGGCCCGCTGCCCCGGCGCGAGAGCGACCTCTCGCGCGCGTTCTCCGAGGATGGCGCGCGCAAGACCCATGTGGGGGGCCAGGCGCTCCTGGAGGGCATCATGATGCGCGGCAAGCTCAACTGGGCCGTCGCCGTGCGCGAGCCCGACGGCAACATCTACGTCGAGGAGCACGAACTGGCCAGCGGGCGCAAGAAGAACTCGTGGCTGACATGGCCCTTCATCCGCGGCTGCACGGCGTTGGTGGAGTCGCTCATGCTGGGCTTCAAGGCCCTGGCCATCGCCGCTGACCATGCCTTCGACGAGGACGAGGAGGAGCGAGCCGAGGCGAAGGCCCAGGCCGCTGCCGACGCGGCGGGGTCGCTGGAGGTGGCGGGCGCCCCGGTGGCGTCGCAGGTGCTCGAGCAGGCCCAGGAGGCCGCCCGCGACGCCGCTGCAGCCTGCAGGGCCCCGGGCCTTGGCGCCAGCGAGCGGGATGGGGCGCAGGCGGCCTCTTCCGGCGCGGCGTCAGCCGGCGCCGTCCCGTCGGCCGAGCCCAAGGAGGAGTCCTCGGGCGCCTTCATGGCCCTGTCCATGGCCCTCGGCGTGGTGATGGGCGTGGTGCTGTTCATCGTGGCGCCGGCCGCCATCGCCAACCTCCTCGTCGGCGAGTACGACGAGCACACCCTGGCGTGGAACGTCATCGACGGCATCGTGCGCGTGGCCATCTTCGTGCTCTACCTGTGGCTCATCGGGCGCATGAGCGACATCAAGCGCATGTTCATGTACCACGGCGCCGAGCACAAGACCATCCACTGCTACGAGCACGGCCTGCCGCTCACGCCGGAGAACGCGCGCCGCTTCCCCCGGCTGCACGTGCGCTGCGGCACCGCCTTCCTCATCATGGTGATGGTCATCGCCATCGTGGTGTACACGCTGGTTCCGGTGAACGCCCTGATCGCAGGGCTTGGGGTGCCCGATGGCGCGGCCAAGTTCGCTCTGGTGGTGGCCGTCAGGGTGCTGCTCATGCCGCTCATCGCCGGCATCTCCTACGAGATCACGGTGAAGTGGGCGGGCAGCCGCCCGGACAACCCCCTGGTGAAGGTGATCCTGTGGCCGGGCATGCAGATGCAGTACCTGACCACCAACGAGCCCGACGACGAGCAGCTGGAATGCGCCATCGCCGCCATGGAGCGGGTTCTGGAGCGCGAGGAACGCGCGGAACGGGAGGCCAGAGCCGCCGCAGCCGCCTAAGCTGCGGGCGCGGCCCCTCCCATGAGGGTGAGGTAGGCGAGGTAGGGCTGGGACGACTCCGGCACGGCCAGCGTCACGGCCTGGCCGTACATCTGCACCGTCACGACGCTCGGGTCGTCGTAGGTGGTCACGGTGGCCTGGGTGCCGCCGTATTCCAGGTCGACGGTCTTCTTCTCCGTGGCCCCGGTGGGCTTGGGCGCCACCTGCCAGCTCTCGATGTCCAGCGCCTCGATGGCGTTGTCCACCACGGCCAGGGGCAACCCGGTGCGGCTGGCGATGGCCTCGGAGCTGTCCTCCAGGGTCTCCTGGGCCTTCGTCTTGATGCCGCTGGCGTCGATGGCGGCGTTGGTGGCGGCCACCTTGCCGCCGTCGATGGCTTGGGACACGGGATGGTCCTCGCCCAGGGTCTGCGGCAGCACCACGAGCACGGCCACGGCCACGGCTACGAGCGCCACGGCTCCGATGACCAGACGGCGAACGATCTTCACGGCGCCTCGACCTCCTGCGGGTTCCCTTCCAGGCTGGCATGCGAGCTTCCATCATAGCTGCTCGCGGAAGGCGGCCGCAGGGTTGCCCGCGGGCTTCCATGAGTTTTGCATGACCGGACGGCCCAGGGGCCCACGGGCGCTGCCGGGGAGGCCGCCCTTTTGCCCTCTTGGGCAAATCGTGTATGCTATCGGCTACCATGGCCCGGGCCGCCACAGGCCCGATCTACTTATATATACCTACGCCAAAGGCCGGGACGGGAGCCGGGCGAGGCGCCTCTGCGGGCCCTGCGCCCGCAGGCCGTCAAAAGGGGAGAGTCGCGTGAAGCTGGTGGTGACCGAGAAGAACGACGCAGCCAAGCAGATTGCCGCGCTGCTGGGGGCGTCCAAGCCCAAGGCCGACAAGGTGTTCAACACCCCCGTGTACCGCTTCGAGGTGGATGGCGAGGAATGGGTGACCATCGGCCTGCGCGGCCACATCCTGGAGCCGGACTTCACCCCGCAGCTCCTCTACACCAAGCGGACCGGCTGGCAGGGGGTCACCGTGGACGGCGAGGTGCTGCCCGCCACGCTGCCCGAGGGCCTGGCGCGCCCGCCGTTCAAGAAGAAGAAGCCGTTCCTGGAGGACGGCGTGGAGCTCAAGGGCTGGAAGATGGATGCGCTGCCGTACCTGGTCTACGCTCCCATCGAGAAGCTGCCCAAGGAGCGAGACATCATCCGCTCGCTGAAGAACCTGGCCAAGAAGGCGGACTCCATCGTCATCGCCACGGACTTCGACCGCGAGGGCGAGCTCATCGGCGCCGACGCCCTGGCCTGCTGCCGCGAGGTGAACGCTGCGGCCCCTGTGAGCCGCGCCCGCTACTCCGCCTTCACCAAGGCCGAGATCCAGGGCGCCTTCAGCAACCTGGTGTCCATGGACGACGACCTGGCCGCCTCGGGCGCCTCGCGCCAGGACATCGACCTGATCTGGGGCGCGGTGCTCACCCGCTACCTGACTCTGGTGCGCTTCGCCGGCTACGGCAACGTGCGCTCGTCCGGTCGCGTGCAGACGCCGACGCTCGCCCTCATCGTGGCCCGGGAGCGCGAGCGGATGGCCTTCGTGCCCGAGGACTACTGGGTGATCCGTGGCGCCTTCGACGCCGCCGTCCCATCGGGCCCCACCGCCGGCGACGGCGCCGAGGCCTTCGAGGCGCCCCACGCCACGGCCCGCTTCAAGAGCCAGGCCGAGGCCGACGCCGTCATGGCGGCCGTCGCGGGGGCGTCCAGCGCCACCGTAGCCGCCGTGGAGAAGCGCAAGCGCACGGTGCAGCCCCCGGCGCCCTTCAACACCACCAGCCTGCAGGCCGCGGCCTCGGCCGAGGGCCTGAGCCCGGCCCGGACCATGCGCTTGGCCGAGAGCCTGTACATGGACGGCTACATCAGCTACCCCCGCGTGGACAACACCGTGTACCCGGCCTCCCTGGACCTGGCCGAGGTGGTGCGCACGGTGTCGGGCAACCCGGCCTACCGGCCCCTCTGCCAGGAGCTGCTGGCCAAGGGCAAGCTCACGGCCACCCGCGGCAAGAAGGAGACCACCGACCACCCGCCCATCTATCCCACGCGCACGGCCACCCCGGACGACCTGCCCCCCGCCGAGTACAAGCTCTACAACCTGGTGGCGCGCCGCTTCCTGGCCACGCTGTCGGAGGCGGCGGTCATCGAGGGCACCAAGGTGACCCTGGAGGTGTCCGGCCAGCCCTTCGCCGCCAAGGGCGACGTGCTGGTGAAGCCGGGCTTCCGCGCCATCTACCCCTACGGCCTCAAGAAGGACGAGACGCTGCCGCCCATGGAGGAGGGCGCGTCGGTGGCCTTCAACGGCGCCACCTGCGCCCAGAAGCAGACCGAGCCCCCGGCCCGCTACAGCCAGGGCAAGCTCATCCAGGAGATGGAGAAGCTGGGATTGGGCACCAAGTCGACCCGCCATGCCATCATCGAGCGCCTGTACAACGTGAAGTACATCCAGAACGACCCCATCGAGCCCTCCCAGCTGGGCATCGCGGTGATTGACGCCCTGGACCGCTTCGCGCCGTCCATCACGCACCCGGAGATGACGGCGAACCTCGAGGCGGCCATGGACCGCATCACCGAGGGCCAGACCACCAAGGCTGCGGTGGTGAGCAGCTCCCGCGACCTGCTGGCCAAGGAGCTCGGCAACCTGATGCCCCATTCCGAGGAGGTGGCCGACGCCCTGGCCGACGCCGTGGCAGCCGACGCCTACGTGGGCAAGTGCCCCAAGTGCGGCAAGGACCTGCAGCTGCGGGCGTCCTCCAAGACCAAGTCGATGTTCATCGGCTGCGCCGGCTGGCCCGACTGCGACGTCACCTACCCCTTGCCCACGGGCAAGGTGGAGGCCACCGAGACGCTGTGCGAGACCTGCGGCATGCCCATGGTCAAGGTGACCGCCTTCCGCAGCAAGCCGCGCCTGCAGTGCATCGACCCGGGCTGCCCGACCAACCAGGAGCCGGAGCTGGTGGTTGGCACGTGCCCGACCTGCGCTGCAGCCGGCAAGGAGTCCAAGCTCGTCGCCCGGCGCAACCCGCGCACCCTAAAGCGCTCCATCACCTGCGAGAACTTCGACGAGTGCTCCACGCGCTACCCGCTGCCCCCCAACGGCGACCTGATGGCCACCGAGGAGACGTGCGAGCACTGCGGCGCGCCTTTGGTGGTGGTGAAGACGGCGCGCGGCCCGTGGAAGCTGTGCCCGAACTTCGACTGCCCCGCCAAGGAGGAGGAGAAGAAGGCCAAGCCCAAGCGGGGCCGCAAGCGCTAGAGGGCGCCCTCCTCCACCGCGCGGTAGAGGTCGCGCCCGGCCGCGTCGATGGCCACGTAGGCGGGCAGGTCCTCCACGGTGAGCCGACGCAGGGCCTCGGTGCCCAGGTCCTCCCAGGCCACGAGCTCGCTCGCGGTGACGTGGCGGGCCAGCAGCGCGGCGATCCCTCCCACGGCAGCCAGGTAGACGCTGCCCGTGGACTGGCAGGCCCGGACCACCTCTGGGGCGCGCTTGCCCTTGCCGATGCAGGCCACGATGCCCGCCTCCATGAGCGCGGGCGTGGCGAAGTCCATGCGGGAGGCGGTGGTGGGCCCGACCGACCCCAGGGGCCGCCCGGCAGCGGGAGGGGTGGGGCCTGCGTAGAACAGCGCCTGGCCCGCCAGGCCGAAGGGCAGCTCGCCCTCGCGCCCCAGGCACTCCAGGGCCCGCTGGTGGCCCGCGTCGCGCATGGTGTAGAGCGCCCCTGACAGCAGAACCTCGTCGCCCGCCTCGAGGGCGGCCAGGGCGGCTCGGGGGCAGGGCAGCTCGATCCTCAGGCTCACAGCGCACCTCCGGAGAGCTCGATGGTGGCCGAGCGCATGGCGCAGCAGCCCAGGTTCACGGCCACGGGCAGCGCCGCGATGTGGCAGGGCGCCGTCTCCACGTGCACGGCCAGGGCCGTGGGCGTGCCGCCGAGGGCCGCCGGCCCGATGCCGAGGGCGTTGATGCGCTCCAGGAGCGCATCCTCGAAGAAGGCGGCCTTGGCGCTCTGGGGCTGGCCGCCCACGGGCCGCAGCAGCGCGTGCTTGGCGAGGCCGGCCACCTTGTCGAAGGTGGAGCCGACGCCGACGCCGACCACCAGCGGCGGACAGGCGTTGGCCGCCTTCTCCCGCACGCAGTCGAGCACGACGTCGATGACGCCCTCGGGTCCCGCGCCCGGCGCGAGCATGACCACGCGCGAGGCGTTGTCGGAGCCGCCGCCCTTCAGCAGCACGTGCAGGCGCGCGCCGGGCTCGGGCACCAGGCGCACCTCGCAGAAGGCCGGGGCGTTGGTGTTGGTGTTGGCGCGGTCGAGCAGCGCGTCGCGCACCACCGACATGCGCAGGGCGCCGTCGCGGTAGGCGCGGGCCACGGCGTCGTCGACGAGGCGGAAGGCGTCCCCGGGCACCATCATGTCGGGGCCGGCCTCCAGGCAGGCCCACACGGTGCCGGTGTCCTGGCAGATGGGCACCTGGTCGGCGGCGCCGATGCGCGCGTTCTCGGCGATCTGGCCCAGCACGCGGGCCGCGCGGGCGCCGTGGGGGCTGTCGTCGTCGGCCGCCGTCCGCGCCTCCTCCAGCGCCTCCCGGTAGTCGGGGCGCAGGGTGACGGCGCAGTGGCGGATGGCGTCGTAGACGGCTTGGCCGATGGACTCGGGGGAGAGGGTGGCGCCTCGGGCGGGCGCGGTGGGCTCGTGCATGGCAGCGCTTCTCTTCGTACGGTGCCCGCGGCCGCGAGGGCCATCGCAGGCGAACAGCTTGGGACGCAGTATAGGCCAATTCCGGGCTGGCCCGGCCGTGGAATCGGGCCGAAGGTATACAATAGGCGGACGCACGCTGACCACCCCTTCCGGCGCCCCTCGCGCCGCCATCGCAAAGGAAGCCCCATGACCGCTCCCCAGACCCCCATCGCCGAAGAGGCCCTCCAGGCGCATCGCCAATGGCGCGGCAAGCTGGACGTGGCGCCCAAGTGCCCGCTGTCCGACCGGCACGACCTGGCCATGGCCTACACGCCCGGCGTGGCCGAGCCCTGCAAGGCCATCGCGGCGGACCCCCAGGCGGCCTACGACTACACCATGAAGGGCTCCACCGTGGCCGTGGTCACCGACGGCAGCGCGGTGCTGGGCCTGGGCAACATCGGCCCGGCGGCGGCGCTGCCGGTCATGGAGGGCAAGGCGGCCCTGTTCAAGGCGTTCGGCGGCGTGGACGCGTTCCCCATCTGCCTGGACACCCAGG
>CANOCK010000094.1 GCA_947564525.1 uncultured bacterium | reverse complement strand
CCAGGGGCTTGGCCGGAGGGTTCGCAGGGGCTCGCATTGCACCCAGCTCCTTCCAGATATGAGGTTGTTCCCGATGTGGAAGGAGGCCCAGAGCGAACCGCTTGAATCATGCTCGACAGCAACGTGCAGTGAGGAGGGCATCCACCACAATTGTCACATAGCGAGATTGCTAGCAAGCTGGCCTAAAACCAGAAAACCACGTCTCGAAAGGCAGATGCCCTCTTCGCTGCATGGTCTTCCGATGATAGATGCCAGAAGAATCGATATTCGCTTGCCAGCTAATTCCCATATCTGGGAAACGCTATGTGACGCCCGTGAATATACCAACCGCCTCGCCAACTTGCAAGCAACGCACGGAAAGTAACATCCTCATCTGGTGATTCCCGGCCCACACAGCGTCTCAGCCGAATGCGCTCGCTCTCGCGCGTGGCAGCGCGGTCGCCAGCTTGCCTGCTCGCTCTCGGCTCCACGTGGCCATGACCCGCAGCTGCATGCGTCCACAACCCGCGGCCTCAAGCGTTGCCAACGCCCCTGCGATGCTGGGGCGGAGACGCCGCCAGCCTGGCCCGCGCCATTCCCTCACCTAGCTGCTCCTTCGGGAGGGCAGGCCCGCCCTTGCAGAAAGAGGGGACCCTATGCCGCTTTGCGCCGATTTTTGAATCGCCAGATGCGCTCCACGGGGCCCGCGCCCCTCCAAGCGCCTTCCCGAAGGAGAGATGCGGCCTGCTTTCCCGGTTCAGAACATTTATCGGATATCATTCTCCGACATGGAGATGCCCGGTGGGCTCGAAGCCGGCGCACGTGCCATCAGGGTCCTCGTTTCGGCGCCAAAGGACCATCGGCCTTGGGGCGGGCAGCCCCGCTCGCTACGGCATGACGGCAAGGCCCCTGCTCCTCTGCTAAGCCACCATTGGCAGGGAGCCCCTTCTTTTGGGATGGGCGCGCAGGGGCTGGCAGGCAGCGAGCAAGATGCGAATCGGGAACGTTGCCCTGCTCGCGCCCGATCGGGAGCTGGCGCAGGCGCATGTCGATGGCGGTTCGACAGCGAGGCCCCTGCAGAATGGCAGAAAATGACGTTTCTTTGTTCCGAGGGGCGCCGAAACGCCTCGAAAGCCTAAAAAACGATTATCGTTAAGCTCGCTGAGCAGGCGCTTCTCTTGCGCCTGCGCTGGCAGACGCGAAGATGCCCCGGATCGTACCCTCCAAACGACCAAGAAACGTCATTTTCTGCCATTTCGCGCCCCCTTCGCTGGTAAACCACCATTGACATAGAGCCCCTGCCTTGAGACGGGCGTGCGGTGGCTTGCAGGCAGCGAGCAGAGGGCGTTGCCTGTTCGCTCCTGATCGGGAGCCGGTACGGGTACATGTCGATGGTGGTTTAACAGCGAAGCGCCCCCTTCAGTAGAATAGGGGCCGCACAGAGCCCGAGATGCGGCGCGAGGGCGCCCCGCGGAGGCGACCTTGCCCCGGCCTCTGCCCCAGCCGCCCCGAGAAGAGAGCGCAGGACCACGCACCCATGCCAAGCCATCGCACCCCCACCCCCGCATCGCTCAGCCGGCCCGCGCGCCTGCGCCGCGTCGCGTCGCCCCGGTGAGGCCGCCATGTGCCGCCGCCTCACGCCGCTTTCCGTCGCCGACGTGCGGCAGGCCATCCGCTGCCTCGAATCGCCCGATGCCGTGACGGCCCTACGGCACCTGGCGCCAGAGCCCATGGGAAGCGCCTACCCGAACGCCGTGGTCTGCGCCATCGCCGATGAGGAAGGGAAGCTCGCAGCCACCGAGCTCGTCTGGGGATACGTCTTCGACTGGCAGCGAGGCCCGGTGTTCAACGCACGGCTGGACACCGCGCTTCGACCGGACAGCCTATGGCACGAGTCGCTGCGGCACCGGCGCTGCCTGGCGCCAGCCGCGGACTTCTTCGAGAGCCACCGCTCCGAGACGACGCGCAGCCTGCGCACCGGCCGCCCCATCAAGCAGCAGTACCGCTTCGCAGACGCTCACAGCCCGGTGCTGCTCCTGGCAGGCATCTACGAGGGCGACCGCTTCGCCGTGGTCACCACCGAGCCGAGCCCGGACGTCGCCCCCGTCCACGACCGCATGCCCCTCGTGCTGCAGCCCGACGAGGCGCGCCTATGGCTGACCGGCACCTTGGAGCAGGTCGCCGCCCTGGCCACGCGGCCGTCGGTGCCGCTCACGGCCGAGCCCGAGCAGCCCGCACCCGCGCCCGCGGCGCCCTCCCAGCCGACCCTGTTCTGACCCGCAGGCGCCCGCGCCGGCCAACCACGCACAGCTGCCGCTGTCCGTCGCACCGGAGCAACCCGAAGCCCTGGGCGGCGAAGCGCCGATTCAGCCCGTTCGTTCCGAGAAACGAAGAGCTGCGCCCGCCCACCAGCCAATAGGCAGCCAAAGCCCTGCACGGCCAGCCGCCAGCATCCGCGCGCCACCCGGCGCCGACCCCAGCGCCAGCTCGGCTCGCCACCCGAGCGCAAGCAGCATCTTGGCCCTAAGCGCCTAGACCCGGCGCAGCAGCTCCCAGCCAGCCATGGTCACGCAGCTGGGCACCACCTTCCCCACCAGGCGCAGCAGCGCCACCTGCGGGCTCGCGCACGCCACGGCCAGGTGCGCCCGGCTGGCGCACAGCGCCCGCGACACCACGGTGCGCGCCTGCTGGGCGCCGATCAGGTGGTTCACGTCGCGGCCGCCGCCCGACTGGCGCGCCACCGCCTCGAACCCGGTGTCCACCCAGGTGGGGCACAGCGCCGTGGCCACGATGCCGGTGCCGTGGAGCTCCCAGCGCAACGCCCGGGTGTAGCGCAGCACGAAGGCCTTCGACGCGGCGTAGACGTTCAGGTGCGGCAGCGGGGCGAAGGCGGCGGCCGAGGCCACCTGGACGATACGGCTGCCCCGCTCCATGCGGGGCAGGGCGGCGCGGGTGACGGCCACCACGGCCCGGCAGTTCAGGTCGACCATGGCGGAGGCGTCGGCGTTGGATATGGTGCGCCAGTCGCCGAACTTGCCAAACCCGGCGGCGTTCACCAGGTAGCGCACCCGCGGCTGCTCCTCGGCCAGGGCGGCGCGCACCACGTCGAGCCCCTCCTCGGAGGCTAGGTCGGCCGCGAGCACGCGCGCGGCCGTGGTCAGCCCGGCGGCCACCTGGCGCAAGCCCTCCTCGCCCCGCGCGACCAGCCACAGCTCGTCCACCTGCTGCAACAGGTCGATCTGGCGCGCGAACTCGCGCCCGATCCCGGACGAGGCGCCGGTTACGAGGGCGATGGTCTTGGCGGGGGCGGGCGTGGCGAAGGGCATGGCGGGGCCTCCTCGGGCAAGGTCGGCGGGCATGGGCGCGCCGGGCGGCCCCGAGGCCCTGACGGCCGGCGCCTGCCCGCGGCCCGCGCCCGGTTGGTGCGGACGGATCGTGCCGCCCTAGACGGCTTGCCGCCTATGCTAGCGGTTGGCCGCCCCGCGCCCAAGGCCGCCGCCCATCCGTTACGGAACGGAGACACGGCGGCCCCCTGCCCCTCCAAGCGGCTCCCCTTCGCCTACCATGGAAGGCCACAGATGCTACGAGGAGCCCCTGCGCCCCACCAGCCAGCCATACCACGCGGCCGAGCCGGAAGGCCCGCCCGCCATGGCTGCTCGGGCCCGGCGCAGGGTCAAGCCAGCACCCGAAGGGGAAGGAGGAGGCGCCATGGCGCTCAGCAAGGCGGCACGGGCAGCGGTGAGGGCCATCACCCGGCTGCGTCCCGACAACATCCAGGAGACCTACCTGGCCCAACGCGCTGCGGAAGACGCCACCGCCCGGCTCACCCTGGCCAGCCCCCGCTGCCGCATCGACGACCTGACGGCCACCGCGCCCGACGGCTACGGCATCCCCCTGCGGGTGTTCACCCCGCTCGACATCGACTTCTCGTTCAAGACGGGACTGCACGTCAACGAGGACCACCGCGGCACCATCCTGTTCTTCCACGGCGGCGGCTGGGCCAACGGCGACGTCAACTTCTACACCGACGCCTGCATGCGCACCGCGCTCCGGCTGGAGCGGCGCGTGGTGTCGGTGGACTACCGGCGCTCGCCCGAGCACCGCTTCCCCGCGGCGCCCGAAGACTGCTACGAGGTGGCGCGCCAGCTGTTCGCCGGCCAGCTGCTGCCCGACGTGGACCCCGACCACATCGTGCTGTTCGGCGACTCCGCCGGGGGCAACCTGGCCGCCGTGGTGTCGCTCATGGCCCGCGACCGCGGCGAGTTCCTGCCGCGCAACCAGATGCTGCTCTACCCGCTGACCTACAACGACCACAGCGAGTCCACCATCTTCGACTCGGTGCGCGAGAACGGCGAGGACTACCTGCTCACGCGCCGCGACATCGAGGGCTACATAAGCATGTACCTGGCCCAGCCCGCCGACTACGCGAGCCCCTACTTCGCCCCGCTGCTAGAGCTCGACCTGGGCCATCAGCCGCGCACGCTGATGATCACCGCCGAGTACTGCCCCCTGCGCGACGAGGGCGAGGCCTACGCCGCCCGGCTGGAGGCCGACGGCAACGAGGTGGAGTGCTTCCGCGTGCTCGACGGGGTGCACGGGTACTTCCTGTACCCGTCGGTGCTGAGCCTCGTGCGCGACACCTACCGCATCATGGAGCACTTCCTGGACGGCGACGAGTTGAAGCAAGGTGGGAAGCCCGCATGGCTCGAGCTGATTGGTACCGACTAGACAACGTCGGGAAGTTCTACGCGGCCCAGGCCGGCAGCTCGGCCCAGACCGTGTTCCGCTTCTCGGCCGCCATGGCCGACGCCGTGGACGCCGAGGCACTCCAGGCCGCCCTCGACGGCACGGTGGCGCTGTTCCCCAGCTTCAACGTGTGCCTGCGCAGCGGGCTGTTCTGGCACTACCTGGAGCCCTCGCGGGAAGCGCCGCAGGTGCAGCCCGAGGTGCTGCCCATCTGCTTCGGCCTGCACACGGGGCCCCGCAGCGTGCTCTTCCGCGTCAGCTGGCACGAGCGGCGCATCAACCTGGAGGTGTCGCACATGATATCCGACGGGCGCGGGTCCCTGGAGTTCTTCCGGGTGCTGGTGGGCCTCTACGCCCAGGAGCGCTACGGGGCGCCGTGCGAGGACGTGGGCAACGACGCGGCCGCCCTGGAGGCGCGCCGGCACCAGGCCGAGGACAGCTTCAGCCGCCACTACGACGCCCGCTGCGCCACCTCGACCCCCTCGGCCAAGCCGTTCATCCTGCCTGGCCTGCGCGACCAGGCCCAGCCCACCTTCATGGAGTACCACCTGCCCGCCGGGCGCGTGCACCAGTGGGCGCGCAGCATGGGGGTGAGCGTCACCTCGCTCATCATCGCCGCGGTGATCTGCGCCATCCGCGCCGAGATGCCCGCGCGCGACCGCAGCCGCCCCATCCGGCTGGACGTGCCGGTGGACCTGCGGCAGTTCTTCGAGTCGACCACCATGCGCAACTTCTTCGGGCTGGCCTTCGTCAGCTACACGCCCGGCCCTTCCGACGAGCCGCTGGATGCGGTGGCGGCCCAAGTGCAGCAGCAGATCCTGGCCAGCTGCACCGCCGATGCCGTGAAGGGCCGCATGAACCGCATGGTGGCGCTGGAGAAGAACGCGGCGCTGCGCCTGGCGCCACTGTTCGCAAAGGACCTGGTGCTGGGCCTGGCTGACCGGATGGCGGCGCGCGAGGTGACCACCACGGTCTCCAGCCTGGGGCGCGTGACGCTGCCGGCCTCGGCCGCGCCCTTCGTGCGCAGCGTGAGCGTGCTGACCTCCACCCGGGGGCTCAACTTCGTGGCATGCACCTTCGACGACGACCTGTCCATCGGCATATCCACCGCCTACCGGAGCCTGGCCGTGGTGCGCAGCCTCTGCCGCATCTTCGCCGACCAGGGCATCCAGGGGCGCATCGACATCAACCAGGACGCCCAGCAGGTGGACCGGCGCGTGCGGGAGATGCGCTTCGAGGAGACGGTGCGCCAGATGGGCGCCGTACGGAAGGAGAGGAGCGGCCATGCGCACCTGCGATGAGTGCCAGGTGGGGTTCTCGGGCGCGCTGGACCGCTGCCCACTGTGCGGAAGCGCGCTTGCGGGAGAGCCCGAGCCGGCGCCCTTCCCCGTGCGGGAGGCCCACCGCCCCGCCCGCGCTGCGCGGCGCGCCCTGGCGGCGCTGTCGGTGACGGCCTTGGTGGCGGTGCTGGCCCTGGGCTGGTGGCTCGACCTGCGGCCCTGGCCCGTGGCCCTCGCCTGCGTGGGGCTGGCGGTCAACTACCTGTTCCTGCGCAACGTACTGGCCCATTCGCCGGACTTCGTGCGCGTGGCGGAGCGCTACTTCCTGGTGCTGCTGGCCGGCACGACGCTCTGGTGGCTGGCGGATGGCTCGCCCGTGGCCGCCTCCCTGGCCATACCGGGGCTGTGCCTGGTGGCGGTGCTGACCAACGCCGCGCTGGTGGTGGCCTACCGGGGCGCCTTCGTCCACGACTACGCGAAGTACCTGATCTACAGCCTGGGATTGGGCCTGGCGCCCCTGCTGCTGGTGGCGGTGGGCGCCGCCAGCTGGCCGTGGCTGGCCTGGGCCTGCGCCGGGGCGACCGCGCTCCTGGCTTGCGCGCTGCTGCTGTTGGCGCGGCGCCCCCTCGCCGCCGAGCTGCGCAAGCACGTCGCGACGCAGATCAGCCCGATCGCCCGC
>CANOCK010000093.1 GCA_947564525.1 uncultured bacterium | reverse complement strand
GGCGGGGCGTAGGGCGGGCCGCGCCGCGAGCGCGCTGCGCGCGCCCGCGCGGGAGAAGGGCGCGCCGAGCCTCGCGCCCGACGCCCTCCACCGGCCCGGGTCGTCGGGATGGGCGTAGACCCACTCGCCCGAGGATCCCGCCGCCACCCTCACGTCGAGCGCGCCGAGGGCCTCCAGGTACTCGGCCTCGCTGCCCGACAGGGCCATGGCCACGCGCGCCCTGGCGCGCAGGTCGTCCTTCCATGACCACGACCCAGCCGCCCGCAGCGCCCTCTCGGGGAGCGTGGCCGCGTCGGCGCGTGCGCTGGAGTAGGGCGCCCTGGCCGTCTCGCTGCGCTCGCCGTCCAGGGATATCCCCGCGAAGCCTCGCTGCCCTGCCCGCGCCGCCTCTGCGTCCTTGGCCGCCTTCGCCGAGAAGCTGCCCCAGCCGCGCTCGTCGGCCATGGACTGGCAGAGCACGTCGATCCGTCGGACCCTGGACGGCGTGAGCCATGGGGCCAGGCGCCCTCCGTCCACGATGTTGGCGTTGTTGACGACGAGGTGGGCGTGGAGGATCCCCTCCTGCCCCGCCGCCAGGCGGGAGGCGCTGTCGTCGTGGTAGACCACGGCGACCTGGAACCTGCCCTCGAAGGCGCGGTCCAGGAACTCGGTGACGAACGCCCTCAGCTCCTCCAGGGAGACCCCGTCGGCCGGGTCGGGCGACAGCACGTAGTGGTTGTAGGTGCGGGCGCGGCGGCCGCCGCGCCCGGCATCGGTGCCGCACAGCCTGCGGGTGGCATCCATCTGCTGCGCCCAGTCCGCACCGGAGGCGTCGCGCTCGCAGAGGTTGACGAGGTCCTCGGCGAGCGCACGGCCGCCCCGCAGCAGGTAGTCCCGCACCGGCCTGACCGAGGTTCGCCCCTTGATGGGCTTGAGGTACGGCAACCGGATCACCGCCTCCGGCGCAAGGCGATGCCCTCGCGCGCCGCGAGCCCCTCAACGGCCCCCGCGATCCGCTCGTAGGCCGCCTCCGCCGCCCGCAGGGACTCCAGGGCCCGAGCGGCTAGGGAGGCCACCTCCTCGGCACGGTCGCCGCGGAGGGACCCGGAGGCGTACTTGCGGCCGACGAGGTTGAGGGCCCGCGCCGCCTGGTTGAGGTTGTTGCCCTCACGGGCGAGCTCTGCCTTCAGCGCCGCGATGGCCCAGGGGTCTATGGCGACGAGGGGCAGAGGGGAGCCGGCCGCCGCGTCGCGGGCGTAGCCGACGGGCAGCGCGATGGCGAGCCTGACGTAGTCAGACCGGCTCATGCCGAGCCGGCGGGCCTTGTCCGCGAGCATGTCGTGCTCGCCTTGGGTGAGCCGCACCTCGAAGCGCCTGCACGCTCCGGCACGCCTCCCGTTGGATGCGCTGGACGGGGCCATCCTGGCTCCCTCCTTACCCTCTTGGCCCTCCCAGCGCCGCCTGTTTTGGTTGGAGCGGCAGCGCCGGAGGGGCGCCGATCCGTATGCTCTTTTCGTCCCGCGCGCCCGCTACGGGCTCGCGGCTGCGGGGCCTCGCCGCCCTGGCCGCTGCGGCCGACGCCGACCCGTCGGAGGGCGGCGCTCGCGCCGCCTCCGTCGCCCCGCAGGGCAAGTGTGACTGTACGGACATCCGTACAAGTCACGATACTTGCTGCGTCGCCCTAAGCCTAGGGCGACGTGTAGGGTCGTGTCAAGCGACACTGCCCCGGGCAGCGCCTCCGGGCATCGCATCCGACGCCCCGATGGTAGAATCCGAGCCTGGCATCAGGCAATCGTGGATGGAGGGGCGATGGGCGGCAAGGGGCAGGAGGAGCGCAGGGAGGCCACCGTGCGGGTGCAGCCCGAGGGCGAGGCCATGAGGGAGGCTGCGCACGCGCTGGCCTCGAAGCCGGGGGCCACGGCCGCCCGCGGCGGGTCCCAGGTGCGCTCGCCCGTCAAGTCGGACTCCGCGCCGTCCGGCTAGGCGCCCATGGCGCCTAGTAGCCGTTGCGGTCGCAGAAGTCGTTGAGCACCGCCTCGACGAAGCTCGTCAGCGACACGCCGTTGCGAGCCGCAGCCGCCCGCCAGCGCGCTGCCTCGGCGGGGAAGACGGCCATGTTGAGGCGGCACCCCTTCGTGCTGCTGGCGGTTCGCATGCCCTCGAAGATGTCGAGGGCGGCAGGCGCGCCCGGCTCGCCTGTGCCCTCGGCCGGCGCCGTCTGCTGCGGCCCTGCGGGCGCAGCCCCCTCGTCGCCCTGCCCGAGGGGGGCCCCTGGGCCCTCGCCTCCAAGGTCGGCCGGGATGCCGTCCTCCGGGCGCGCGGAGGACTCGATGCCGCCCTCCGCCCTGCCGGTGCTGTCGGCGGTGACGCCCGAGAACAGCCGAGCCGCCATCGCCTCGTCAAGCTCCATGCCCATGCCCTAGGCCACCTTCCTCTCGATCTCCTCGGCGAACATTCTATACGCGATCGCCGGCTTCGACAGCGGCGAGCGCGCGAGCAGCGGCCGCCCGGCGTCGACGCTGTCGCGCACGGCGACGGCATGGGGTATCACCACGTCGAACGCCTCGATGCCGCACTTGTCCGCGATGCGCTGCACGAGGCCGATGTTGGCCTTCGCGGAGGTCGTCCTCTGCTCGGCATCCGTGACGAGCACACCGGCCACCTCGATGCGCGGATTGGAGTAGCGGCGCACGGTGGCGATGGTCCTCTGCAGCTTCACGATCGCCTCGTTGGACCAGTACGTGGGGGACGAGGGTATGACCACCAGGTCGGTGGCCGTCAGGGCGTTCACCACGTTCCACCCCAGGTTGGGCGGCGTGTCGATTAGCACGTAGTCGTACGATGCCCGCAAGGGCGCCAGCACCTCGCTCAGCATGTGCTCCTTGCCGAGATCGGTGAACTCGCTGTCCGAACCGAACAGCTCGACCGAGCCCGGCAGCACGTCCACCGGCCCGGCGGCCACGACCGCCGCAGCCGGGTCCTCCGGCCTGTCCTTCGCGAGGGCGCGCAGCAGGTCGATCACCGTCGGATGGCCCTCACTGGTCTGCACCCCTAGGCCCTGGGTGGCGTTGGTCTGCGGGTCCATGTCCACCACCAGCACGCGCCTGCCAGCCTCGGCGAGGGCGAAGGCCGTGTTCACGCAGGAGGTGGTCTTGGCGACCCCTCCCTTCTGGTTTGCGAAGCATATGGTCGTCGCCATGGCTCAAGCCCCTTTCTCCTTCGATCATGCACGACGATCGTACGCCCTATCCTCCTTGTGCAGTACGTTGATTGTTCATCTTCATATTTAATACATAACATATTATGTATACATACTACATGGTATTTTCAGATGTGCAATTACATTATGTATTATGTATATGTATATTTCTGCACAATACACAGCTGGGCAGCGGGAGGTGCACGACCACGTCATAGCTCCTAGGTCAACTCAGCATCCTATTGAGTAAATCTTGGTTTACTACAGTTGCACCTGAAGTCCTACTATTGAAACGGCCGATGAGCAGCGGCCAACAAGCGTCAAGAGAGAGGACCCCAATGGAGGAGAAGCGAAGGAAGCGGACCGGACGGTACCTCAACGAGGCGGAGCGCTACTACATCGAGGTCGAGCTGGCGGCAGGCACGAGCATATCTGGCATCGCGCGCAAGCTCGGCCGCAGCCGCCGGACGATCCAGCGCGAGATAAGGCGAGGGAGCTGCGAGCAGATGGACACGCGCCGGTCGTACCGCTACGTCATGGCGTACAAGGCGGACCATGCGCAGATGATGCACGAGCGGCGCCAGAGCGCCAAGGGGACCGGCCTGAAGATCGGGCATGACCTGGCAGCAGCCAGGACGCTGCGCGACCTCATCGTCGAGCAGAGCTGGTCCCCGGCGGCGGCGCTCGGCTACGCCCGCGAGCACGGCCTCATCAGCCTCAGGATAAGCGTGCCGACTGTGTACTCCTACGTGCACAAGGGCGTCCTGCTCGACGTGGAGGAGAGGCACCTTCCCCAGGGGAGGGCGCGGCGACGCAAGGAGAAGAACCGGTATCGGCATGCCCATCACAACGTGAGCGGCACCTCCATCGAGCTCAGGCCGGAGGAGGTCGCCGGACGGAAGGTGTTCGGCCACTGGGAGGGAGACCTGATAGTCGGGAAGCAGAAGACGAAGGCCGTCGTTCTCACCCTCGTCGAGCGCAAGACGCGCTTCGTCATCACGAAGCGCCTCGAGACGAAGCAGGCCTTCCGGGTAGTGGAGGCGTTCGACGCCCTGGAGGCGAAGTTCGGCCCGCTCTTCCGAGAGGCGTTCAAATCCGTCACCTTCGACAACGGGGCGGAATTCCAAGACTGGGAGGGGCTGGAGCGCTCTGCGCTCCCTGGACACGACCAGCCCAGGACAGCGATCTACTACGCCCACCCCTACTGCTCGTCAGAGCGCGGTAGCAACGAGAACTGCAACCGGATGCTCCGCCGAGCTGGCTACGAGAAGGGCTCCGACCTCGGAAAGATGTCCGAGGAGGAGATGATGACGGCCACGGCGTGGGTGAACGACTTCCCACGCAGGCCGCTCGGCTACAGGACGGCGCGCGAGGCGTTCGCGGAGGAGCTTTCTAAGCTCAAGGCGCAGCCTAGCTAGGCCCAAGCTCCCAAAGAGTTGTGTAGGAATTATGAAGGGAACTCCGGACGATACCGGGGCTTGGCGCCTCGCGGCCTACTCCCTGCTCAAGGTGCCCCTCTGCCGTACCCCGGGGCATCATGGCGGAGGCAAGCGTCCGCATGAGCACCCCTGCCTATGAGAGCCGTCGCCCACCCCTTCGGCAAAACGATGCTATGATTCGAAAGACGCAAGGAACGATGCGCTGAACAGGTGCATCATGGGTGCGTCATTTCATTCTTTAATTTGCAGAGTTAAAGGTATCGTCCTTGCCAATAAGGAAATCTTGCCTCTTTAGCTGCATATGGTAAGACTGGTTGACACATTTCCAACCTTTGTTGGTTGAGTGCCAACCGCCGCTGTCGCTACATTCAGCCCATCGTTGAACACGTAGAATATCCAAAGGAGTGATGAGGCATGAATTTCAACGAGAAGCTGATCGAGCTGCGCAAGTCCAAGCACCTGTCCCAAGAGGAGCTGGGACATGAGCTCGGCGTGTCGAGGCAGACCATATCGAAATGGGAGTCCGGCCAGTCCTATCCCGACTTCCAGCGGCTGGTGCTCTTGAGCGACTACTACGGCCTGTCCTTAGACGAGCTCGTCCGCGACCTTGATGTGCAGGATGTGCGCGAGAAGAACATGAGCGCCGAGCAGCTGAGCTCCATCTATAACGATGTCGGGTTTGCGAAGAAATGCATCAAGTGGTGGATCATCATTGTGGGTGTGGCTGTGGGAATCGTGCTTTTGCTCATCCTCTATTTCGTCATCAACACCATCTTTGTGTGGTGAAGCGATTTAATGCGCCTATGCCGAATGCTGCCGGAGATGCTTCAGAGATTGCTCCCATTCAGCTTTAGCCCTTGAAGCATACGGAAAGAAACAATGGGACGGGGGCAATGTTTCGGAGAAACACTGCCCTTGCCTATCCTCCTGATATGCCCTCCCACGAAAGCTTTGAGATGAACGATCTTTTACTCCGCCTTTCCGAAAGCTTTCAAGATCAGCGTCACGGCACCGCAGAGAAGTCCTCCTATGGGCCAGGGAAGCCAGAAGAATTCGTCAACTTCACTGCCGTTGCCCAAGGGGATGAATAGCAAGCTCAGCGCGATGATGGTCGCTACTATCATGATGCAACCGCATATCGGTCCCACGAGCCTGCTTTCGCGCTTGAGCGCAAGCGCGCGCTCACGCTGCTCCACCGTTAGATTCGCTCGCTCTATGTCAGATGCGCTCAGCTCCTTTACGGATTCCTTGTTGTATTCATCAATATTCACGCGCCCCAAGGCGAGCCCGCCATGCACGATGAGCCAAACGCCTGCCGCTATGCATACGAGCATAGAGAAAGCGGCGAATATATCGCTCATCGACATCTCGTCCGTCTCGGAGCCGAAAAAGATGACAAGGAC
Organism: uncultured bacterium; assembly: GCA_947564525.1. Classification (GTDB taxonomy): domain Bacteria; phylum Actinomycetota; class Coriobacteriia; order Coriobacteriales; family Eggerthellaceae; genus D16-63. The sequence goes on along the minus strand of CANOCK010000093.1, from coordinate 748 downwards.
TATTCCCAAGAAGATAAGGCAGATGCCAAAAATGAGCTCCCGGGTGAACTGTCCGCGCACCTTCGCCTTGTCGGCTTCTGTGTAGAAATCCTCCAGATAAGGATGGAGTTTGACGAATGCGGAATGCTCAAGCGCTGCCCTGATGATGAATGCCAGCCCCGAGCCTATGCCTGCAAAGAGGAGGAGCACGCCGAAACCTGCCGAGATCTTCTCCGGCAAAATTCCGACATCGGACAATCCTCTGAAAATGACACAGAAGGCGACCCCCAAGATGATGAGCGATATTCCCGTCGGGATCTTCCAACCGAAGGTTCGCATGACCTCGTCGTAGCCGAAAAGGTCGGACGGCGCACGATGCTGCACGAGGGCGGGCGTTGGCCCCTCTCCGGTAAGATCGCCTGTCACGAGCTCGTCGAGGGTGCAGCCGAACAGGTCACACAAAGCAAGCAGCTTGTCCATCTCGGGAGTCGTCGTTCCCGCTTCCCATTTTGTGACGGCTTGTCGGCTCACGCCTATGCGCGCCGCGATTGCCTCTTGCGTCATGTTGTTCGCTGATCGAAGATGCAGCAGGTTCTCTCTGAATGCCATTGGTATGGTTCCTTTTTTCATCGGTTGCAATTGTACTGTGTCGACATGATCCAATTTGAAGTATTCTTCAGGTTCCTGCCATCAACCAGCCGGTGCAAAATACTCTTTTTCTGGAACTTGGTGGTTGCCAAGGGCTGGTCACAAGCATCTTTTTGATACG
>CANOCK010000092.1 GCA_947564525.1 uncultured bacterium | reverse complement strand
CTGCGAGCGCGACCAGGGAGGTCAGCTGGATAGGATTCGCGTCGCCGTCATCGGCAGGCACCTCGGCCTCAACGACAGGCCCGTCGCCCTCGCCGCCAGAGGAGGCCTGGGGCCCTTCGACCGAGCCGCCCTTGCCATCGTGGGCATCGCCCACGATGGCGACCTGATCGCCATCGGCTCCCGCAGCGGCAGCCAGCCCACTACCTTCGGCAGCAGTCAGGACCAACGAGCCGATGGAGGCGACCGGCACGCCATCGCCATCGGCAGCGCCAGCAGCCCCGAGCACGTCGGGGCTGACCTCGGCCACGGAGGCAGGGGCCTGGATGGAGCGCAGCTTCGCGCAGCCCTCCAGGGCGCCGGCGGCCACGGTGGTGCAGCCGTCGGCCATCTCGATCTCAGTCGCCCCGGCAGGGACACTCAGCAGGGTCTCGCCGGCAGCATCATATAGACAACCATTCCACGAGGAGAAGGCTGCGCTGCCCGCATCCGCTTCGATCGCCGTCACCGACGCGCAATGCGAGAACGCGTCGGCAGGTACGACCTCGGCTGCCTTGGGGATGCGGGCAGCGCCCTGCTTGCCCTCGGGAATGAGCAAGAGGCTTGTCATGTCGGCATCGAAGAGCATGCCGTCGTAGGAGGAGTAGATAGGGTTGCCGTCGGCCACCTCGATGGCCTTGATGGCAGAGCCGCGGAGCGCCAGCTCGTCGACGGATGCGACGGTGGCAGGGATGGTCACCATGTCGGCTTCGCAGCCGGCGAAGGCGCGAGGGCCGATGGCGACGACAGCGTAAGCAGCGCCGTCGTACTCGACGGACTCGGGGAGGGCCAGGACCACAGGCTTCTGAGAGCCTTCGGGGCCAGAACCATCAGCAGCGCCCTCCCCGTAGACCCCAGCAGGGCCAGCAGCGAGAGCGGCAGCGTCAGAATCGACGGACGCGAGAGCGACCTCCCCTTCGCCGGCGATGGCGTAGGTCAGGCCGTCAACGGTGAACGAGCCCACGATGGGCTCGCCCTCGCCATCCAAGGGCACCGCAGCGCTGATGCGCGCAGGGGAGCTGCCCATCAGGCTCGCGAGCAGAGGGGAGTCGCCGAGCTCCGATTCGTCGGCGGACGCCGGCTGCGCCAGGGCGCAGGCCAGCAGGAGGGCCATCGCGACGAGGGGCAGCTTGGGCTTGGTGGAGACGACAGGGGCTCGCATTGCGCCTGCTCCTTCCAGTAGCGTGGATAAGTCCCGCTGCGGAGGAGCCCCTGTCGTGCCGAGTGCTGAAGCCAACTACGTAGTGAGGAGGGCATCCACCGCAGTTGGACAACAGCAAGATTGCTAACAAGCCAGAATCAATTCCGGGATGCACGATCTTGAAAGGCAGATGCCCTCTTCGCTACGTGCACCGCAGTAATTGAAACTGCTAGAAAATCTATTCACTTGTTAGCAACTTCCCCGAAGGGAACCGCTGTTGTCCGCTTGGGAATATACCAAGCGCTTCCGCGGCTTGCAAGGGCTGAGGCTTCCGTATATTGGTATTCGCAGCTCAAGCGTAGGTTTTTCGAGAGCGCTCCGCATTCTAGCGGCGCAAGGGGAGCCCTCTGCGCCCCAAGGGGCGCACCGTTTCCCGACCGTAAGGAAGGCCCGCGGGGCGCGGCAGCGCGCCGCCATCGCCCAAGGCGAAGGGGAGGGCGCATGCCCAGCGCAGCTCGGTTGCGTGCCAGCGGGCGCTTCTGCTATCATACCCATCTGGCCGACAAGGCGGCCGCGCCTCGAGAGGGCGCAAGTACCTGGCGGTCCCGTCCATTGGGCGAGGGCTGCGCGGCATTCCAGTCGCACGCCTGGCAAGCAGGTTCTCGAAATCAGGAGCCCTGATTCACTGGTTTTATGCGCACTTGCGCGATTTTCCCTTCCCAACGCCGGAATCTTTTGCTACCATCTATCGTTGCGGCTGCAAAGCGGCCGTATAACCATGGACTCGATGAGAGGGATTTCCGTTGGCTAAAGAAGACGTGATCGAGCTCGAGGGCACCGTAACCGAGGCCCTGCCGAACGCGATGTTCAAGGTCGAGCTCGAAAACGGGCACACCATCCTGGCCCACATCTCCGGCAAGATGCGCATGCACTACATCAAGATCCTGCCGGGGGACAAGGTGACGGTCGAGCTTTCGGTCTACGACCTGAACCGCGGGCGCATCACCTACCGGTTCAAGTAAGCGGCGCCCGGCCCCTCGGGGCGAAGGCCCGCGCAGCCATCGACGTGCTCGCGCCCGAGGGGCGTGCGCGTTTGGAAGACTATCGTCTGCGGCTGGACGTGGAACATAGAGCAAGATACGCACAGAGACGAAAGGAACATGATATGAAGGTACGTCCTTCGGTCAAGAAAATGTGCGACAAGTGCAAGATCATCCGACGCCATGGCAAGGTGCTCGTCATCTGCGAGAACCCCCGCCATAAGCAGCGTCAGGGCTAGGAAGAGAGAGGTATAAGTCACATGGCACGTCTTGTTGGTGTCGATCTTCCTCGCGACAAGCGCATTGAGATCGCGTTGACCTACATCTACGGCATCGGCCTCACCACGGCCAAGAAAATCATCGCGGAGACCGGGGTGAACCCGGACACGCGCGTCAAGGACCTCACCGAGGACGACCTGGCGAAGCTGCGCGACTACATCCAGGGCAACCTGAAGGTGGAGGGCGACCTGCACCGCGAGGTCTCGCAGAACGTCAAGCGCCTCATGGAGATCGGCTGCTACCGCGGCCTGCGCCATCGCCGCGGGCTGCCCACGCGCGGCCAGCGCACCCACACCAATGCGCGCACGCGCAAGGGGCCGCGCAAGCAAATCGGCGGCAAGAAGAAATAGCGGGAAGGCGAACAATCAATGGCACAGAAGAAAAACGCACCTACGCGCGTCAAGCGTTCGGAACGTAAGAACATCGCTGTTGGCGCTGCCCACATCAAGTCTACGTTCAACAACACCATCATCAGCATCACCGATCCTCAGGGCAATGTGATCTCTTGGAAGTCGGCGGGCACCGTGGGCTTCAAGGGCTCGCGCAAGTCCACCCCCTTCGCGGCCCAGATGGCCGCCGAGGCGGCCGCCAAGATCGCCATGGAGCATGGCCTTCGCAAGGTGGCCGTGTTCGTGAAGGGCCCGGGCTCTGGTCGCGAGACCGCCATCCGCTCGCTGCAGGCCGCCGGCCTCGAGATCGCGAGCATCCAAGACTGCACCCCCATCCCGCACAACGGTTGCCGTCCGCGCAAGCGTCGTCGCGTGTAACTGAAAGGATCACATTTATGGCTCGTTATACAGGAGCGGACTGCCGCTTGTGCCGCCGCGAGGGGGCAAAGCTCTTCCTCAAGGGCGATCGCTGCTACTCCGAGAAGTGCGCCATGGAGCGCCGCGCCTATGCGCCGGGCGAGGCCGGCCGCAAGCGCGTGAAGGAGAGCGAGTACCGCACCCAGCTGCGCGAGAAGCAGAAGACCAAGCGCATCTACGGCGTGCTGGAGAAGCAGTTCCATCACTACTACGACATCGCCAACCGCCAGCAGGGCATCACCGGCGAGAACCTGCTGCGCATCCTCGAAAGCCGTTTGGACAACGTGGTGTACCGCCTGGGCTTCGCGAAGTCCCGCGCCGAGGCCCGTCAGCAGGTGCGCCATGGCCATATCCAGGTGAACGGCCGCCGCGTCGACATCCCGTCGTTCCGCGTGCGCCCTGGCGACCTGGTGTCTGTCGCGCCCAAGGCCAAGGACATGCTGGTCATCAAGAGCGCGCTCATCTCCAACGAGCGCGTCAGCGTGCCGGCTTGGCTCGAGGTCGACATCGAGAAGCTCCAGGGCAGCGTCCTGTCGCTGCCGCAGCGCGACCAGATCGACTCCGACATTCGCGAGCAGCTTATCGTCGAGCTCTACTCTAAGTAAACGCGGCAGATTAAGGAGGCTTTACTCATATGACAGAGTTCTTGAGGCCTACTGTTACAACGGAAGAGGTCAACGACACGGTTGCCCGTTACATCGTGGAGCCGCTGGAGCGAGGCTACGGCAACACGCTCGGCAACTCCATGCGCCGCGTGCTGCTCTCGTCCCTGGACGGGGCCAAGGCTACTGCCATCCAGATCGAGGGCGTGCAGCATGAGTTCACCACTGCCGAGGGCGTCATCGAGGACATCACCGACATCGTGCTCAACGTGAAGGGCCTGGTGTTCTCGGCTCTGAGCGACGATGTGGAGGAGGCCACGGCCCACGTGAGCGCCGAGGGCCCCTGCACGGTGACTGGCGCCGACCTCCAAGTGCCGACGGAGTTCACCCTGATCAACCCCGAGCACGTCATCGCCACCGTGGCCGATGGCGGCCAGCTCGACATGAGCATCCGCATCGGCGTGGGCCGCGGCTACGTGTCCGCCGAGCGCAACAAGCGCACCGAGGACCCCATCGGGATCATCCACGTGGACTCGCTGTTCTCGCCCGTGCGCCGCTGCACCATGAACGTCACGGACACCCGCGTCGGCCAGCGCACCGACTACGACAAGCTGACGCTGGAGGTGGAGACCGATGGCTCCATGAGCCCTGCCGACGCCATCTGCGGCGCTGCCAACATCATCAACCAGTACATGGGCGCGTTCCTGACCCTGGCTGACGTGGAGGAGGAAGAGGAGGTCGAGAAGCCCTCGATCTTCGCCCCCGAGGGCCAGGAGGTCAACGCCGAGCTGGACAAGCAGATCGAGGATCTGGACCTGTCGGTCCGCTCCTACAACTGCCTGAAGCGCGCTGGCATCCACTCGGTGCGCCAGCTGGTGGAGTTCTCGGAGAACGACCTGCTCAACATAAGGAATTTCGGTGCGAAGTCCATCGAGGAAGTGAAGGACAAGCTCATTTCCATGGACCTCAACCTCAAGCAATAAGAGGGGAAACGACATGAGACATTACAAGAAGGGGCGCAAGCTCGGCACCAGCACGAGCCACACCAAGGCCATGAAGCGCAGCCTGGTGCAGGCCCTGTTCCTCAACGACCGCATCAAGACCATCGAGTCCCGCGCCAAGGAGATTCGCCCTGACGTGGACAAGGTGGTCACCTGGGCCAAGCGCGGCGACCTGCATTCCCGCCGCCTGGCCATCGCCTACCTCAACGACAAGGAGCTCGTGCGCGAGATCTTCGAGAAGGTGGCCCAGGGCATGTTCAAGGACCGTCCCGGCGGCTACACCCGCATCATGAAGCTCGGCCCCCGCAAGGGCGACGACGCCCCCATGGTGATCATGGAGCTGGTGACCGAGCCGGTGCGCAAGAAGGGCAAGGCCGACGCCAAGGCCACGCCGAAGAAGGCCACCCCCAAGAAGGCCACGCCGAAGAAGGCCGAGTCCAAGAGCGAGGAGCTGGCCGAGGACCTGGGCTTCCAGGAGGATGGCACCGTCGAGCAGCTCGAGGCCGTGGATGCCGCGGCCGAGGGCAAGGACGGCGCTGCGGCTGCCGAGAAGGCCACCGCCGAGGCTGAGGCTGCGAAGGCCGAGGAGAAGGCTGAGGAGAAGGCCGCCAAGGAGGCTGAGGAAGCTAAGGAGAAGGCCGAGGAGGCCGAGGCCAAGGCTGCCAAGGACGCCGAGACAGGCGCCCCGGTGACCGAGAAGACCGTCGAGAAGAACTAGCCGTCCGCCCAAGGGCGCGCATCCTTCTTCCCAAGGGGCCTGCGATCCGTCGCAGGCCCCTTCCTTTTGCCAGCTCGGGAACGCCTTCGCAACGAGGCCCCATCGCCTGGCCACCGCCGCTGGGCGGTGGGGCCGCGCGGGCTACCATGGGCCCATGGAGAACGCGAGCGCTGGCGAGGGAAGGAGGATCCATGGGCAGCAAGGCGAAGGCGCAGAAGCGGAGGGCCCTGGGAGCCTTGGCCCCGATGCTCGGGGTGGTGACGGTGCTCCTGGCGGCGCTGATGCTGATGGAGGTCGCGCTGCCGGCACGGCCGACGGCGGTGGGCCCGACCGAGGCCATCGCCTCCCAGGCCCAGGCTGCGGTGAGCGTGCCCCTGGTGTCCATCCACGCGATCGTGCCGCCGGGGTTCGTGCCCAGCAGCGTGGACAACACGGTGCGCATAGGACAGCAGGGCCACCTCACGCCGGTGGTGAGCGACCTGAACGCCGCAGGGCGCCTGGGCCACCCCGAAGGGCGCGACGTGCAGGCAGTGGCGGTGCTGATCGTGGTGGGCGCGGGACTGGCGGCGATCGTGGGCGCCTACGTAATGCGGCGCAAGACCGCCGAGGAGCGCCCCTGAGAGGGCGACAAACGGCAACGGAGCCGTTGCCGTGCGGTGATGGAATCGCCCTGTGCCGCTCCCTAGAATAGGGTCATCGGCACAGCGCCGACGAACGCGAGGACCATTCGGAAGGAGTGGAGAGCCATGACGAACTACGATGCCATGAGCGAGCAGGAGAGGACCCAGGACGCCTTGAAGGACCTGGAGCGCATCGAGCAGGAGGCGGTGGCCGAGGCCGAGGCCTCCGTCGACGACTTCGACGCGATGGGCGACGAGGGCGCCGCTGCGGCGGCCGCCGAGACCGCCTTCAACTTCGACCAGGCCCAGGCCGCCACGGCAGCCCTGTAGGGCCGCCGGCGACCGGGCGCTGGCGCGAGGCCAGACTAGACCAGGGCGGGGTCCATCCCCTCTCCAGGCCCTCGGGCCGAGAGGGGATGGGCCCCGCCCTCTTGTGCGGTGGGGCGACGGCGCCTGGGCGAAGGGTGCCGCGCCGCGCCGGACGGGCCGAGCCTCGCCCGGCCTCCATCGCGAAGGCGAGCGGCCGCGCTTCCGCTGGGGAGATCGGAAGAGCGTCGTGTAGGGAAAGAGAGTAGATC
>CANOCK010000091.1 GCA_947564525.1 uncultured bacterium | reverse complement strand
GGAGCGGCACGGGCTGGACGGCCTCGCCCGCTTCGCGGCCAGGCTCCGGGACGGCCCGGCCACGCGGCTGGGAGCGGAGTGCATTGACGCGCAGAGGGCCGCACGGCGCCTCTCGCGCGAGGCGCGGGCCGAGAAGGGGCCGGCGGCTCCCACGAGGGGCCGCTGAGCAGGACAGGACCAAGGCAGGAGGAAGGAGACGACATGGAAGTGGAAGGCGCCAAGATAACGAAGGGCCCCCAGCAGGGAGCGCCGGCAGCGACGGGGGACTTCGCGTACCTCACCGTGCCCCGCGCCGTCGGGGGGAAGGACAGCGTGCGAGGCTACGTCAGGGCGAAGGACGGCCAGGAGAGGGCGGAGGTGACGCTGCCGCCGGGCACCGTCGTGAGGCTCGCCCGCACGGAGGCCGACGCGAGCTTCTACAAGCTCCACGTCAACGCCGCCCAGGTGAGGGCCTGGGAGAACGACCAAGGCCACTACAGCGTCGCGCTGCCCAGGTCCGACGCCGAAGGGCGGCCGAGGCAGGCGCTGCTGGTGAGGGAGACGGGGCACTGGGAGAACCCGGAGGCCCAAGGGGCCGAGCGGGGCAAGTGGGTGCCGGAGGAGACGAAGCGGATCCGGGTCGACCCCGACGCCCTCGCCGAGGCGCTCCAGCGCTCGCGCGAGGAGCGCCGCGAGTACGCTCGCGCGCACGAGCGCGACCGAGCCGAGGGCCGGCCGGCCCTCAAGGAGGAGGGCGCAGGAGCGGCGCGGGCCGCGGAGGCCCTGGCGAGCGAGCCGAGGCGAGGCGGCCAGCAGATGGCGCAGGCCCTCTAGGGGAGGGGGACGAGGATGCAGGGAATCGACATCGACGCGGTGGCGGACGAGGTCGAGGGCGCCCTCGCGGAGGCGATGGCGGGGACGCCCCCCACGGACGCGCACCGCAAGGCGCTCGCGGCGATGGCCGTCTTCTACGCGACCACCTACGCCGACCCCTGGATGGCCGGACAGCTCGCCGAGGCATTGGGCGGGGAGTCCGCGTGGGCGGCCATGGGGGCGTCCGAGCGGGCCCGCGCCGTGGCCCGAACGGCGCTCGCGCACGCGATGGCCGACGACGACCTGGCCGCCGACCGCTTCGGGGACCGGATGCGCGAGAGCGCCCGCGAGCAGGCGCATCGCATGGCCGAGGAGGCTCAGGCGATGCGGCAGCCGACGGCGCTGCGCGAGGAGGGGCAAGGGGCTCTGGCGGCGTCCCATGCGCTGCCGAACGGCGGGCGAGGGACCCGCGAGGCGTCGCCCCGGGGCCGCTAGGGCGGCCATCCCCTCCCGGGCAGGCGCAGCCAGTCCGGGAGGGGCACGACACACACAGAGAGGACCGAACATGAGCTTCAGATCGAGGATGCGCCGAGCCCGCAAGGGCGCTGCGGCGCTGTTGGCGGGAGCGGTGGCCCTGGGCCTCGTGCCCGCCTTGGCCCTGTCGACGGCCGCGCCCAAGGCCGAGGCGGCCATGCAGGTGACGCAGGTCGACAACACCAAGCTGTTCGACGAGGGCAGCTACGTCAACCAGACGGGCAACTGGCAGGACCCGCCGTTCACGGCGGCGTCCTTCGAGTGCAAGGGAGGCCGGGTCGTACGGCTCGCGCCCTCCACGGAGGGGCCCGAGAACGTCTACACGACCTCCAACATCTGGCCGCACCTCGTCGGGCAGACAGCAGGGGTGGAGGGATGGGCGTTCATCGCCGACGGCACCCTCAACCCCTCGGGCACGGGCGCAGAGGGCGCGTCGGTCTCCATGTACTATGACGAGGTCGGAATGCTGAAGGACTCCGCCGCCGCCGGCGAAGCCGGCGTGCCCGTGGACATCAAGGTGACCTACACGATCCGCAAGAGCTCGCTGGCCGGCGCGACGGACACCTACAACCCCGGCTACGCCTTCGATGGCCATCCGGTGCTCCAGTTCACGGACAACTTCTCGTACGGCACCTTCCAGTTCGGCATCACCGCGCTGGAGTGCACCTACGAGTTCTTCGACTCGAACACCCACCAGCGACTGAACATAGGCTCGCTGTTCTACACCAAGACCTCCATGGACAAGGGCGAGGGGTTCACCATCGACCCGTCGCTTGTCCGAGGCGGAACGGGCGACACCGGCGTGTTCGTCTCCAGCGGCGCGCCGAACCTGAAGGGTGACCCTCTCGTCAGCCCCAGCACGCGCTACGACGCCATCCCGAACACCCTCCTCTACAACGGCACGCATGCCGGCGTGGACAAGGGGGTCGGCTTCTCCGGCGTGCCCACGGTGAAGGACGTCGGAGGCAACTACCTCGACTACACCGATACCATCGGCGACGACACCTACTACTGGCGCAGCGCCTGCGTGCGCGTGGACATGGGGCGCTTGTCCTCGTTCACGGCCACGACGACGGCCGCCGGCTGGGAGGGATGGACCGATGGCTTCGACATCCCCGACCCGGACTGGTGGAACAACGGCGGCATGATGTACCAGACGGCCAACTTCCTGCCGCTCACCAACCACAAGCCGGCTGCCCCCGAGAAGTCCATCAACGGGGGCAAGGACCTCGTGACGGGCGTGCGGATCGGCGACACCGTCCGCTACTCGGTGTCCCAGGAGGTGTTCAAGATGGGCTCCGACGGCCTGTCCAAGTACTCCTCGTTCAGGTTCGCCGACCCGTTGCCGCCCTACGTCGAGTACGTGGAGGGGTCCGCCGTGGTCACCGACCCGTTCGGCCAGCCCGTGCCCGCCGGCGCCGGGACGGCCTCCTGCGACGGCTCGACGCTCTCCTACGTGTTCTCGCCCGAGTACCTTGCCGACGGCATGGCCTACACGGGCGGCGACTACACCCTGTCCTTCGACGTGGTGGTCGTCGACCAGCCGCCCGACGACCTGCTGACGGTGGACAACGCCTGCGACGTCGCCATCAACGGCACCTCCCAGACCACCAACACCGTGAGCTACGAGCCGGTCAAGCCCGAGCTCGGCATCGAGAAGCACGCCGTGCTCGACTACAACCTGGCCACCTCCATCAACGAGTACGAGTACCTGGTCCACGCCGAGCACGAGGGCTGCGAGCATGACGAGTTCGGCACCGTGCACTACGCCGGCTACATGCACAACGTCACCGACGGCACCCGCGCCAAGAACGTGACGATCTACGACGAGCTGGCCCCAGGCATCGAGCTGCTGCCCGACTCGCTCAAGGTGACCTGGGAGGACGGCTCGACCGAGGGCATCGCCACGAACGCCAGCCCCCAGGGCTGGAGCGCGACGCTCGGCGACCTGCGCCCCTGGGCGAAGGTGCGCTTCGAGTACGACTGCATCACCACGGCGGAGGGCAACGGGCTGGAGGTCGTCAACACGGCGCAGACCTGGGCGACCAACTGCGAGCTGGGCACCCCGGGCGCAGAGGACGAGCACGCCACCGACGACGGGGAGGTCTACGTCAACGACCCCGACCTCGTGCTGGAGAAGGACGTCACCGAGTCGCCCATCCAGAACGCCGACTACCAGCGCGGCGAGGAGTACCGCGTCGGCGACGACCTCACCTACTCCGTGACCATCCGCAACGACGCCAAGGGCACCTTCGCCAAGAACGTGCGCCTCACTGACGACGACATGCCCGCGGCCTTCGAGCTTGTGGGCGACATCCGCGTGGAGGGGCTCGACGACAACGGCCAGGGGTTCAAGGTCCCCTATCCCGTCTCGGGCGAGTCCGACGCCATCCATGGCGAGGAGGAGACGCGCACGATCGAGCACTCCCTCAAACGCGTGTCGAACGCCGCCAAGGGGACGTGGGGCTGGAACCTCGACATCAACTACCTACCTTATGGCATGCCGGTGACGGTCAGCTGGACCGTGCGCGCCACCCAGCCCTCGAACGGCTGGGAGGTCGTCAACCAGGCACGGGCCACGGCCGACAACCAGCCCGACGAGACCTTCTGGTCCAACAAGGAGACCGTGTGGGTCAACACACCGGAGCTGGACGTGGACAAGCACGTGTCCAAGACCGACTCCGCCTACCAGGTCGGCGACGTCGCCGAGTACAACGTCGAGCTGAACGGCCTCAAGACCCCCGGCACCCTCGCGCGGCGCACCACGCTGCAGGACGTCGTCAAGACGGCCGGCACCGCCATGTTCGACGACCACTCCTTCGTGGTCACCGACCAGCGCCAGCACGCCTACAACATGCGAGAGCGGGTGGAGCTGTACCTGTGCGAGGACGACAAGGGCACGGTGGCCATCGACGAGGCGTCGGGGCGCCTGGTGCTGACCGACGGCGAGGGCGCGGCCGTATGCGGCCCCGACGGCGCGCCGCTCTACCTGCCCGATCAGCTCGCGCCCGACGCCATCATGGCGGAGGGCGAGCGCGGCTACGAGGTGGAGGCGGACGGCCTCGACGGGCTGTCCGGGGCGATCCTCAAGTGGGGCCGCTTCGCGAGCCCCCGCGAGGTGGCCATGGAGGAGGCCGAGGGGGCGCTGATGCTCCGCTGGCACGAGGGCGAGACCGTCCGCCGCACCGACGACCAGAGCTGGCACGTCGACATGGCCCAGGCCTACGGCGACGAGACCGGCTACTGGGTGTGCGACATGCCCTTCCGCTACGTGTGGGAGGACGGCGCGCTCACGCGGGTCGACGGCGAGCGAAACCCCGTGGGCGCCGACGGCAACAGCGACCTGGACGGGTCGGGCGGCTACGAGGTCGTCTACGACAAGGCGCCGCACCAGGTGACCGGCTACAGCTACATGAAGCTCACCTACCACTCCACCATCAACGACATGGCGCTCCAGAACGAGCTGATGGTCAACGACGCCACGGCCAACTCCCTGGAGCAGCGCCCGGTGACCGACCGTGCCGAGATCGCGGCCATGGGCCCGCAGCTCAACATCGCCAAGTCCTCCAACGACGGCGGCCACTTCAGCGTCGGCGACGTGGCTGACTACGAGCTGTCCGTGACCAACATGGCCTCGGGCACGGTCGCCGAGAAGGTCAAGGTCTCCGACCGCTTCACTACGGCCAAGGCCGGCGCGGCGGAGATAGTCGACGGGTCCGTGCGCCTGTTCGAGCACCACGGGATGACCGAGGTGCCGGCCGGGTCGTTCGAGGTGTCCTGGGTCGACAACGAGGCTGGCAGCCACGTCGGCTTCGCGCTCGACACGGGGCTCGACCTGCCATCCGACGGCGAGATCCTCGTCCGCTACAAGGTCAAGTACCTCACCGACAACGGCAGCGACCGGCTGGTCAATGTCGCCGACGCCTGGGCCGACAACGCGCCGAAGGTGACCGACGACCACGAGACCTGGTCCACCGACGCTGGCCAGAGCGACCTGGTGGTGGACAAGGGGTCGAACCGCAACGAGTACGAGGGCGGCGAGACGGGCCGCTACACCCTGCACGTCACCAACAAGTCCGCCGAGGCGGCCCTGAACGCCCGCATCCACGACGAGCTGGCACCCGAGGCCCGCGGCATCGCCGCGATCGTCAAGGGGTCGGTCAAGGTCGCCGACGCCGAGGGGGACGCCATCGCCGCCAAGGTCACCTACCTGTCCGACCCCTCGGGCGCGATCTACGGGTTCGACGCCGAGACCGGCTACGACATCGAGCCCATGGGGGCCATCGACGTCTCCTACGACGTGGCCTTCGCCGAGGTCGCGCAGGACACGCCGGCCCACAACGGGTGCTGGGCGTCCGCCGACAACACCGGCAAGGCAGAGGACGACAACGAGGTCGTGGTGCGGCCGGAGGACAGCATCCCGGACCTCCCGGCCGACCCCGGCGACGAGGGCCCGGAGGGGCCCTTGGGCCAAGGCGGCGAGGGGGGCACCTACGGCAAGACCGGGGCGTCAGCCGGGGCGGCCGGCGGCGCGGGCGGCCCGCTGATGGGCCTGCTCGCCCTGGCGGCCCTGGCGCTGACGGGCCTGGCGTGCGCGCGCTTCTTCGGGAAGGAGGACTAGGGCATGGGCCCCGCGAAGCGCCGCGGCATCGCCTTCCAGCTGTCTTGCTGCGCAGCAGCGGTAGGCTGCGCCGCGGCCCTCGCGGCCGCCCTGTGCGCGCCCGTGGCCCCCGTCGCGCCCGTGGCGGCGGGGCTGGCGGCCGCGTCGGCCGTCGAGGGGGCGGCCTCGGCGCACCCCTGGCCCGAGGTGGACTGGGCGGCCTGGCAGTCCGCCAACCCGGACGTCGTCGGATGGCTCACCATCCCGGGCGCCGGCATCGACCAGCCCATCGTGGCCGCGCGAGCCGACGACCCGTCCTTCTACCTCGCCCACGACGCCTACGGCAGCCCGAGCCCCTACGGGGCCGTGATGCTGGATGCAGGGTGCGACGGCGACCTCATGGGCTGCCAGAACGCGGTGCTGCTCGGCCACCACATGGACGACGGGACGATGATGGCCCCCGTGGCCTCCTACGGCGACGCCAGTTGGGCCTCGGAGCACCCGGTGGCCTACGTGCAGGCGCCCGGGGAGGTCCGCGCCTTCACGGTGCGGTTCGCCGAGCGCATCCGGGGCAGCGAGCCGGCCAAGCGCACGTCGTTCGCCTCCCAGGAGGACTTCGAGGGATGGTGGTCCTCCCGGCTGGAGGGGGCGTGCATGGCCCTGGACGGGACGCCCCCGCGCGTGATGCGGCCAGCGCCCCTGCCCGAGGGGGCGGCCGGTCCCGTCCCGGGCGCGGAGCAGGCGCTCACGCTGTGTACCTGCTCCTACACCTTCGCGCCGGCCGACGAGCGCACGCTCGCCTACTTCTCGGCGGAGGTGGGCTAGATGGCGCCCGGCAAGGGCGCGCGGGCCGCGCGGCGCGCCGCCTCGGCGGCCCTCGCGGGCCAGCTGTCCCTCATGGCCGTAGCGGCCGTGGCCA
>CANOCK010000090.1 GCA_947564525.1 uncultured bacterium | reverse complement strand
GCGGCCGGTGCGGCGCTCGCCCCCGCCGCGGGCTCGGACCCGAGCGCCTCCTCGGCTGCCGCAGCCCCCTGGCCGGCGTAGATGACCTGGTCCGGCTCCCGGTGGGCGCCCACCTTGATGTGGTCGAAGCGCTGGCTCATCGGCCGCCTCCCACCAGCTCGACGGCCTCGAGCCCGAGGCGGGAGCCCTCCAGCAGCTCGGCGCCGCCCACCACGCACAGGCAGCCGGCGCTGGCGGCCTGGGAGACCGCGTCGCCGAGGGCGCGCACGTCGGCCACGGTGGCCTCGAGGATGCCCTCGCGCACCGCCGCCCGCATGGCCGGGGTCACGCCGCTGAGGAACATGGCGTCCTGGCGGCGGATGAGGTCGCGGGGCTTCAGCGGCGCGTCGAACCCGGCCACGGTGCTCACCACATAGCCCTCGGCCTCCTGGGTCGTGAGCTCCAGGCGCCCGAGCCACGCGCCGGCGTCGCCTATGCGCGTCACGGTCTCGTCCACCCGCGGGTCGCGGAAGGAGTAGAAGCCCATGCTCCCCGGCCGCGCCGTGGAGAAGCCGCACCCGTAGGCGCCCCCCTTCACGCGCACCTCGTTCCACAGGTAGTCGTAGGAGAGCAGCCGCGAGGCCAGCAGCCACGATCCGCCATAGGCGGACGGCGGCTCCAGCAGGCGGCGGTCGTAGCTCACGCCGGTGAAGGCCACGTCCGTCGGCACGATGAGGGCCTCCCGGCGGCAGACGGGCTCGGGCACCGCCAGGGCCGCGGGCGCCGCCACGCCACCGAGGCAGGGGCTGGCGTCCAGGTAGCGGCGCAGCCCCTCGTCGCTGCCGCCGAAGGACAGCAGGCACCCCTCGTCCACGAACAGGCGCCCTGCCAGCTCCGCCAGCTTGGCAGCCAGGTCGGCGGCGCGCTCCTCGAAGCGGTCGAGCAGGGCGCATAGGAACCGGTAGAAGTCGATGCCCCCGAGGGCCTGGCGCACCACGGCCGCCGGCAGGTGATAGGAGGCGGCGCGCTGGGTGGCCACGCTGTGGCCCGCTGTGGCGAAGCCCTGCTCCATGGCCACGCGCTTCTGCAGCAGCAGGTCGCGCACCTTGGCCGTGTCGGAGAAGTCGGTCTCGCGCAGGATCTCGCCCACCAGGCTCGCCGCGACGGGCGCCTCGGCCTCCAGGGCCGCTGCCGCCGCCACGAACCGCGGCGCGAGGTCCTCGCGGCCGCCCAGGCCCTCGTGCACCTCGGCGAAGAACGCCAGGGTGCCCAGGTGCTTCTGCACCAGCGTGTCCAGCTCGGCGGCGCTGTGGCGCGCCGTGCCCAGGTGGCCGAGCACCACCGAGAGCAGCCCCACGTAGGGCAGCTCCTCGAAGGCCACGGGCTCCAGCGGGAAGTAGCGGGTGGCGTAGGCGATGCCGCGGGTGGGCACCTCGTGGCGCAGGCAGGGCAGCGGCAGGCCCTCCGCCAGGGAGAACGGCGGCTCTTCCGGTGCGGCTCCGATGTCGTCCACCGCCAGCTGGGGCAGTCGGGCCAGGTCGGCGGGAGCGTCCGGCGCCTCCTGGGCAGCCCGCAGGCGCGCCACCTCCTCGGCCACGGCCTCGAAGCCCCGCGCGTCCATGGCGGCGGCCAGGGCCTCCAGCCTGCCGCGCTCGGCGGCATCCCCCTCGCCCTCCACCGGCACCACCTCCACGCTGGCCCAGTGGCGGCTCTCCAGGAACAGCTCGCGCAGCAGGTCCTCGAAGTAGCCCTGCCCCACCTTGGCCCGCAGGCTGGCGAACACGTCCTCGTAGCGCAGGTAGTCCCAGGCCAAGTCGTCGTCGTAGAGCCAGCCGGACAGGGCGGCCATGGCAAGGGCCACGCCGTCGGGGTAGCCGAAGTTCTGCTCGCGCATGACGAACTCGGCATGGGAGAGCGCCGCCAGGACCAGCTCCCGGTCCAGGCCCCCCTCGGCCAGGCGCCCCGCCTCGCGTTGCAGGACCTCCTCCAGGCGCGCCGCCGTCCCCTCGGGCGCCTCCAGCCCGCGCAGCGACACCAGGGCGAAGGGCTGGGCCAGGGCGTCGGCCACGTAGGCCTGCACGTCGGCGGCCAAGCCCGCATCCAGCAGCGCCCGCTTGAGCGGCGCCTCGTTGGAGCCGGCGATGGCGTCCAGCAGGATGTCGGCGGCCACCACGCGCTCGCGCTCGGCCGCCCCGCCGATGACGAAGCCCGCGGCGCAGCACGCGTTCTCCGGGGCCGTGGCCATGGGCACGCGCACCCCGCGGGCCACCACGGCCGTCTGCAGGGCCAGGGGGTTGGGCTCCAAGGGCCCTTCGACGCGCTCAGCGGCCGGGGCCAGGTACTCCCGGTCGAGGAAGGCCAGGAACCGCTCGGCGTCCAGGTCGCCGTAGAGGGTGAGATAGCTGTTGTCCGCCCGGTAGTGGCGTCGATGGCTGTCCAGGTAGGCCTCGTAGGTGAGCTCGGGGATGGCCGCAGGCGTGCCGCCGGACTCGAAGCGGTAGGTGGTGTCGGGGAACAGCGCCGCCGACAGGCCGTCGTAGAGCACCGCCTCCGGGTCGGCCAGGGCGCCCTTCATCTCGTTGTAGACCACGCCGTTGTAGGCCAGCTGCCCCTCCCCTTCCAGCTCCAGGTGCCAACCCTCCTGCTCGAACACCGTGCGCTTGTCATAGATGGCCGGCTGGAACACCGCGTCCAGGTACACCTCCATGAGGTTCATGAGGTCGCGCTCGTTGGTGGAGGCCACCGGGTACATGGTCTTGTCCGGGAAGGTCATGGCGTTCAGGAACGTCTGCATGGAGCTCTTGAGCAGGTTGACGAAGGGCTCCTTGACCGGGAAGCGGCGCGAGCCGCACAGCACGGAGTGCTCCAGGATGTGGAAGACGCCCGTGTCGTCGGCAGCGGGCGTCTTGAAGCTGATGGAGAAGGCCTTGTTGGCATCGTCGTTCTGGAGGTAGAGCAGCCGCGCCCCGCTGCGCTCGTGGCGCATCACGTGGGCGCGGCCCTGGATCTCAGCCAGGTCCGTCGACCGCTCCAGGACGAAGCCGCAGCGGGCTGCGGCGTCGGAGAGGGCTCCCACTTTACGCAGCACCCCCCACCGCGGTGGCCGAGGCGCTGCTGGAGGAAGAGGCCGCGGCGCCAGCGTCAGCGCCCGCGGCGCCGTCGCCCTGGTCCTTGGCGGCATCGCCCTGGTCCTTGGCAGCGTCGCCCTCGGTGCCTTCGCCTTCGCCGCCCTCTCCCTCGGCGGAGGAGCCGCCCGCCTGGGCGCCCGCGGTCAGCGGCACGTCCTCCAGGTCGAGGGCCACGCCGAGCCACTTCTTCTCGATGACCTCGATGGTGCCGTTGGAGAGCAGGGTGGACAGCGCGTCGTTCACCGCCTTCTGCAGCTCGGTGTTCGTCTTCTTCACGGCGATGCAGTAGCCCGAGGGCTTGGACATGAGCGCCACGATGGAGGCGTCGGTGCCCTGGCGATGGGCGGCGTACAGGCCGATGACGGCGTCGGAGGCCACGTAGTTGACCGTGTTGTTGGACAGCTGGTTGAAGGCGTCGCCCAGGTTGGTGGCCGAGCGCATGGACTCGGCGCCGAACTCGTTGTTGACGGCCCACGCGCTCTTGGAGGAGGACTGGGCGCCGATCTTGGGCGAGGTGGCCTTGGTGGGCACCGGAGCGGTGTTCGACGCCGCGAACAGGGCGATGGCCGTGGGCAGGTACTCGTCCGAGGTCCAGTAGTCGGTCTGGGAGTCGGTGCCGTCGATGCCCATGACGATGTCGACGGTGCCCTCCTGCAGGGCCTTCACCGGGTCGGACCCCACGTCCACGATGGAGAGCTTCAGCCCCATCTCGTCGGCCAGGGCCGCGGCGATGTCCACGTCGATGCCGATGATCTTGTCGTTGCCGCGGCCCGCCAGGGGCGACTGGTCGGTGTTCACGCCCACGCGCAGCGTGCCGTCCTGGCCGATGGCCGGCGACGACACCGTGGGGGACTTGAGCTCGGGAGTGTAGCCGCCGCCCGAGGAGCAGCCGGTGAGCGGGAGCGCGGCAGCCACCGTCAGGGCGGCGGCCATGAGAAGCGCCATGATGCGTCGAGACAAAACGCAACCTCCTTTTGCGTGCCTTATCAGGCGCCTCGCCACCGGCTGACCTAGTCTTTGCCCCCACACTCGCGCACCGGGGGGTTGCACGGGCCCGCGGCCCGCACGCTGCCCTCTCGCCCGCCGCGGCCTCGTGCCGCGGAAAGGATGGTGTCGGGCGGTGCGACTTACTCCTAGGATACGCCATGCTCGCGAGCGCCCGGCAGCCGCTTGGGGCGGTTGCGCCGACGCTGCGCTTACGTGGACCCTTTCGACCGCATCTGCCGTGGGCTAGGAGGCGCAATGGCCTTGCGGCCAGGCGCTTCCGCAACTACAGACCCGGTGCGAAGCGTGCCTACCAGTGTAGCAGAACGCCACCCGCCCCGGTCCCCCTAGTGGGAGGCGTCCACGGGAAAGCCGCGATGGAAGCAGGACCGCTCGCCCGTGTGGCAGGCAGGGCCGGCCGAGGGCGCATCGCGCCGGCTACCAGCCCTCGCTCAGGAGCAGGTCGACGATGTTGCAGTGGCGGATGCCGTTGCGGGAGAAGTCGATGGGGTCCATGCTCACCACCACCTTGGGGAAGTTGTCGTCGATCCCGTCGAACGCCGAGAACTCCCGATGAAGCGTCTTCTCGCTCGCGAGCAGGTAGGCGACCTGGAAGTAAGCCCTCTTGCCGCCCTTCTCGGCCACGAAGTCTATCTCCCGCTCCCCCAGGCGCCCCACGTAGACCGCATAGCCGCGGCGGCGCAGCTCGCAGAAGACCAGGTTCTCCATGACCAGCTCCACCCGGCTCTCGTTCGACCCCAAGAGCGCCTCGCGCAGCCCCACGTCGGTGAGGTAGGCCTTCTCTCCACCGCGCAGCACCGCCTTGCCCTTGAGGTCGTAGCGCTTCACCCGCGTGAGGAGCATGGCGTCTTCGGCCGCTTGGAGGTAGTTGTAGACGCTGTCGACGGATATCGTCCGCTTCTCCTGCCGAAGCACGTTGACGACGTTGTCCACCGAGTAGGTAGTGCCCACCTCCGACATGAAGTAGGCGAGGATGCGCTCCAGCTGGTCGCTGTTGCGGAACCCATGCCGCTGCACGATGTCCTTCAAGACGATGGAGTTGAACACGTCTCGCAAGTACGAGGCAGAGCTCTCCGGCGCATAGTCGATGCTGCTGAGGAACGGCATGCCCCCGAGGATGCGGTAGCGCTCGAACAGGGCGTCGTGCCCCAAGTCGGGCAGCGCTTGGGCCAGCTCCCGCAACGAGAACGGGAACACCTCGAACGTCACGTAGCGACCACCCAGCAGCGTGGCGAGCTCTCCTGACAGCAGCTTGGAGTTGGAGCCGGTGAGGTAGATGTCGCAATCGAAGTCGATACGGAGCGAGTTGACCGCACGCTCCCATTGGTCTACTTGCTGGACCTCGTCGAAGAACAGGTAGGCCTTGCCATCGACCTCGCCGGCAAAGCTCGCTGCCTCCTCGTAGAACGCATGGCAAGAGGCTGCGGCCTTCTCCCAGCGCAGGGACTCGAAGCTCATGGAGAGGATGCTCGATCGCGGGACGCCCGCCGACACCAGCTCTTCCCTGATCGCCTCCAGCAGGGTGCTCTTCCCGCTGCGTCGCATGCCCGTGAGCACTTTGATCACGTCCTTGCCGACGAAGGGCTCTATCTGGGAGAGGTAGCGGTCGCGCCTTATCATGATGGATGCCTCCTAGAACGATTTTCTCGATTGTAATCGAGAAAATTTCCTATTTGGATGGTTTTCTCGATTGTAATCGAGAAAACCATCCGCAAGGCTGGAGGTGGTCAGGGCAGATGGGAACATGCGGCCCACGAACAGCTAGAACGGGGCGGGACCTGACAAGATGGCAGGGGCGCCCGTTAGCGGCCCCTAGTGGGAGGCGTCCACGGGAAAGCCGCGATGGAAGCAGGACCGCTCGCCCGTGTGGCAGGCAGGGCCGGCAGGCTCCACCAGGGCGAGCAGGGTGTCCGCGTCGCAATCGTAGCGCAGCTCCACCAGGCGCTGGGTGTTCCCGCTGGTGGCGCCCTTGTGCCAGAGCTCGGAGCGGCTGCGCGACCAGAAGACGGTCTCGCCCGTGGCCAGGGTGCGCTCGAGGGACTCGGCGCTCATCCACGCCACCATGAGCACCTCGAGGGTGGAGGCGTCCTGCACCACGCAGGGGATGAGGCCGCGGTCGTCGTATTTCAGAGCGGGGATGTCCATGGGTGCACTATAGCAGGTCGCGGCGGCTGGCCGGTAGCGAGGCGGGGCATGCGCTAGCGGTCGACCGGATAGACCTCGTAGGGGACGATCACGCTTTCAGCCCCGCTGGGGAAGTAGGTGACGCGCAGCACCCTGCCCATCAGCGCCTTCGGGTCCTGGCGCAGGAGGATGCCGCTGCCGCTGTAGTCGATGACCACGTCCTCCCCCACCGAGCAAGGGGCCTCCCCGTCGAGCACGGAAGCCGTCAGCAGCCCCTCGGACGAGGTCACGTCCGTCACCACGCAGTGCATGGAATCCGGCGGGAGCATGTCCGCGAAGCCGATCACGCTGCCCTCCTGCCCGCAGCCGGGGACCATCAGGACCACGGCGAGGCACAGCATCCCGGCGATCCCTAGGCGCCAACCCCATCGAGCCATAGCGAATCTCCCATCCATATGCCTGCAATAAATCAGCATTATATCAATTGCCTTGAATTCTATTGCAATTGAAAATGCAGGTTGCTTTGCGATGGCGAGGACGGCAAGAAGGGCGAGGACGGGGCGCCAAGCGAGGGGCTGTTCCGCCGATCTTTCGCGCTTGTGCTTTAGCTAGAAGCGCTAGCAGCTTGCCCGGCCCATGCGGCTCGAAGGAAAGCAGTCGAACCCTATTTGGGCCATCCTCCGGCGACCGCTCCCGGGGCAGGCGCAAGCCGCAAGGGCTCGGCAAAACGAGCGCCCCGGAGGTTATGGGCGCAATCTCCTGGCAGCCGAGGGGCGGGGAGCCCCTTATCGCGCAGGCACAGCGGAGCGCGATTCGGGGCGTTCCGAGCCGCACCCAAGCCGCCCTGCGCGGATGCGCGACCGGCGCGCCACATAGCCGCACGCGGCGCACGGGCTGCCCTGCGGGCGAGGAGCGCTGTCCGCAGGGCGGGCCGCCGCCTCGCTGGCAGCCCCGCTGCCCGCCCCGCGAAGCCTGCCCGCTCAGGCGTAGCGCGTGGCGTCCACGGTGAAC
>CANOCK010000089.1 GCA_947564525.1 uncultured bacterium | reverse complement strand
CGGGCGCGCGGCCCGGCGCGGAGGCGCAAGCGCGGCCCGCCCGACGGCCAGGCGCTCAGAGGAGGTCGTAGGGCATCTCACGGGCGGCGAGGTAGAAGACGCCCACCACCGGCACCGCCACAAGCGCCAAGGGCACCGGCCAGAGGCTGAGACAGGCCAGGATGGTCGCGAGCCGCGCCAGGTAGAAGCCGACCCGCCGGCCGGTGGCGCGCGAGCGCCCCTCGCAGCTCATCCGCACGAAGGCTCCGCCCGGCGTGCTGCCGTCGCAGCACCAGGGCACCACCCCCTCCACGGCGACGAAGGCCGCCATGGCCGTAGCCGACCCGCCGAGCCCCGCCAGCCCCAAGGCCATGCTCGGGTCGGCGCCGAGCAGCAGGGCGGCACCGGCGGTCGAGCCCATGGCCGCGATGGCGGCGAGGCCCACCAGGGCCATGTCGATGCCGAAGGCCACCAGGCGGCGCAGCAGCCCCGGATGGCGCGTGACCGGCGGCTGCTCCACTGCGCGCTCCGGGACCAACCGGGCCAGCTGCGCCGCGGCGAGCCATCCGAGGACGGCGCCGGCGGCGTTCCAGGCGAGGTCGTCCACGTCGAAGGTGCGCCAGGCGTAGGGGTAGAGGCCGAAGGCGCCCGTGAGCTGGGCCGTCTCGATGAGCAGCGACAGGGCGAGCCCCAGGGCCGCGCTCGCCGGCAGCCCGAGGCGCAGCCCCCGGCGCGCGAAGAACCCGCAGGGCACGAAGAACGCCACATTGGCGATGACCTGGAAGACGGCCTTGGCGCCATCGGAGGCGATGTCGCCCACGAAGGCGAAGGGGTCCAGCTGCGGCGGGATGCCGTAGGTCAGCCCCGGGCCCTCGGTGCCCTCGGGCAGGGGCCACAGGGTGAAGAACGCCAGCGCCAGGCCGTAGAGCACCGCAAGGTAGGCCCCGGCCGCTGACCCGAGCCGCAGCCGCCCGTCACGGCGGTACAGCAGCGCCAGGATGGGCAGCGTGAGCAGCGCCGAGGCGAAGGGCCACGCCCCCAAGGCGATGGCGAACCGCTCGCCGAACCCTTCAAGGAACCCCATGGCCGCCCCTTCCCTCGCCGCGCTGGCCGATGCCCCCAGGGTAGCAAGGGCGGATGGCAGCCTAGGGGCTCGGCGCCCAAGATGACAAAACCGTACGCTAGGGCTCGGAGCGGACGGGCGGCCGCGGGACGTCGGGCGCGGAGGCGAGCCGCTCCTCCAGCTCGCCGGCGGCCATGGCGTCGCCTTGCAAGAGGTCGGCCACGGCGTCGCCCTCGGCATCGGGCAGGGCCGAAGGAGCGGCCGGCTTGGCCCGCGGCGGCCGGGGCAGCAGCTCGCTGACCAGGATCGCCCCGAATATGAGCGCGAAGCCCAGCAGCAGCCGCGGGGTCAGCGCCTCGCCGTAGAGCAGCACCGAGAACACCACCCCGAACACCGACTCCAGGGACAGCAGCAGCGAGGCCTGGGTGGGCGGCACGTGGGCCAGGGCCACGTTCTGGATGACCAGGGCCACGCAGGAGGCGAGCACCACCAGGTAGGCCAGGTTCGCCAAGAAGTCCGGGGTGATGGCCGCCAGGTCCGGCCATGGCTCCGACACCGCGCCCACGGCCAGGCCGCACAGGCCGCCCATCCAGAACTGGTACACCGTCAGGGCCAGCACGTCATGGCCGCTCGCGAAGCGCCCCACCAGCACGATGTGCAGGGCGAAGAACAGGGCGCACAGCAGCGACATGGCATCCCCGAAGCCCATGGAGAGGCTCTCGGCCCCTAGGGACACGCAGCCGATGCCCGCCACGCCCATGGCTGCCGCCAGCAGGTTGTAGCGGTTCGGCCGCCGCGCGGCCACGACCCAGTAGACGAAGGGCACGATGACGCAGTACACCGCGGTCAGGAACGCGTTCTTGCCCGGGGTGGTGTAGGCAAGGCCTATGGTCTGCACCCAGAAGGCCAGGAAGTTCGCCGCGCCCAGCACCGCGCCCAGGGCCAGGTCGCGCTTGGTGAGGGCCCGGCGCACGTGACGCCAGAGCACGGCGGTCAGGATGAGCGCCGTCAAGGTGAAGCGCACGCCGATCAGCCATGCCGGCTCCATGACGCCCACGGCGTCCTTCATGAACACAAAGCTGGCTCCCCATATGATGGTGGCCACCACGATGAGCAGCTTGTAGAAGACCGGCGCTATGGCGTTGCCCCTTTCCATAGCGCCCTATGCTACCATGGACTGCCTTGGAACGCCGCAGAGGAAGAGGTCCCCATGGCCGACAGCAACGACGAGCGCCGCCCGGGCGACTGGACCCATAAGTCCCAGCGCACCTACGAGTCCGCCAACACCATCGTCAAGGACCCCGGGGCCAAGAAGTGGTACCAGGACACGTTCTGGATCATCTTCTTCCTGGTGCTGCTCTGGCCGGTGGGGGTCGTGCTCATGTGGAGGAGCGACTGGCACGTGGCCGTCAAGGTGGTGGTCAGCGTGGTGCTGGCCGTCATGGTGTACTTCGCCTTCAACCTGAGCCTGGCAGCCCAGCAGCTCTCAGCCAGCTAGCCCAGGCCGACAGCCCAGCGCTGCCGGCCGGTGACGCTGGGCCCGCCGCGCCCGCTACCGGCCGACGGCCATCAAGGACCGCGCCATCCCCTGCGTCCCGAGCGCCGCACGAAGCCAAAGCGCCCGCAGCCTCCGAAGAGGGCTGCGGGCGCTTCTCGCTCCCGAGGGCTCGGGCCGGACGCTCGGACGGCCGGCGATGCAGGGGCTCTCTAGGCGATGGTCTTGCCGAACACCGCCGCGATGTCGCGCAGCTCGCCCACCAGCTTCTCGAACTGGGCAGGCGTGAGCTGCTGAGGTCCGTCGGACTTGGCCTTGGCGGGGTTCGGATGCACCTCGATCATGAGCGAGTCGGCCCCGGCGGCCACGGCCGCGTAGGCCAGGGCCGGCACCAGGTCGCGCTGGCCCGCCGGATGCGACACGTCGATGCACACCGGGTACAGCGACTGCTTGTGGATGACCGGCACCGCGGCGATGTCCAGCGTGAAGCGCGTGGCCGTCTCGAAGGTGCGGATACCGCGCTCGCAGAGCACCACGTTGTCGTTGCCGCAATCGGTGATGTAGTCGGTGGCGGCGAGCCACTCGGCGATGGTGCCGGCGAAACCGCGCTTGTACAGCACCATCTGCTGGCTCTCGGCGGTCACCTGGCCGATCTTCTTGAGCAGGCTGAAGTTCTGGAAGTTGCGGGCGCCCACCTGCAGGCCGTCCACGTAGTCGGCCACCAGCTGGCAATGGGCCGAGTCCATCACCTCGGTCAGCGTCTTCAAGCCGTGCCTGTCGCCAGCGTCCTTCATGATCCTCAGGGCCTCTTCGCCTAGGCCCTGGAAGGAGTGCGGGTTGGTGCGGGGCTTGAACGCGCCGCCGCGGATCCACTTCAGCCCGAGGCCGGCCACGCACGCGGCCACCTCGTCGAACTGCTCGGCCGACTCGACAGAGCACGGCCCAGCGAAAATGGTTATCTCGTCCCCACGGGTGCCCAGGTCGGGCAAGGGGGTCGCCTTCTGGTCTTCGCTCATACCGACGGAGTCTCCTTCATCACCTTGAGGATGGTCGCATAGATCTCGTGCAGGTAGTCGTTGTACAGCGGTCCGTCGTTGTACTCGTCGATCTTCGTGAAAATCTCCTCTTCGCGCTTGGCGTCGAACAAGCCCATCTTGGCGTCGGGCTTGAGCCCGCGGATGACGAGCGAGTGGCCTGCGCGCTTGTTCAGCAGCGCGACGAGCTCGCGGTCGATGGCATCGATCTCGGCGCGATGCTTCTGGATCTCTGCGAATGCAGCGTTGTCCTCAGGCATGGCGTGAGCCTCCTTCTTCTGGTCGGTAAGGGCATCTGGTAGGGGATTCTACCAGTCCTCGCCGAGGAGACGGAGCACAGCGGCCTTGAGGTGCAGGGCTTTTTCGGTCAGCATGAGCCCGGCGCGATCCGCCCGCGGCACGTCCACCGCCACGCGGCCCACGATGGTGGCGGCGCCGCCCGCGGCCCGGCTGGGCGCCAGCACCAGCACCTCGTCGGCCAGGGCCACGGCCTCGTCGACGTCATGGGTCACCAGCAGCCCCGTGAGCCCCAGGCGCTCCACCTGGCCGAGGAACCACTGGCGCAGGTCCGCGCGCGTGAGGGCGTCCAGGGCGCTGAAGGGCTCGTCGAGCAGCAGCGTGTCGGCGCCGGAGAGCGAGGTGCGCAGCAGCGCCGCCCGCTGGCGCATGCCGCCGGAGAGCTGGCTCGGGTAGAGCCGCTCGGTGCCAGCCAGGCCGAACTCGGCGAAGCGCTCCTGGGCCTGGGAGCGGGCGCGGGCCTTGGGCACGCCGGCCAGGCGCAGGGGCAGCGCCACGTTGTCGAGGACGCGGTGCTCGGGCAGCAGCAGGTCCTTCTGCAGCATGTAGCCGATGGAGCCGGGGCGCCCCGTGACGTCGCGCCCATCCAGCAGGATGCGCCCGGCGTCGGGCGCCGTCAGGCCGGCGATGGCGTGGAACAGCGTGGTCTTGCCCGTGCCCGAGCGGCCCACCAGGCATGCCAGCCGCCCCGGCCGGACCTCCAGGCTCACGTCGGCCACCACGGGCCGGCCGTCCCAGGAGAGGCTCAGGCCCTGCACCTCCAGCTTGGGTGCGTCGGGGGCGGGCCGAGCGGCGCCAGAGGAGCCGTGGGCCCGGGAAGCCCCCGAGACGGCCGCCCCAGCGGCCGATGGCCCCGAGGCGGCCTCGGCCATGGGCGCGAGCGGGAGCGCGGTGGCGCGCTCCCGCGCTGCGTCGGGAGCGCCGGCGGGGGCGCTCCCCCTCTCCCGTTCGGTGGCTTGGGTCATCCGAGGCTCCCTCACAGGTACTCGTTGGTGAAGCCGGCGTCCAGGGGCAACGGCCGCTCGGTCAGGCCCTGCTCGTTCATCCAGCGGTAGAAGGCGTTCCACCGGGCCGGGTCGAAGGCGCCCCACCGCTCGGCGTCGGCCACGTACTGGTCGGCCAGGAAGCGCTGGGAGGCGCGGGCCAGGGCCGGGTCCACCTCCGGCGCCTGGGCCACCAGGATGTCCGCGGCCTCGTCCGGATGCTCGGCGGCGTAGGCGTAGCCCTCGGCCGTGGCCTGCAGGAAGGCCCGCACGACCTCGGGGCGCTCGGTGGCGAAGGCGTCGTTGGCGATGAGCACCGGGGTGTAGTAGTCGAACACCGGGTCCAGCTCGGCGATGGAGAGGTAGTCCACGGCGAAGCCCTGGGCCGCGGCGTTCTGGACGGCCCAGCCCTCGAAGCCCCACACGGCGTCGAACTGGCCGGTGGAGAGCCCGGCCACCTCGTCGGTGGAGTTGGCGGGCACCAGGGCCACCTCGTCCCAGTCGCCGCCGTCAGCCTCCACCAGCGCCCGCACGATGGCCTGCTCGGTGGCGACGTCCAGGGTGCCGTAGCGCTTGCCGGCCAGCGCCGCGGGTCGCGTCAGGCCCTCGCCCGCCCGCGAGAGGAGCCCCGAGGTGTTGTGCTGCACCAGGGCCGCCACCGCCGTCACCGGCAGCGGGTCGTCAGAGCCCAGGTAGTTGGCCATCCAGTCCTGGTAGCTCACGCCGAGCTGGGCGCGGCCGGAGGCCACCAGGGTGTCGGCCCCATCCTCGGGCGGCTGCACGATGGACACGTCGAGGCCGCGTTCCGCATAGAGCCCCTGGTCCAAGGCCACATAGAGGCCGGTATGGTTGGTGTTGGGCGTGTAGTCCAGCACCACGGTCACCGGCGTCAGGCCCTCGGCCTCGGCGGCGGGGGCGTCGGGCTGGCCGGAGCCGCCCTGCGGCTGCGGGGCGCACCCCGCCAAGAGCCCCGCGGCGAGCACCGCGGCGGCGCCCGCCGCCAAGAGCCGGCGACCCAGAGCGCTGGCGCGGCCCGGGCGAGGCGCCTTGCCGCTCGCGGGCGGCAAGCACGCCGCGCATGCCGAGCCATCGCCGACGCCGGGCGCCACCAAGCGCCGAGAGGGCCTGACGCTACGCACCGAGGACGGCCCCGCCAAGCCATCGCTGGCGCCCGGGCCGCCCATCTCCCCGATCGCCTCGATGGCCCTCGTCCTGCCGGCCCGTTGGCCCACCGCCCCTTCCATAAGGCCTCCCTTTGCCCTTGCCTTCATCTTCGTCTGCTCCTTCGCTCGTCCCTTGCATTGCGGCTTCGCCTCCGATCGCACCTTCGCCTGCGTCCTCGTCAGCGGCTTCGCCCGTGCCCTCGCTCGCATCCCCACCTGCGCTTGCGCCTTCGCGCGCGCCTCTGCCATGCGCCGTCACTCCCCGCCCTTCCGGCGAGCGCGGAGCCACGGCATGCACGCCCGCTCGAGGGCCTTGGTGGCCCCGAGCAGCGCCAGGGACACCGCCGACACCACCACGATGGCCGCGAACAGGGAGTCGTAGTCGTAGGACTTCCGCACCCGGGTCATGTAGACGCCCAGGCCGTCGAAGCCCCCCAGCCACTCCGCCACCACGGCGCCGATGACGGCATAGGTGACGCTGATGCGCAGTCCCGTGAAGAACGAGGCCGCCGCGGCCGGCAGCTTGGCGAAGCGGAACACCTGCCAGCGGCTCGCGCCGAGGGTGCGCATGAGGTCGACCGCGTCGGGGTCGACGGACCGGAACCCGCTGGCCAGCGCCACCGTTATGGGGAAGAAGGTGGTGAGCGCCACCAGCAGCACCTTGGGCAGCATCCCGTAGCCGAACCACAGCACCAGCAGCGGCGCCACGGCCACCACGGGGATGGTCTGGGAGAGGGATACCAGCGGCGAGAGCGCCGCATCCACCAGGCGGAAGCGCTCCATGGCCACCGCCAGGGCGAACCCGAGCGCGACGCCCGCGGCCAAGCCGGCCAGAGCCTCGGCCAAGGTGGTGGCCCCGTGGCTGGCCAGCAGGGCCCCGTCCTCCACGAGGGCGCGGGCCACGTCCGCCGGGCTCGGCAGCATGAAGCTGGGCACCAGCCCCAGCGCGCAGGCGAGCTGCCAGGCCCCTAGCACGAGAGCGCACGCGACGCAGGGCGCCACGATGCGGATGATCCTTGTCCTCTGAGCGTTCGTCACGACTTCCCTTCGCTGGCATTACCCAGATCAGGTTCCAGGGTCGAAGACAGGTCTTCCTCTCAGCCGAGCTCGCCTCAGCTCCCCTATGGACTTCCAAAGCGCCCCGAAGATACCACGCCCCACGATCAGCGGTCAATGGCGAAGGCGCGGGCGGGGCGATGCGGCCTCCGCCGGTCTCGTGCCGCATGGTTGCATCGGAAACGTCACGGCGCCTGGAGAGGGCTGGCGGGCGGGGTGCCGTGCCCGCACGGTCCTCGCCGGGAGGCCCGCGCCGC
>CANOCK010000088.1 GCA_947564525.1 uncultured bacterium | reverse complement strand
GTGACTGGAGTTCAGACGTGTGCTCTTCCGATCTGGCCGGCGCAGCCTTGGCTGCAGCCGCGCTCCCGGTCGCTGCCGGCCGCGAAGCCGGCTTGGCCGAGCGCTCCGGGGCGCTCGTGGCACCCTTCACCAGCTCGTCGATCTTCAGCTGGCTCGTCATCTCGGCCTGGGCGTCGCGGAACTTCGCGATGGCCTGCCCTAAGGTCTTGGCCAGGGCCGGCAGCTTGTCGGGCCCGAAGATCAGGAAGCCGAACAGCAGTATGAGGAAGAGCTCGAAGCCCCCGATGCCGAACACGCGCGTTCCTTTCCGCTACATGGAGAACATGGTGAGGGCCACGGTCGGGATGCCCAGGGCCAGCACCAGGATGATGCAGACCACCACCGTGAAGACCTTCTTGGTGCGAGCTGCCAGCTCGGCCTTCTCCCGCGCGCGGCGCTCGCGGTCCTGGGCCGCCTTGACCCGCGCCGTCTGCTGCTCGCGGGTGAGGTTGCGCTGCTTGTTCTGGTTCTTCTTCGACTGAGCCACGGCTGCCTGGCCTTTCCGTTACTTGCGCAGCTTGGAGCGGATCTCGATGACGCGGGCGATGTTCTTCGCCACCTCGACGTCGACGTTCCAGCGGTTCTTCTCGTAGAGCACCTTGCCGTCCACCATGGTCATGATCACGTCCGAGGCCGAACAGGTGTTCACCACGGTGGAGACCGGATCGATGCCGGCCGAGTGGTGCGAGCTGGACATGTCCACGGCTATGAGGTCGGCGCGCTTGCCGATGTCGATGGAGCCGATGGCGTCGTCCATCTTGAGGGCGCGAGCGCCGCCGAGGGTGGCCAGCTCCAGCACCTTGGCGGACTCGAGGAACAGGCGCCGGTCGGTGGCGCGCTGGATGAGCATGCACATGCGCGTCTCGGAGATCATGTCGGTGCTGTCCGTGGCCGCCGGCGAGTCGGTGCCGAAGCCCACGCGCAGCCCCGCCTGCAGGAAGTCGCCGAGGGGAGCCGTGCCGCGGCCGAGCTGGGCGTTGGCCCGCGGGCAGACGCACACCGACACGTCGTAGGCGCGCATCTTCTGGATGTCGTCGTCGTTGACGTGGACGGCATGGACCATCATGACGTTGGGCGACTCGAAGGCACCCCAGTTCAGGGCGTAGCGCACCGGGGTGACGCCGGTGGGCAGCCAGGGCGGGATCTCCACGTAGCCGCGGGCGGCGTTGTGCATGGTGTGCACCGAGAACATGGAGGAGCCGTACATGACGAAGTTGAACTCCTCGCGGCTGCCCGCCAGGCGCATGGCCACGGGCAGGTCCTCCCGGGTGGCGAACTCCGACACGCGGCCGAACACCGCGGGGTGGTTGAAATACACCGCCCCCGGAGAGATGCCGATCTTGATGCGGTCCGGGTCCACCTTGGCCTGCCACTTGGCGATGTCGTTCTCGGCGGCGCGCATGGCGTAGTCGATGCGCTGCTTGTCCATGGCGGCCACCTGGCGGTAGGCCACGCCGCGCAGGCCGAGCTCCTGCATGGCCCGGCAGGTGGCGCTGCTCACCGTGGAGTCGGCCACCGTGGTGATGCCGCTGGACAGCGCGTCCAGGCCGCCCAGGATGGCGGACTCGTAGAGGTCGGGCGCCTCCAGCCGGCTGGTGTACTCGGCGCAGGAGACCACCCATTTGGCGAAGGGCTCGTCGTTGATGAGGCCCCGCATCACCGCCTGGTCGAGCCGCGTGTGCAGGTCCACCAGGCCGGGCATGAGGGCCGCGGCGCCGAAGTCGATGGATTCCTCGTCGGGGTAGCGCAGCTTCAGCATGTCGGCCGAGCCCACGTCCACGATCTTGCCGTCGCGCACGAGCACGGCGCCGCCCACGATGGGCTCAGAGGTTACGGGGAAGATGAATTGAGCGAAAAGGAGCATGGGCACCTCTCATGCATGGTCGCTGCGATTGTCCGTGTTATAGCGGTCTATGATACCACGACCGCCCCGGTGGGAGCGGGTCGTACGGCCTCTGGCAGCCGAGCGGGAGCGCCTGCGAGGGCGCCCGCCTTCCGGGCCGCTCAGGGGCGGCCGCAGCGCCCGATCAGCCGATGATGTCCAGCGAAGTGGGGTGGCTGCGCTCGTAGTAGCGCAGGATCTCCTGAGCCGTCTCCTCCACGGCGCGGTTCTCGGTGTTGACGACGATGCAGCCCAGCTTGCGCATGAGGGCCCTGGCGGCGTCCAGGTCCTCGTAGACGAACTCCAGGTCGGCGTAGCGCGGCGCGATGGCCGTAGCCTTCCCGAGGCGCCGCTGGCGGATGCTCGCCAGCACCTCGGGGCTCGTCACCAGGCCGAACAGCCGCGTATGGTCCACCTCGTAGAGCTGGCGCGGCGGCTCGGTAGAGGGGTCCAGCGGCACGTTGGCCACCTTGAAGCCCTGTTGGGCCAGGTACACCGACACCGGGGTCTTCGACGAGCGAGACACCCCCACCAGCACTATGTCCGCCTCGGGAAGGCCCTCGGGGTTGCGGCCGTCGTCGTGGTTGATGGTGAACTCCAGCGCCTCGATGCGCTTCATGTAGCTGAGGTCCACCGCCCGCAGCGAACCGGGAGTGCTGGTGGGCTTGAGGCCGCTCATCTGGGAGATGGCGTCGATGGCGCTGGTCATCAGGTCCACGGCCACGATGGTGGGGTGTCCCGTCACGTAGGCGGCCACCTGGTCGCGGATGTCGCCGTTGACCAGGGTGAAGAACACCAGCATGGACGGGTCGCCGAAGACCTCCTGGTGATGGCGGGTATGCTCCTCCAGGAAGTCGCGCACCTCTTCGAAGCTCTTCACCTTGGAGAGCACCTCGATGCTCGGGTCCTTGACGCCGAACTGGGCCGCGGCCGCCCGAGCGACGGCTTGGGCGGTGACCCCCACGGAGTCGGAGATGATGTGGATGGTGGGCACGCGCGCGACGCGCTCTGCCGGGTCGTGGTTGTCCATGGGGCCTCCTTCTCGGGTCGAGCGACAGAGGGCAGAGCCGGCGCGGCTAGGCGCCGGGCTTGCGGGCGACGTGGACCGCCGCGATGCCGCCCGTGTAGTTCTTCCACGTCACGTCCTGGAAGCCGGCTTGCTCCATGAGCCGCGCGAGGCCCCGCTGGTCGGGGAAGGCGCGGATGGAGCGGCCCAGGTACACGAACCCCTCGCGGTCGCCCGCTATGAGGCCGCCCCAGAACGGTATGAGGTGCCTGAGGTAGAAGTGGTACAGCCGGGCCCACAGCGGGTTCGGTGGCGTGGAGAAGTCGAGGCACGTCAGGGTGCCGCCAGGCTTGAGCACCCGCAGCATCTCGGCTAGGGCGCGCGGGCGGTCGGGCATGTTGCGGATGCCGTAGGCCATGGTGATGGCGTCGAAGCTGGCGTCGTCGTAGGGGATGTCCTGGGCGTCCACCACCGCGAAGCCCACCGGCACGGCGCCGGCCGCCCCGTCGGCGTAGTGGCCGCGGGCCACCTCCAGCATCTCGGGCACCAGGTCGGTGCACTGGATGTGCGCCGGGTGCTTGGCGCGGGCGCAGGCGAAGGCCACGTCGCCCGTGCCGCCCGCCAGGTCGAGCACGCGGTCGTTCGGGCCGATGGGGGTCTGGCGCATCATGCCGCGCAGCCACAGGCGGTAGGCGCCGAAGCTGGATATGGCGTTGAAGCGCTCGTACTTGCGGGCTATCTGGGAGAAGATGGAGCGCACCCGCTCGGTGGAGAGCTCGGGGGGCGCCGCCTCGCCGGTGGCGGTGTCGATGGTGCTGGCCGCCGAGGCTGCCGCGGCAGGCGCAGCGGGGCGAGCAGCCGCGCCCCCCTCGGGGCTGGCGCCCGGGATGGGCGCGCGGCCGCTAGGGACGGGCGTAACGTCGGCGACGGGAGCGATCATGGGACGCGATCAGGCGCTGGGCCAGGCGGCGAATGGGGCCGCTAGCCCTCGGCGGGCACGAACGTGTCGCGGTCGGGCGCGAAGGAGCGCATGGCCTGGATGGTGCGGTCGAACAGCTCGTCGAGCTCCCAGCCCAGCATCTCGGCGCCGCTGCGGATGACCTCGCGGTCGACGCCAGCGGCGAAGCGCTTGTCCTTGAACTTCTTCTTGAGCGACTTCACCTCGAAGTCCATCACGCTCTTGGACGGGCGCATGACCACCGCCGCGCCGATGAGCCCGGTCAGCTCCTCGGTAGCGAACAGCACCTTCTCCATCTGGAGCTCGGGCTTGGGCAGCTCGGGGTTGAAGTCGGAGGTGTGGCTCTGGATGGCGCGGACAAGCTCCGGCGTGCCGCCCGCCTCCTCGATGAGCGGGGCGGCGTAGATGGTGTGCAGCTCGGGCTCGTCGTCGTGCTCTTCCCAGTCCAGGTCGTGCAGCAGCCCCACGATGCCCCAGAACTCCTCGTTCTCAGGGTCGAACTCGCGGGCGAAGTAGCGCATGGTCTGCTCCACGGTCTCGCCGTGCTCGATGTGGAAGGGGTCGGTGTTGTGGGCCTTCAGCAGGTCGAAGGCCGCATCGCGGGTCATGCCGGCGTTCAGGGTAGCCATGGGCGGGTAGTCCTTCCAGTCGCTTGCCGTTCGGATAACCATAGCATAGGCTAGGCTGCTTCGACGAGGTCCGCCACCTCGCAGTGCAGCGCACGGGAAAGTTTGAAGAGCGTAGCGGCCTGGGCCTTGTCGACATCCTTCTGGCG
This sequence comes from uncultured bacterium, assembly GCA_947564525.1. Classification (GTDB taxonomy): domain Bacteria; phylum Actinomycetota; class Coriobacteriia; order Coriobacteriales; family Eggerthellaceae; genus D16-63. The sequence continues at coordinate 2,711 of CANOCK010000088.1, read as the reverse complement.
TTGCTCGTACAGCTGGATGGAGCGCAGCCCCACCCCTGATGCCCGCGCGAGCTGGGTCTGGGAGAAGCCCGCTGCCTCCCGCTGCACCTTGAGCTTCGTCGGGCCTTGGCGTTGGGCCAAGCGCCGCTCCAGGACCTCCACGAACTTCGATTCCGGAGCCTCGTGCAGGGGATGATACAGCTGCCGGATCTCCCCATAGGGGACGCGCGAGAAGATGGACCGGTAGCTGGCTGCTCTCGCGAACTGGTAGTAGGCGAGCGCCCAGCCCACCCACCAATCGGGCGTGCGGTCGAAGCGCGGCACGGGCTCGACCTCCTCCCACCGCCCCGCAAAGGGCAGCATCAGCTGCACGAGCTCGGTTCCAGAGCAGCCTGCGACGAATGCCGGGTTATGGCGCTCAAGCTGATGGGCAATGCCAGACGCCAAGAACGCGCCTACCGTCTCCTGCTCCGCCAAGCCGCACACGTTGATGGCGATGTCGAACACGTCAGCGAGCACTTGCTGGGCATCCTCGAGGTACGCCTCATCGCACAGCGATACCGTCGCATACTCGTAGCGGCCCATCATGCACCTCCCTTCAGCCCAGGCCATGCCGCCTCTCGCATCAGGTCCCTAGCTCGCGGCCATGCCGCGGGACTGCGCCCAGTCGCCGCCGAGGACCACGGCCACATCGCCATCGTAGGCCCAGCCCTTGCCCTCGCCCGGCTCGGCCAGGAACACGGTGCCTATGCCGAGCTGCTGGGCCGCCTCCTGGGCGACCGCTTCGAAGGACGGGGAGCGATAGGCCACATGGGACTGCTCCAAGCCCGGGGTGTCGGCGTTCTTGATGGCGGAGACGGAGAACCCGGCGCCCCGCAGCTCCTCGGCCCCGCGGGCGGCCAGGCCCTCGGCGAACCAGCCGTTGTACACGTCGATGCGCGCATCCGACCGGGCGACCTGGGCGTCCTGGGCCGCTGCCGGCGAGGCCGCAGGGTCGGCCGGAGACGGGGCATCCTGACCCTCCGCCGTGCCCTCGATCAGGGAAGCCGCCGTAGTGCCCTCGGTGACCAGCGCCTCGCCGGACGGCCCCTCCTCCGCCGGGGCCGCGCAGGCCCCAAGGGCCACGGCCAGGGCACAGGCGCAGGCCGCCAGCGCGAGGGCCTTGCCAGCGTAGCGGGGGTGAGGGTTCGCCAAGAGGTGCCGCATGGGGCCTGCCTTTCGCTCGGTGTCCTAGGGGCAGCCGTCGGCTGCGCCACCATTCTAGCCGATGCGGGCGCGCTTGGGCGAAGGGCCTCGGCGGCCCTGCTTGTACGCTTCCTGGCGATGGCCCACCTCGATGGCAGGGACCAGCAGCTCTTCCTCGCGCAGGCCGCACAGCACCCGATAGTCGCAGGGAACGGATCGAAGGGTCACCCAGGTCACAAAGCTGATGAACGGTCCCCCGTTCACGCCTGGGCGACCTGGCCGGCCCGAGCCGCGTGCTGCGCGCCTCACGCGCCGGCCCCGGGCAGGCTCACCGTGTAGGAGAGCCTGGCCACGGGGGCGGCGTCGCGGACGGGCGGGATGGGAAGGCCGGGGTCGAGCTCCACGCGGTAACACAGGACGGGGATAACGTCACCGACGCCTTGCGGCCAGACCAGCCGATCGCCTGGCCTGGCTCATGCGCCGGCGGCCGGCAGGCTCACCGTGTAGGCGAGCCTGGCCACGGGAGCGGCGTCGCGCACAGGCGGGATGGGAAGGTCGGGGTCGAGCTCCAGGCCGTAGGCCACGGCGAGGCGGCCGGGATCGGCCTTGGAGGTCGCCGCTGGGATGGAGAGGCCCGCGAGCGATGCGGTGCCGGAGGCGCCCCCGGCCGTGAGCCTGGCCGTCTGGGACGCGTCGCCCTCTCCGAGCGTGGCCGTGAAGCGCACCTTGGAGGCCGACCCCGCCCCGAAGATGGCCTCCAGCTCAGGGGCGCCGCCCGAGGCATCGACGGCGCCCGAGGAGTCCAGCCCCTCGCAGGAGAGCGAGTCCAGGGCCACCGGCACCGCCATGTAGGACAGGATCGCGCCCTCGGCCGAGGTGCCGGGGGCCACGCGCACCTGGCCCGTGAGCGAGTCAGCCTCGAAGGTGACCGACCCGGGGTCGCACACCGGCACGTCCAGGTCGTAGCGCAGGGTCCACTTCGCCGTGCAGGAGAGGTCGCCGTAGGTGCCGGCCTTGACGCGCGTCACCTTCGAGCCGTCCTCGGCAGTGGCGTCCTCCACGCCCGCGCCCAGCACCGGGCCCGGCGCGCCGCCCTCGGCGACGCCGGAGACGTCCCACCCGTCGAACTGGTAGCCGTAGCGCGTCGGCGTCGGCAGGTCGAAGCCGTCCTCGGCCGTGTAGGAGGAGCGGGCATCCTCGGGCAGCTCGCCGCCGGCGCATTCGTAGGAGATCGCGTAGCCGATGGCCCTCCACCTCGCGTAGAGGGTGGCGTCCGAGGCCTTGTCCCAGGCGCGCTCGCCCGCGCCCTCGGCGGTGTAGTACCGCGTGCCGCCGGTGGCGGCGTCCCACCACCCCTCGAACGCGTAGCCGGGGCGGGCCGGATTGGTCGCGGATATCGCCGGCATAGCGCTGTCGTAGGTGGCCGTGACGGCCTCCGACTGGCCGCCGGAGCCCCCGTTGGCGTCGAAGGACACGGTGTACCTGCCAGCCGCCCACACCGCCCAGGCGTCGCATATCTCGTCGGAGCTCGTCAGGTCGGGGGCGGT
>CANOCK010000087.1 GCA_947564525.1 uncultured bacterium | reverse complement strand
GGCGTGCTTGCGCATGCGCACGATGTTGCGCCCCTCGCGCTCGGACAGCAGCCGCCCGTGGCGGCGCGCCATGGCTATGCGCTCGGCTACCGTGGGCGGCGCGGGCTCGGGGCGGCCCGCCAGCGCCGCTTGCACGCTGGCGAACACCCAGGGGTTGCCCTCGGCGGCCCGGGCCACCATCACGGCGTCGCAGCCCGTCTGCTCCCCCATGCGCACGGCGTCGGCGCCGCAGCGCACGTCGCCGTTGCCCACCACGGGCACGCTCACCGCCTGCTTCACGCGGGCGATGGCGCCCCAGTCGGCCCGGCCGCGATAGAGCTGCTGGGCATAGCGCCCGTGCACCGTCACCGCCGCGGCGCCCGCCGCCTCCATGCGCCGCGCGAACTCCGGCGCCATCTCGTCGCCCTCGGCCCAGCCGCGCCGGAACTTCACCGTCACCGGATGCTCCACCGCGGCCACCACGGCGCGCACGATGGCCGCCGCCAGGTCGGGGTCCTTCATCAGGGCCGACCCGTCGCCCTTGCTCACGATCTTGCGGGCCGGGCAGCCCATGTTGATGTCCAGGTGCGCCAGCGCGCTGCCCAGCTCGTCCTCCACCCAGGCCGCTTGGGCCGCCATGACGTCGGGCTCGTGGCCGAACAGCTGCACGCCCATGCGCTCCTCGCCAGGGGCGAGCGCCAGCAGGTGCCGGGTCTTCTCGTTGGCGTAGGAGAGCCCCTTGGCCGACACCATCTCGCAGAACGCAAGATCAGCTCCTTGCTCCAGGCACAGCGCGCGGAAGGCGACGTCGCTCACGCCCGCCATGGGCGCCAGCAGCACCCTGGATCCGTCGAACAGGCCGTCCAAGGCGCGCCTAGGCCCCGAGGGAGCCGCCCAGGGAGAAGGCCCCGCAGGCCACCACGCCCACGAGCGCCAGCAGCAGCGCGACGGCCAGCACCGCCAGCACCACGCCCAGCCGCGAGCAGCCCGACATCTGGGCCTGCTCCAGCTCCTCGGCCGCCTTCTTCTCGTCGAAGGGGTCGTTCAGCCAGTCGTATTCCTCGCGTTGCTTCTTCATGGTGCCAATGATAGCAGCTCCCGCGCCCTGGGGCGGCCTGGGCACGGGCAGCGGCCAGCCCCGACGTGCTGGCGCAGGCGATGGGCCGCACCTACTGCGGCAGGCCCCAGAATCGCGCCAGGGCCTCGTTGAAGCGCTCGGGCGCGTCCATATTGGCGCAGTGGCCCGCCCCTTCCACCACCAGCACCTCGCTGCCGGGCTCGGCCGTGGCCCAGGCCCTCACGGCATCAAGCTCCATGGGCAGGTCGTGCTCGCCGCAGCCGATGAGCAGCGGGTAGCTGCGCGGGCGCGGCTCGTGCTTGCCGACCAGCTTGCCCAGGGCCGCCAGATGCCGCAGCGACCGCTTGGGGAACCCCAGGTTCATCTCGTAGAACTCCTGCCGTGCTTGCTCGGTGTGGGCCGAGATGGCCTTGTTGGCCTCGGCGAACCACCGCATCGACACCAGGGCCTTGCCCACCATGGCCATCTGGGCGGCGCCGTTGGCCCGGATCAGCTCGGGGTCGGGGCGCGTGATGTCGTAGGCGCCGAAGCAGGCGAGCGACGTCACGCGCTCAGGACAGGAGCACGCGAAGTCCTGGGCCAGCACGCCGCCGAGGGACACGCCCACCACGTGGGCCGCCTCCGCGCCCTCCGCCCGCAGGATGGCGTCGAGCCACGACGCCATGGACGCCAGGCTGTCGCCGCGGCGCGCCTCGGTGGAGCCGCCGTGGCCCAGCACGTCCACGGCGATGACGTTGCAGCGTCCGCGGAAGCCCTCGAACTGGGTGCGGAACATCCGATGGTCCACGAAAGCCGCATGGATCAGCAGCGCCCACGGCGCGCCGTCTTCGGCCTTCTCGACGTAGTAGACGATGGGCGAGCCTTCCAGCCGCCGCTTCATTCCCGGTTCCATGCTTCGACCTCCGTCGCATATCCGGGGCGCTCCCAGAGGCAGCCTCGCAGCTGCGCGTCGGCCTGACCCTCCGAGGGCGCCGCCCGCCATCTAGTCGTCCACCTTCAGGATGGCCATGAACGCCTCCTGCGGCACCTCCACGTTGCCGATGGCCTTCATGCGCTTCTTGCCGGCCTTCTGCTTCTCCAGCAGCTTGCGCTTGCGGGTGATGTCGCCGCCGTAGCACTTCGCCAGCACGTCCTTGCGCTTGGCCTTCACCGTCTGCCGGGAGAGCACGCGCCCGCCGATGGCCGCCTGGATGGGCACCTCGAACATCTGGCGCGGGATGATCTCCTTCAGCTTCTCGGTCAGCACGCGCCCGCGCTCGTAGGCCTTGTCGCGGTGCACGATGAACGACAGCGCGTCGATGGGCTTGCCCGACAGCAGGATGTCGAGCTTCACCAGGTCGGAGCCCTTGTAGCCCAGGAACTCGTAGTCCAGGCTCGCGTAGCCCTTGGTATGGGACTTCAGCTTGTCGAAGAAGTCCATGATCAGCTCCGACAGCGGTATCTCCCAGTGCATCTCCACCGTGGTCGGGGACAGGTAGTCCATGGTGACGAAGGTACCGCGGCGCGCCACGGTCAGGTCCATCACCGCGCCCACGTAGTCGGGCGGGATGAGCACCTTGGCGCTCAGGTAGGGCTCCTCCACGTGGTCTATCTCGCTGGCGTCGGGCATCTCCTGGGGGGAGTGCACCGAGAGCATCTCGCCGCCCTTCCTGAACACGTGGTACTCCACGGAGGGCGCCGTGGCCAGCAGGTCGAGGCCGAACTCGCGCTCAAGGCGCTCCTTGATGACCTCCATGTGCAGCAGCCCCAGGAACCCCACGCGGAAGCCGAAGCCCAGGGCGTGGGACGTCTCCGGCTCCCACACCAGGGCCGGGTCGTTGAGGGAGAGCTTCTCCAGCGCCTCCTTCAGGGGCTCGTACTGGTCGCCGTCGATGGGGTACAGGCCCGTGTAGACCATGGGCTTGGCCTCGCGGTAGCCCGGCAGCGGCTCGGCGCAGCCCCCCTCGGCCGCGGTGATGGTGTCGCCCACCTTCACCTGGCTCACGTCCTTCAGGCCCGTGACCAGGTAGCCCACCTCCCCCACCGTGAGCTCGGGCAGCGCGCACTCGGCGGGGCGGCGGGCGCCCACCTCCTCCACCAGGGTCTCGGTGCCGGTGGCCATCATGCGGATGCGGTCGCCCTTGGCGATGGAGCCGTCCACCACGCGGATGAGCGCCACCACCCCGCGGTAGGCGTCGAAGTAGCTGTCGAAGATGAGCGCGCGCAGCGGCGCGTCGGCGCGGCCCTCGGGAGCCGGGATGTCGTAGACCACGGCCTCCAGCAGGTCATGGACGCCCTCACCGGTCTTTCCGCTGGCCAGCACCGCGTCGTCGGCGGGGATGGCCAAGCCGTCCTCGATCTCGACGCGAACGCGGTCGGGCTCGGCCGCCGGCAGGTCGATCTTGTTGATGAGCGGGATGACCTCCAGGTCGGCGTTCATGGCCAGCATGGCGTTGGCCACGGTCTGGGCCTCGACGCCCTGGGTGGCGTCCACCACCAGCACCGCGCCCTCGCAGGCGGCCAGGCTGCGGCTCACCTCGTAGGTGAAGTCCACGTGGCCTGGCGTGTCGATGAGGTTGAGCTGGTACACCTCGCCGTCGTCGGCGGTGTAGTCCACGCGCACGGCCTGGCTCTTGATGGTGATGCCGCGCTCGCGCTCGATGTCCATGGTGTCGAGCAGCTGCTCCTGCATGTCGCGGGCGGCCACGGTGCCCGTCTGCTCCAGGATGCGGTCCGACAGCGTGGACTTGCCGTGGTCGATGTGGGCGATGATGGAGAAGTTCCTGATATGGGAGGGGTCTGTAGCCACGTCTTCGCTGGCCTCTCTCGCGCTTGCGTCAATCCGAACCATTCTAGCACCTCGCCCGCGGCAGCGCAGCCGGGGCCATCTCGGGCCGTGAGGCTCCCGACGCCCCGGACCGCGGGCGAGCGGGGCGGCCACGATGCCGTAACGGACGCGCGCCGCTACGATGTCGGGCCGCCCAGCCGAAGGGCCGGGCTTGCCGCCCCTTCCTTCCCTCCTCTTGGAAGTTCTCCTCGCTTTCGCGGCCGATCTGCGCTATCCTGTCTTTTCGTGCAGAAGAGCGCATACGAGCTAGCGCGCAAGCGCATCCGCAGACGAGGCTGCAAAGGACAAGGCTCGCACGCTTGAGACGACCGCCTGATCGGCGAAGGTGGAGAAATCCCGTTCCGCCCGCGCACCGCCGACGGACCCGCTCGATCGGGCTCCGCGATGGCGTGGCGCCCGATCGAGCTGACGCCCATCCGTGCAGCTTTCTCCCTTGCAACCTGGTCTTCCGGCGCAGACGCTAGCCCAGCGCCCTCCTGCCGCCCGTCCCGGGGCCCCCGGGAAACCGAGTACCTGAGCCGCGCCCGAAGCGCGGCGACGAGCGAAGAAGGAGGCCGACCACCATGGCCAACATCAAGTCCCAGAAGAAGCGCATCATCACCAACGAGAAGCGCCGCATGCGCAACCGCGCGGTCAAGAGCGAGCTGAAGACCGCCACCCGCCGCGTCAAGGACGCCGTGGCCGCCGGCGACGGCGCCGCCGCCTACGCCGCCGCGCTGGCCGCCTGCCGCCTGATGGACAAGGCCGCTACCAAGGGCGTCATCCACAAGAAGCAGGCCGCCAACCGCAAGAGCGGCATCATGCACCTGGCCAACACCGTGGTGACCGACGCCGACCGCGCCGCCTACGTGAAGCCCGAGCCCAAGAAGCAGGAGAAGACCGGCTCCAAGAAGGCCGCCGCCAAGAAGGCGCGCCAGGAGGCCATGGAGAAGGCCGCCGCCGAGAAGGCGAAGCGCCGCGAGAAGCAGCTCAAGGCCGAGGAGGCCGCCAACAAGCGCAAGGCCAAGGAGGCCGAGGAAGCCGCCAAGGCCGAGGCTGAGGCCGCTGCCGCCGAGGCTGCCGAGGGCGACGCCGAGGAGGCTCCGGCCGAGGAAGCCGCCGAGTAGGCACGGCGCCTGCCACGGGCAGCCCAAGCGACCGACCCCGGCTGGCCCGCAAGCGGACCGAGAAGGCCCCGCAGGAATCCCTGCGGGGCCTTCTTCATGCCCCGCGCCGCCCGCCTGGCGGACGGTCCGCGAGCTTCGCGGGGTGGCGCCGCCAGCGCCGTCCTGCGACGCTCTTCACGCACACCTGTTCGATAGCTTATACTAGGGCCATGGACGCAGAGGACGCATACGAGCTGCCCTTGGAGCCCTGGGGGCCCAACCCGGCCATCCTGCTGGTGGACCTGGACGCCTTCTTCGCCTCGGTGGAGCAGCTCGACCACCCGGCATGGCGGGGCAAGCCGGTCATCGTCGGCGGCGACGCGGACAAGCGCGGCGTGGTGTCCACCTGCTCCTACGAGGCCCGTGCCTTCGGCGTGCGCTCCGCCATGCCCGCCTCCACCGCCGCGCGGCTATGCCCGGACGCCATCTGGACCGGCGGCAGCTTCCATAGGTACCGCGAGGTGTCCCGGGCCATCATGGCCATCATCGGCGACGAGACGCCCCATGTGCAGCAGGTCTCCATCGACGAGGCCTTCGCCGACGTGTCCCCCAACGCCCTGAACACCGAGCACCCCGTGCGCATAGCCGCGCGCATCCAGCGACGGGTGGCCGAGCTCGGCGTCACCTGCTCCATCGGCGTGGGCACCACCAAGTCCATCGCCAAGGTGGCCTCGGACATGGACAAGCCCCGGGGCCTGACCGTGGTCTACCCCGGCCAGGAGGCCGCCTTCCTCTCGCCCCTGCCCGCCCGCATCATGTCCGGCGTGGGCCCTGCGGCGGAGAAGGCCCTGGCCGACGCGGGCGTGCGCACCTTGGGCCAGATGGCCGCAGCCTCCGAGCGGCTGCTCAAGCGCGTGTTCGGCAAGAACGCCGAGATGATGCGCGCACGAGCCTGCGGCGGCGACGCCTCGCCCGTGGAGGCCGACGACGGGGTGAAGTCCGTCTCCCACGAGATATCCTTCGCCCGCGACCTGACGGAGCGCTCGGATATTGAGGCTGCCCTGGCCACCCTGGCCGACCAGGTGGGGCGCCGGCTGCGCATGAAGGGGCTCAAGGGGCGCACCCTGGCCTGCAAGGTCCGCTACGGCGACCGCAGCCTGCACTCGGCCCAGCGCACCCTGGCCGAGCCCAGCGACGACGAGCTATGCCTCGCCCCGCTGCTGTGCGAGCTGATCGACAAGGTGTGGCGGCCGGGCATCAGCGTGCGGCTGCTGGGCGTGGCGGTCAGCGGCTTCGACGAGGGAGCGCGCGAGACCCAGGGCGCGCTGTTCGACCTGGACGAAGACCATGCGCCCGTCGGCGCGCCCGCCCCGCTCATCGCCGACGAGGCCAAGCGGCGCGGGCTCATCGACGCCAAGGACGCCCTGAAGGACCGCTTCGGGGAGGACGCCGTGCGCTTCGGCCACGAGCTGCGCAGCGCCACCAACCTGACCGGCTCCAGCTCGAAGAATCCCGCCGATTACAAGTAGCCCGCTCGCCCACGGCACCCCACGCCTATAATGGGGGCCTTACCACCCGGATGAAAGGCCCTTGCCCATGAAGGACGCCCAAGGGCAGCTCACCGCCCGTGGCATCGCCATCGGTGTGGTCGGCTGCGCCGTCATCACCGCCAGCTCCCTCTACATCGCCCTGCGCATGGGGGCGCTGCCCTGGCCCATCGTGTTCGCGGCCATCGTGTCGCTGTTCTTCCTGAAGGCGGTCAGCCGCGGGCGCAGCACGCTCAACGAGGCCAACGCCACCCATACCATCATGTCCGCCGGCGCCATGGTGGCCGGCGGCCTGGCGTTCACCATCCCCGGCGCCTGGATGCTGGGCCTGGCCGACGAGGTGTCGCTCGGGCAGCTGCTCGCCATCGCCCTGGGCGGCGTGGCCCTGGGCATCGCCGCCACGGCTCTGCTGCGGCGGCACTTCATCGAGGGAGCCGCCCTGGAATACCCCATCGGCCAGGCGGCCGCCGAGACCCTAAAGGCGGGCGACAGCCCCGAGCGCACCGGCAGGAAGCTGTTCGGGGCCATGGGCTTCGCCGGGCTCTACGCCCTGCTGCGCGACGGGCTGGGCGTGCTGCCCACCCTGCTGTTCGCCGCGCCGGTGCCGGGAGTGGCCTTCGGCATCTACAACTCCCCCATGTCCATGGCCGTGGGCTTCCTGGTGGGCACCGGCGCGGTGTGCGTGTGGTTCGCCGGGGCGCTGCTGGGCAGCTTCGGCATCGTCGTGGGCGGCACGGCGGCGGGCTGGTGGGACGTGGCCACGGCCCAGGGCATCGTAGCGAGCCTGGGCATGGGGGTCATGATCGGCAGCGGCTGCGCCGTCATCGTGCGCGACATCCTGCCCGAGGGCGGCCGCGGGCTGCTCCGGGCGGTCCAGGGCCGGCAGGCCCAGGGCGCAGCCGTCCCCAGCGCCACGGCCCCCG
>CANOCK010000086.1 GCA_947564525.1 uncultured bacterium | reverse complement strand
GCACTTGGAGAACTTCCAGCCCGGCGACGTGGAGCGCCTGGCGCGCCTGGACGTGGTGGCCTCGGTGCAGCCGCGGCACATGACCTTGGACCCGGGCGGCCCCGAGCGCGACCTGGGGGAGGAGCGGGTCCCGCTCATGTGGCCCTTCCGCTCGCTGATCGACGCGGGCGCCACCCTGGCCTTCGGCACCGACTCGCCTGTGACGCCCGTCGAGCCGCTGAAGGCGGTGTACACGGCCGTCACTCGACGCGAGGCCGACACCGGTTGGCCCGAGGGCGGCTGGCGCCCCGAGCAGCGCATCAGCGTGGCCGAGGCGCTGGCGGCCTACACCCAGGGAAGCGCGAAGGCGGTCGGGCGCAGCCATGAGCTGGGCTTCCTGGCGACGGGGATGCTGGCCGACTTCGTGGTGGTCGACCGCGACCTGCTGGCCGTCGAGCCGGAAGAGCTGCTGGAGGCGCAGGTGCGGGCCACCTACGTAGGTGGCCGGAAGGTCTACGGGGCCGAAGGGCCGTCGGGCTGCTGAGCCAGCTGGCGCCCGGGACGCCGGGCCGCTGAGCGCCCTGAGGCATCGCCCGGGACGCCGGGCCGCCGTCGTCGGACCGCTTGGTGGCGGCCCCGCTAGCTCCCGCTCGGCCGCGTGCCCTCGCGCAGCGAGATGGCCACGGCGGTGAGCGCGTCGTCCTGCTGGAGGTTCCCCAGGGCGCTCGCGCCCGGCCCGGCTGCTAGGAAGATGCCCTCCTCGCAGAAGCGGATGGCGGTCTCGGCTAGCAGGCCGACCGCCTCCTTCGTGGGCGAGAGCGGCACGCCGCCGCTGCGAAGGGCAGCGTCGCGGTCGAAGTCCTCCAGGTCGATCCCGCGCATCTCCTCCAGCAGCTCCGCGCGCTCCGACGCCGCCATCTCGCCGACAGGCGCCCAGGGCGGCACGCGCAGGTAGCATGCCAGGGCCAGGTCGCGCTGATCCGTGCGCCAGAAGGCAAAGGCCAGGCGGTAGTAGAGGTAGGAGGACTCGTCCATCGACAGGGCCAGCCGCAGCGCCTCCTTGGCGACGTCGACGATGGCGGCGTAGTCCCGCTTGGCCGCCAGGACCGTGATCAGGTCCTGGTAGGCCGACGGGCTCGAAGGCGCCAGGGCGACGCAGGCCCGCGCCTGGGCCAGCGCCGCCTCCTCGTCGCCCAGGTCCAGGTACAGGTGGGTCAGCGTCGAGCGCGACACGTAGCTGGTGTCGTCCACGCGGAAGAAGCGCCGGGACTCGTCGTCGCAGGCCAGGCTGATGAGGTAGCGGGCGTAGGCCCCCTGGCAGTACAGCGGCTGCAGCGGCTCGCCCAGGGCCTCCATGGCGGCGCGGTCCTTCTCCTCCAGGGAGGTGGCTAGCTCCTCGAGCTGAGCGATGGCCAGCAGCGGCGCGTCCTCGCTGTCCTCCATGATGGCGTTGAAGCGGTCGATCAGCCCCTGGTCCTGCCTGCTCATGACGTCCAGCTCGCGCACGGCGTCGGCGCGGAGCAGCCTCGCCAGGTCCTCGGGCAGCGGCTGGCCGTCCTCCTCCATGGGGGTGCGCCGCTCGGGCAGTCCCAGGTCCAGCGGCTGAACGGGCATCAGGCGCCCTTCTTCGCCCAGCTCGGCGGCCCAGCGGCTCGGGGCCGTCACGGCCAGCAGCTCCTCGAAGCTGCCCTCGGCGCCCTGGGCGCTCAGCTCGCCCCGGCCGAGGGCCGGCAGGGTGCGCATCATGAACGCCATGCGCTCGAACTCGCAGCTGAGCACGATGGGACCGTCGAAGCCGCCTTCGTAGGCGTCTACCACCACGCGCGACACGCCCACGCTGGCGCCGAGTCCTGCGGCGGCCAGCAGCACCGCTAGGCGCAGGCAGTAGGCCGCTGCTGCCTGCGGGCGCGTGGAAGCCGTGGATGCCCACTGGCCGGCCTCCTCGTCCCAGCGGCTCGCGGGGAAGAAGCTCGGCGCTGGCGCCACAAAGGCCACGGCCACAGCGCCGCTCCGCTTGTCCGCGTCGACGCGATAGGCCAGGCGGAAGGGTAGCTTGACCTCCTCGCAGTACCCCGCCAAGCGTGTGAGCAGGTCCCAGTTGCCCCCACGCGGGGCTTGGGCCTCGCCCTGGGAGAGCCGGCCGTTGTCCGGCGCGCTGCCCTCCAGCAGCGCTGGGGCCCCGTCAGCCACGGTGCGGATGAGGCGCCAGTCCAGCAGCGAGCACTCCGCCTCGGTGATGGCCTGGGGCTGCCCCTTTTCCGCACGGGCTTGGTCCGCCTCGGCGGCCAGGGGCTCGATCAGGGCCAGCCGGTTCAGCGCCGCCTCGGCGGCCAGGATGCGCTCGGCCTGCTCGGCGCTCAGCTCCGAGGGGTCGTGGCGCACCCAGAACAGGCCGGTGGAGTCCAGTCGGATCGTCTCTAGCGGGTGCTCCACGGCGATGGCGCGGATGCTCGACGCCGCAGCCTCGTCCATCAGCCGGGCGCCATAGCGCTCGAAGCCGGTGACCGGGTCGGCCTCGTCGGTGCCGCCCATGGCCACGCGGAAGGCTAGCCCGTCGATGGCGTCCGGCAGCGGCGCCTCCAGGAAGGAGGCCAGCACCTCGGCAGGGGCCCTCCCGATGGACGCACTGGCCGCCGACTCGGGGACGCCCTGGTCGGGCTCGCCTTGGGATGCCTGGGGCTTCTTCTTGCGGAAACGCTCGAACACGGCGACGCTCCTTCGTGGTCTCGTTGTCTCATGGTCTCGGCCGCGGGTGCGGCGGCTCGGCGCGGAAGGGCCGGGCTCAAGCTCGATTGTGCCACAGCCCATGGCGCAGTGCCAGGGCAGGACGGGGCGAGACCGAAGCGCTGGAGCGGTGCTGGGACGCGAGGCCGGGGCCCGCGCCCCTAGAGCGGCAGCGTGTAGACCACTCCCGCCCCGTAGAGCCTGCCGAAGAGGTACTTGCTGCAGGCCGATTCCTCGGAGACGTACACCAGCCCGTCGTGGGACTCGATGCCCTCGGTCATGGGCGGGGCCTTGAGGTCGGCGGCGAGGCTGCGGGAGTCGAGGGCGTAGAGCGGCACCGTGGCGCCATCGGCCACGAACGCACCGTCCACCGTGGTGCGCCCCAGGTCGAAGGCGAGCAGGTGGGAGCTGCGCAGCCCGTAGGAGCAGGAGAGCACCATCTGCCCGTCGGCCGTGACGGCCACTCCCTGCACCATGGCGGGGATGGAGTAGACGCGCCCGGCCCGCTCGGCGAAGCCGAAGCGACCCGCGTCGCTGGCGGGATAGGCGTAGATCACCGCGGGGTTCTCGGTGCCGTCAGGGGTGACGATGCGGTGGTGGGCGGGCGTCTCGTAGTCGCCTGGGAAGTAGAAGTTGCCGGCGTAGAGCGTGCCGTCCTCGACGTTCATGAAGGCGGGGGAGAAGTCCATCTCGACGCTGCCCACGGGCTGGAGCGCGGCCCCGTCGGGGGCGGCAGCCACCTCGCGGGCGTCGAGCACCAGGTAGCCGCCTTCCTGGGCGAGTAGCACGTAGTCGTCGGTGGAGGTGACGGCCGAGCCATGGCCTTGGTAGCTCGAGCCATCCGGCAGCGCCACGGTCAGCCGCGCCACGGTGCCGTCGGCGTCGCGGCGGTAGAGCGGCGAGGGGCCGTCCTTGGCTTGGTAGCCGCTGAACAGCCAGGCATCGGCCTCGTCGAGGTAGTCCAGGTCCTGGGGGACGAAGCCCGCGTCCAGGCCGGGGAGGGGGAACTCGTCGGTGGCTGCCTCGTAGAAGGGGGCGTAGGCCACGCGCACGTAGGCGTTCACGCCGATGAGGGCCAGGGCGGCAACGCCGATGACCGTGGCGGTCACGATGCCGGCCACCTTGAGCAGGCGGCCACGCCGCTGCGGGGGCTGCGCTTCTGCCATGGGGGCTCCTTCGTCGTCAGGGCAAGTCGGGCGCCGGCTAGCCGCTCGGGTTGCGGTCGCGGAGCACATCCCCATCATAGGGCAGCGTCCTGCAGGCAGCCGCGACAGCCGCCCAACCGTTCCCGACAGGTTGGAATGGGTGCGGGCGAAGGCGCTGGAAGACGCTCTGGCAACGGCTTCCCCCGCCGCCTTGACGGCCAGGGCGCAGCGGCAGTAGGGTGGAGGGGCGAGCAGCGAGCAAGGAGGCGCCGATGACCCGAATCACCCCAGATGATTCCCTGTTCGCTGCCGATGACGCTGCGGTGGAGACCGATGCGGCGACGGGTGCCGGCGCCATGGCCCGGGCCGATGCCGCCGCGCAGCTGGACCAGGAGAAGTGCACGGGCTGCGGCCGCGACTGCCGCCTGGCGGCGCCGCTGTGCGAGCTCGGCCGCGACCTGGCCCAGGAGCGGCTGGAGGAGCTGGCGGGCATGGTGCGCCCGGGCACGCCCGAGGCGAACGAGCTCATCCGCGAGGCAGGCTGGCAGGACCGCTTCGCCGCCGACGCCGCCCATCGCAAGCAGTGCAGCTTCTGCGGCTGACGCGCGGCCGCTGCGCCCCCACCTCGCCTGTCGTGCGTACAATAGGCGGATGACGACGGCGCGGGCTTGTGGGCCGGCACGAGCGGAGGGGAAGGCGGCGCACCCATGGTTGAGCAGCGAGGCCAGCGCATCTACGAGGACATCATCGCCGAAGGGCATCTGATCGACTCCAACATCCTGTCGGGCATCATGCGCGGCATCGTGGAGCTGGACGGCGAGTTCGAGGTGCTGGAGCTGGACATCGGGCGCAGCAACGAGGACACCTCGGCCCTGACCATGCGCGTGTTCGGCCGCGACGCCGAGCACATCGCCGAGATGATGCGCATGCTGCACAGCCTCGGCGCCATCCCGCTGCACCTGGAGGACGCGACCCTGGCCTCGGCTCCGGCCGACGGGGTGTTCCCCGCTGACTTCTACTCCACCACCAACCTGGAGACCCTGGTGCGCGTGGACGGTCGCTGGTGCGAAGTGGAGGGCACCGAGATGGACCTGGGCATCCGCGTTGACCGCGAGGAGCAAGCCGCCTTCGGCGTGCCGATCTCCCAGGTGCGCGAGGGCGACCTGTTCGTGGTGGGCCAGGGCGGCGTGCGCGTGCTGACCAAGGAGCGCCCCCGCAGCCGCGCCGCCTTCGAGTTCATGAACTCCACCGCCTCCAGCGAGAAGCCCAAGGACCAGATCATCCGCACTACCGCCGCGCTCCTGCGCGAGGTGCGCGCCCACGACCAGGCCGTCATCGCGGTGGTGGGGCCGGCCGTGGTGCACACCGGCGCTGCCGGGCACCTGGCGCGGCTCGTGCGCGCGGGCTACGTGTCCGTGCTGTTCGGGGGCAACGCCGTGGCCACCCATGACATAGAGTCGGCGCTCTATGGCACGTCGCTGGGCATCGACATGGCCAGCGGCACCCCCGTGCCCAGCGGTCATGAGCATCACCTGCGGGCCATCAACCGCATCCGCGCGGAGGGCGGCATCGAGGCGGCCGTGCGCGCGGGCGTGCTCACCCGCGGGCTGATGCATACGCTGGTGGAGACGGGCACCCCCTACGTGCTGGCAGGCTCCATCCGCGACGACGGGCCGCTGCCCGAGGTCATCACCGACACGGTGCGCGCCCAGGAGGCCATGCGCCCCTGGTGCCAGAAGGCCGGCGCCTGCATCATGATGTCCACCATGCTGCACTCCATCGCCACGGGCAACCTGCTGCCCGCCGCCGTGACCACCGTGTGCGTGGACATCAACCCGGCCGTGGTCACGAAGCTGGCCGACCGGGGCAGCTTCCAGACCATCGGCATCATCACCGACGTGGGGCTGTTCCTGAAGCAGCTCGCCGACGAGCTGGAGTGCTAGCCGCGCCGCTGGGGTGCTCTGGCCGTCAAGGCTGCGGCCGTTCCGCGGTGCCCGCTGGCGCTGCCGTGCGATGCGCTATCGGGCATTGGGGCGGAATATCTTGGGATCGCACCAGATGGAAGCCCTATTTTCCAGGCCGCATGCAAAACTTCCTTGCAAACCGCGTGGGCGGTTGCTATGCTCCCAGGTGCCAGACTTCATCTTCGCGCTATGCGGATTGAAGGCAAAAGAATAGAGAGTTTCTCCGAAACCGTTAGATTTGGAGAGTACGTAGCAAAGAGGGCATCTGCCCGTTCAAGAACGTACTTTCCAGAATCTGTTCTGGTTTGCTTTCAATCTTGAAGTCTGGCGACTGCGGTGGATGCCCTCCTTGCTGCACGTTGCTGTCGAACATGATCCAAGCAGCTCGCCTGGGCCTCCTTCCGTAGCGGGAAAACCTCATACCTTGGAAGGAGCTGGGTGCAATGCGAGCCCCTGCTGTCTCTCCGGCCAGGCCCCTGGGAAGGCCGGCCTTGGCTTTCGTCGCCCTGATGCTGGCGACTTTTGCGGTGATTGCTTCGACGGCCGCGCCGGCGAAGGCCGACGAGTCTTCGGGCGCGGAAGATGCTGGCGAAGCTGCCGCCATGGAAGAATCCGATGAAGCTGCTGATGGGACTGCTGTCGTGGCGAAGCCTGTCGATGGGGCTTCCAGTGCGGAAGGCGGTGCTGCGCCGGTCGTGGCGGATGCTGCTGGTCTCAAGGCCGGCGCCCCCACCCTGGCGGACTACCTGGCGAGCGGCATGCTCCGCGTGAGCGCCGACGTTGAGCTCGCCTCTGGCGGCGACGAGGCCATCGAGCCCGTCGTCGGGTCCTTCACGGTGGATGGGCTCACCTACGCGATCGTGGGCGAGGGGGAGGTGGCCCTCGTGGCCGCCTCGCCCCGGACGATTGCTGGCGGGCTGGCTGGCGGCTCGGACGTCGCGCCTGACGGCGGCCTTGCTGGCAGCCCCGCTGCCGTCCCCTCCGGAGAGGGCTCCGACTCAGGGGCGCCGCCGCGGAGCGGAGCGGAGCAAGCCCCTTCAGGGGCAGCTTCGCCTTCGCCCTCTCCGGAGGGGGATCCTTCCGATGGTGCCGAGGCCCAAGGGCCAGATGCTGGCGCAGGCGCTGACGCCAGGGGCGCTGGCGAAGCTGCGCCCCTGGCCCTTCCCGAGACCGTCAGCTACGACGGTACCGACTACTCCCTGACAACCATCGGCCCTCGCGCCCTCGCCGGGTGCACGGTCGCCGCGGTCGTCATCCCGGCCTCGGTCGCGACGGTCGACCAGGCCGCCTTCGAGGGCTCGCCCGTCGCCTCCATAGAGGTGGCGGACGGCAACCCCGATCTAGCCTCCTACGACGGCATGCTCTTCGATGCCGATAGAACACGCCTCTTGCTCATTCCCGAGGGCAAGCAGGGCGCTGCCCGCATCCCCAAGGAAGCGGAGGTGGTGGACCCGTCGTGCTTCTCGCATTCGGCCGGCGTGTCCTCCATCGACGTGGAGGCGGGCAGCGCAGCCTATCTCTCGCGGAACGGTTGCCTATACGACGCTGCCGGCACGCTGCTGTGGGCCCCTCCGGGCTCGGAGGAGGCCCTCTCCCAGGCTGTCGCCTTCGACGACGGCGCCTGCGAGGCGGCCGCCCACGACGCCGATGATCTCCCCG
>CANOCK010000085.1 GCA_947564525.1 uncultured bacterium | reverse complement strand
GGAGTGGATGGTCAGCTTCGGCGGCACGGCCGACCTCATCCTGGAGACGGAGCGCGGTGTCTTGGACAGGCAAGACGACTTCCATCGCAGGTCGATGGAGGCCAACGATGAGCTGCGAGCGGCCTTGTCGGCATCGGAGGGGAGGGCCGAGGAGGGCCGGCAGGCCCTCTGCGCCAGGGTGGCGCAGGACGTCGAGGCCGCCTCGCGCTCCGTCCGCGCCGACGTCGCCCAAGGGCGCGGAGAGGCGGCGCCGAAGCTGGAGGGCCTCTCGCGCAGGCTTGACGCGGTGGAGGGCGAGGCGAGGCGCCTTGCCGAGGAGGCCTCGAAGGCAGCGGCCATGACGAGGGGGCTCCGCGTCGCCTTCTGGGTCCTCGTCATCCTCGTCGTTGCCGACCTGGCGGTGTCGGCTGCGGCGCTCGTCCTCTAGCGCCGCATCGGGCCGGTGGGGCGGCTGCGGGCTTTCCTGTGCTTTCGCCGCCCGAGCCGTGGCGGGATAGCGGCTTTCGTGGCATAATGGCTCTTTGTGTTTTGCAACGTCAAGCTACGGAAACTGAGGATTCATCGCCATGGCCCTTCAACGCACCGTGAAGAAGAAGAAAACCAAGAGCGGCGCCGCCCGGCGCAACGTGTGGCTGCTCGTGCTGACCACCCTTCTGCTGGTGGCATCGGCGGTCATGTTCGTGCCGCCCCAGGACAAGATCCACCAAGGCCTGGACATCCGCGGCGGCCTGTCGGTGGTGCTCACCGCCAAGTCCACGGACGGCCAGCCCATCACGGCCGAGGACATGGAGGCCTCGCGCGCCATCATCGAGAGCCGCGTGAACATGCTCGGCGCCTCCGAGGCGGTCGTGCAGCTGCAGGGCGACGACCAGGTGCTCGTCCAGATCCCGGGCCTGTCCGACACCGAGGAGGCCCTGGCCACCATCGGGCGCACGGGCTCGCTGGTGTTCACGCGCCTGGACTCCGTCACCGACGAGGAGGTGAAGAAGTCCATCGAGGAGGGGCAGTACGCCGACAACTCCACCTACACCGACGAGTTCGGCAACGCCTTCCCGACCGGCGAGGTGGAGCACCTGGCCATCGACCCGGGCTCCTACACGCCGCTGATCACCGGCAACCAGATCGAATCGGTGAGCGTGGGCCGCGCCTCCCAGACCGCGGTGGACTACGCGGTCAACCTGAAGCTCAACGGCGAGGGCACCCAGGCCTTCGCCGACGCCACCAAGGAGCTGGCCTCCACCAACGGCCAGATCGTCATCATCCTCGACGACGAGGTGCAGAGCGCCCCGGCCGTGCAGTCCGAGATCCCCAACGGCGAGGTGTCCATCACCGGCAACTACGACCTGGACGAGGCCAAGTCCATGCAGACGGTGCTAGAGAGTGGCTCTTTGCCCGTGAGCTTCGAGTACGCCCAGAGCCAGGTGGTGGGCCCGACGCTGGGCCAGGATGCCCTGGCCAGCGGCGTGGTGGTGGCCCTGATCGGCCTGGCGCTGGTCATGCTGTACCTGCTGTGCTTCTACAAGGGCCTGGGCCTGATCACCGCAGCGGCCATGGCGGTGTTCGCGGTGCTGTACCTGGGCATCCTGGCGACGCTGTCGGCCTTCAACATGTTCAGCCTGTCGCTGGCGGGCATCGCCGGCATCGTGCTGACCATCGGCATGGCGGCTGACTCCTCCATCCTGGTGCTGGAGCGCTTCCGCGAGGAGATCCGCATGGGTCGCAGCGTGAAGGCGGCCTCCATCAGCGGCGTCAAGCACGCCATCTTCACCTCCATCGACGCCGACCTGGTCACCCTGGTCTCGGCGCTGTCGCTGTTCTTCCTGGCTGCTGCCAGCGTCAAGGGCTTCGGCCTGACGCTGGCCCTGGGCATCATCTGCGACATCGTCATGATGCTCATCTTCAAGGCGCCGATCATCCGCCTGCTGGCCCCCAAGGCCATCGCCAAGCACCCGGGCTTCTGGGGCATCAAGGACGTCCAGGCCGCTGCTGCGGACTACCGCGAGCTGGCCGCTGCCGAGGGCGTGTCGGTGGCCGAGGCCGAGACTGGCGAGCAGATGGACGCCGCCGAGACCGCGGCGCTGCTGAAGGCGCGCGAGGAGGCCGAGGCCAAGGCCGGCGCTGCGGGCTCGGCGAGCGCCCTGGCCGAGGCGGCCGAGGTGAGCCATGCGGCCAAGGCCGTCTCCAAGGTGCGCGGGCGCTTCATCAAGCACGACATCAACTTCATGGGCGTGCGCAAGGTGCTCCTGTCCATCGCGGCCGTGGTGATGGTGCTGTGCTTCGTCGTGGTGGGCCTGCGCGGGCTCAACTTCGGCATCGAGTTCGTCGGCGGCACCTCGGTGGCCTTCCATGGTACGGGCGAGGTGACCACCGAGCAGGTGCGCGAGGCGTTCAACAACGCCGGCGAGCCGGACGCGGTCATCCAGACCACTGCTACCGGCGGCGAGGAGGGCTTCCTCGTGCGCACCACCACCACCTCGGCCGAGGACGCCACCGCGACGGCCAACACCGTGGCCGAAGGGTTCGGCTGGCCCACCACCAGCTTCGAGGTGACCACCATCGGGCCCGACTGGGGCGCGAGCGTCATCCAGAGCTCGCTCATAGCGTTCCTGGTGTCCATCGTGCTCATCATCATCTACATCGCCATCCGCTTCGAGTACAAGATGGGCGTCATGGCCATCGTGGCCCTCCTCCACGACCTGGTGCTGGTCATGGGCATCTACGCCTTGGTGGGCCGCGAGGTGAACCCGAACACCATCGCCGCTCTGCTGACCATCCTGGGCTACTCGCTCTACGACACCGTGGTGGTGTTCCACCGCATCAACGACAACATGAAGGAAGCGGACATCAAGTGCACCTTCATGACCATGGCGAACCACTCGGTGAACCAGGTGTTCGTCCGCACGATCAACACGACGCTGACCTCGTTCATCCCGGTGCTGGCCATGCTGCTGTTCGGCGGCGAGACGCTGAAGGACTTCGCCTTCGCCATGGCCATCGGCCTGCTGGCGGGCTCCTACTCGTCCATCGCCATCGCCACGCCGCTCTACGCCCTGTGGAAGACGCGGGAGCCGCGCTACGCGAAGCTGCAGCAGAAGTACGGCGACGAGGTGGGGCTGTTCGAGTTCGAGCATGCGGGCTCGGCCCCGATCGAGCAGGTGCCGCTGGCGCGCCTGAAGGCCGCGGGGAAGGCCGAGGCTGCCTCGGATGCCGTCGGAGCGGCCCAGGACGCGCCCAAGGCCCCAGTGGCGAAGAAGCCCGCTGCCAAGAAGCCGGCGGAGCCCAAGCGCCCGTCCGACCCCAACATCCGGCCTGCGTCGGCCAAGCGCCCGGCGAAGCCGAAGAGGCCCAAGGGCGCAGCGCCCGAGGGCGACGCGAAGAGCGAATAGGAGGGCCCCATGGCCGCTGAGGACGTGCGCGTGGGGAGCGCCCCCAACTTCTGCCCGCCCGTGGAGGAGGGCATGACCGTGCAGCTGCAGGACGAGCAAGGCGACGAGCTGGAGCTGGAGTTCCTGGGGCTGGTGATCCATGGCGGGCGCCGCTACGGGTTCTTCTTCCCCCTGGACGAGGACGCGCCGGCGCTCTCTTCCGGCGAGGTGGTGCTGCTGGAGGTGACGGAGCTGGACGAGGACGACCAGCCCGCGGCCTTCGAGCTGGTGGACGACGAGGCCATCGCCGCTGAGGCCTACGAGGCGTTCCGGGAGGCCACCCGCGACCTCTACCGCTTCGAGTAGCGCGGCGAGCGCAGGGAGACGCCGAGGCGCCCCGGGCGGTCAGCCGCCCGGGGCGCCTTCTTGCGCGGTGGCCCGGGAGCGCGGTGCGCCGCGAGCCCGGCGGCTGGAGGCTGGGCGTGCCACGCGGTGCGGACGGCACGGCGGCGATGATTCGGGTGGGTCGGCGGCCCAGATGGCCCTGGGCAGCTCTGTCGGGCCTGGGCGACGCGGAGGGCTTGGCGAGCGGCGCTGTCGGCTGGTCCCAGCTGCGCCCGGCCCGCTAGGACACGTCGGAGAAGTTCTCCTCCGCGAACCGGGCCTCCAGCTCCTCCTCGGTGGGCGGGGCAGGCTCCTCCTCGACCTCCTCGGCCGGAGGCTCCGGCTCGAGATTCACGGAGTCGTAGTCGAAGCCCAGCTCGATGGGCAGGCGCGAGCCGTCGATGTCGCACAGCCATGCTTGGGCATCGGTGAGCGAGAAGAAGGTCAGCCGCGGGTCGTCGGAGCCGGTGAAGTCGTCGCCGAGGGCCCGCATGTGGGCGAACCCGGCGCGATGGATGGTCTCGTTCGCCTGGTCCACCAGGTCGGCCTGGCCCTCCACCACGATCCAGGCGCTGGCCGGCCGCCAGGCGCTGATGCCGATGCGGGGATTGGCCTGCATCTCGGCGTAGACGTCCTTGTCCTTGGAGGTGCAGAACCACATGCGCCCGTCCAGGTGCGCCACGAAGCTGAACGGCCTCACGTGGGGCTGGCCGTCGGCGTCACTGGTGGCCAGGTACCAGGCGGGCACGCTCTGAAGGTACTCGACGACGATCTCGCAACCGGTCTTCATGGGCGCCTTCCTTCGGGCTCGGAGGGGACGTCGGAGCGGCGCGCGCCGGGCGCCGCGGCCCCTTCAGCGGATGATGCTCAAACGATACCAGAAGCGCCCGCGCCCAGGAAGTCGAGGGCGAGGACGCAGCCGGCCATGGCCAACACTGCCAGGGCGGCCACGGCGTCGCGCCCATGGAGCGCGAAGGGGTGCAGGCGCGTGCGCCCCTGGCCGCCGTGGTAGCAGCGGGCGTCCATGGCCGTGGAGAGCCGCGCGGCGTGGCGCAGGGCGCTGGCGAACAAGGGCACGACCAGGGACCGTGCCGTGGCGAGGCCGCCGCGCAGGGGGTTGAGCGACAGCGGCGCCCCGCGGCTGGCCTGGGCTCGACGCAGGGTCGTCAGCTCGTCGGCGAGCTGGGGCAGGAACCGCAGGGCGATGGCCATCATCATGGCCATCTCGTGCACCGGCGCCCCGAGGCGCCGCAAGGGGCCGAGCAGTCGCTCGCTCGCCTCGGTGACGTCGAAGGTGGTGGTGGTCAGGGTGAGCAGGCTGGCCACGAGCACGAGCAGCCCCAGGCGGCAGGAGAGGAACGCCGCCGACGCCACGCCCCCTTCGCTCACCCGCACCGGGCCCCATTCCAGGTACGTCGTGCCGCCCTGGACGAAGAAGAGGTTCAGCACGGCCGTGGCCAGCACCAGCGCCAGCAGCGGGGCCACCGCCCGGGCCGCCTCGCCGGCGGGGATGCGGGCCGCGCCGTAGAACAGCGCAACGAACAGGGCGCAAGCGCCCAGGGCCGGGTAGCTGGAGGCGGCGAACACGGCGGCGAAGGCACCGAGGACGAGCAGCAGCTTCGCCCGGGCGTCCAGCCGGTGAACAGGGGAGGCGGCGGGGTAGTAGCGGCCGAACAGCGCGCGGGATCCCATGGCGCCCTCCTAGCCGCGCAGGTTGGCCGCGATGTCGTCGGCCAGCCCCTCGACGTCGTAGAGCGGCCGGGGCAGCGCGAAGCCGCGCTGGCGCAGCAGGGCGGCGAAGGCGTCGGGGGCCGGGGGCGCCAGCCCGAGGGCGTGGAGCGCCTCGGCGTCGGCGAAGACCTCGGCCGGAGCGCCACGGCGGGCGATGGAGCCGCCCTCCAGCACCAGCAGGTAGTCGCAGAGCGTCGCCAGGTCCTCCATGGAATGCGACGCCATGGCCATGGTCATCCCCTGGTCGTGGAGGCGCCGCAGGAGGGCGAGGAAGCCGCGCCGCCCTCGCGGGTCGAGGCCTGCGGCCGGCTCGTCGAGCACCAGGGCCTCGGGCTCCATGGCCAGCACGCCAGCCAGGGCGACGCGGCGCTGCTGGCCCCCGGAGAGCTCGAAGGGGCTGCGGGCGTAGACGGCCTCGTAGGGCAGCGCCACGGCCTCCAGGGCCGCGCGCACCCGGGCGTCCACCGCCTCGGGCCCGAGCCCCAGGTTGCGCGGGCCGAAGGCCACGTCGTCGTAGACCGAGGGGGCGAACAGCTGGGTCTCCGGGTACTGGAACACCACGCCGACGGCGGTGCGGGCGCGAGCGGCCACCGCCTTGTCGGCCAGGTCATCCCCGCGGAAGCGCACCGTGCCCTCGGTGGCGCGCCGCAGCCCGTTCATGGTCTGGATGAGGGTGCTCTTGCCGCTGCCGGTGTGGCCAGCCAGGCCCAGCGCCTCCCCCTCCCGCAGCTCGAAGGTGACGTCCCGCAGCGCCCAGGCGGCGTCTGGGCCCGTGCCCCAAGCCCGAGGCGCCTCGGGAGCCGCGCCGGCAGGGCGCGGCGGCTGGGCCTGGGCGCTGCGGCGCTTGGGAGGCTTCCCGTAGGCGAAGCCCACCTGCTCGTAGCTGAGCAGCACCGGTGCCTTCGCTTGCGCAGCTCCCTTGGCGCTGGCGGCTGAGAAGCTGCGCTCAGGGCTGGGCGCGGGCGCGCCCGGGCGATCGGCGGCTCGCGCTTGGAGCTCGCGGCCCAGGGCGTCGGCCAGGGCAGCGTCGTCCAGGGCGGCGGGCGCGGGAATGCCCCCCTCGCGCAGGAGCCCGGCCAGGGCGGCGACGAAGGGCACGTCGAGCCCCAGGCCCCGCAGCGCCTCGGCCTGGCCGAACACCTCCGATGGCGTCCCGTCCAGCCGCACCTGCCCGTCATCGAGCACCACCACGCGCTCGGTGTCGGTGGCCTCCTCCATGAAGTGGGTGATGCTGATGACGGTGAGGCCCTCCTCATGGAGCTGCCGTGCCACCCGCCGCAGGGACGCGCGGCCGCGAGGGTCCAGCATGGCCGTGGCCTCGTCCAGCACGAGCAGCGCCGGCTCCAGGGCCAGGGCGCCCGCGATGGCCACCCGCTGCTTCTGGCCGCCGGAGAGCCCCTGGACCTCGCAACGCTCGAAGCCCTGGAGTCCCACCTGGGCCAAGGCGTCGCTGACGCGCTGGCGCAGCTCCGGGGCGGGCACCCCCAGGTTCTCTGGGCCGAAGGCGACGTCATCCTCCACCAGGCTGGCCACCAGCTGGTCGTCCGGGCTCTGGAACACCAGGCCCGTGTTCGAGCGGATGAAGAACAGCTCGTCGGCGTCGTCGGTGCGGCGGCCGAACGCGCGCACGGCGCCGGCCTGGGGCAGCAGCAGGGCATCGACGAGCTTGGCCAGGGTGGACTTGCCCGAGCCGTTGCCGCCCAGCAGGCACAGGTACTGGCCCTGGGGCACCGTCAGGTCGAAGCCGTCGAACACCACGGTGCTGTCCTCGTAACGGAAGCCGGCTTGCTCGAAGCTGACGAAGGGGGAGGCCGCTGCGGCGCCTTCCGGGGCGGGGGCGCCGCCGTGGCCCGTGCCGCTCACGGCACCTGCTGCGGCTGCCGGCGCGAGGCTGGCGGGCGAGGGGGAGGCCGCGCCGTAGCCCGTGCTGCCGAGCGAGGCCGTCATCGCGGCTCCTGGCTGCTGGGCGAGGTCATCGACGTGGTGGCCGCCAGGGATCTGGA
>CANOCK010000084.1 GCA_947564525.1 uncultured bacterium | reverse complement strand
TTCCGATCCCGCCGACGCCACGCCAGGCTGCTCGGCGAGCCACGCGGCCACGGCGGCGAGCTCGGGGGCGAGGGCCTGGGCGGCCGAGGCAAGGCTGTTGAAGAGCGGCACCGCAGAGGCGCGATCGGCCGCGGCCATGGCCTCGACCACGGTGGGGGGCACGGCCGTCGGCGCCGCGTCGAAGGCGGCGTAGGCCTTCGGGGTGGAGATGCCGACCGGGGGCTTCACCAGCACCAAGGGATCCTTGCAGGGCTCCAGGGGCCGCACCAGGCGGTCGCCCTTGCCGTCCAGCAGCGCGCAGCCGCCGCGCAGGAAGAACGCCACGTCGGCCCCGAGGCCGGCGGCCACCGACGCGATGGCCGGGTCGTCGGGGGCCACGCCCCACCACCGCGCCGCCGCCAACAGCGCCGCCGCCGCATCCGACGAGCCGCCGGCGAGCCCCGCCTGGAAGGGTATGGCCTTCTCCACCCGCACGGCTATGGCCTCGCAGGCGTCGCGCCCCACGGCGCGGGCCAGGGCGTCCAGGGCCTTGAAGACCAGGTTGTCAGCTGCGTCGAGGCGGACGTCCTGGGGGTAGGGCGTCGCCGCCTTGTCGGCCACGTCGATGGAGACGACCAGGTTGGACGCGGGACCGCCCACGGCCACGGACGGCATGGAGGCCGCCTCCTCGGCCCGGCGCGCCACCTCCTCGGCCGTGGCGGGCGCGCGGTGCAGGTGCAGCACGTCGTGGAGGGCGAGGGCGTGCATCACGGTGGCCACCTGATGGTAGCCGTCGTCCCGCAGGCCGCCCACCTCCAGGACCAGGTTCACCTTGGCCGGCGCCACCGCGCGCACCGCCCCGGGCCCGAGGAACCCCTCGGCGCTCCACTGGGCGTCCCGCGCCGCCGCCAGCATGTCCACCCGCAACGGCTCCTCGCTCATGGTCGGTCGACCCCTTCCCCTTCGGCTTCCCCACGGGCCCCGGGGGCCCTCGTGCTCCCGCCCGCAGCCCCCTTGACCGCCGCGGGCGCGCCCTTGCGCCGCGCTGCGAAGAACTCCCGCAGCAGGCGCTGGCTCTCCTCGCGCCCCACCCCCGGCACCACCTCGAAGCGATGGTTCAGCCGCTCGTCGCCGTGGATGGCGTAGAGCGTGCCGCAGGCGCCGGCCTTGGGGTCGGGCGCGCCGAAGACGCAGCGGCGCACCCGGGCCTGGTGCATCAGGCCCGCGCACATAATGCAGGGCTCCAGGGTCACGTACACCGTGCAGTCGGGGAGGCGCCAGGCGCCCAGGGCCCGAGCCGCCTCCTCCAGCGCCAGGAACTCGGCGTGAGCCGAGGGGCTCTGGGTCGTCTCGCGCAGGTTGTGGGCCCGGGCGATCACCGCAGGCTCTGCGAGCGGGCGTCGCGTGGCCCGGTCGATGGGCGCGTGGACCACCACGGCCCCGATGGGCACCTCGCCTGCCTCAGCCGCCTGGCGCGCCTCGTCGAGGGCCAGGGCCATGTAGGCCTCGTCGGCCGCCATGGGCTGCGGGATGCGCGCCGCAGCGGCCCGGGCCGCCCGGGCCTCCGCCCGCACGATGGCGCCCAGGGACTCGGCCGCCCGGGCCGCAGCCGGGCGCACGGCGGGAGCCGCCTGGGGGGACGGGTGATGGCTATGGCCGCTCGTGGGCTGGTTCACAGAAAGGCGCCTTCCTCGGAGTGCCTGCCATTGTAGCGCAGGCCCGGGGAAGGCGCCCTCGCAGCCGCCGGGCGGCCGCAGCCTAGGCCTCGACGACCGCCTGGTCGACGACGACCGGCCGGCTCGGGTCGCTCGCCCAGTCCTGCCAGCTGCCCTGGTACAGCTTCAGGCCGTCGAAGCCGAGGCCATCCAGCATGTCGCACACCATCTGGGCGTGCATGCCGGTCTGGCACATGACGATGGCCTCGTCGTGCTTGCCGATGCCTGCTGTGTCGAAGGCGATGCCGTAATGGACGTCCAGGTCGCCGTCGCTGGACGCCTCCATCTCGTCGATGGGGATGTTGATGGCGCCGGGCACGTGCCCGCGGGAGAACATCGGGCGCGGGCGCACGTCCACCACCGGCACCTCCCCTCGATGCTCCACCACGTAATCGGCGCTTACTACCTCGTATGCCATGGCTATCACGACCTTTCCCGTCGAAGTTGGCGCGGGGCGCTGCGCCTGGCTACTTGCGCCGGCGCGAGCGCAGCGCCCCGCCGACCCTTCATGCTAGCCGCCCGGTGTGGACGCGAGGCAACGGCCGCGTAATGCTTGGCAACGGTTCGTGAACGGGCTGGCGAAGGTCCAGGCCCAAAGCGACCAGGGCCCGCGCCCCCACGGAAGGGCGCGGGCCCTGTGCTATGATGGCCGTGCGCGAGAGCGCGCTTGGGTCGCGGAGGCGTGGCCGAGTGGTCGAAGGCGGCAGTCTTGAAAACTGTTGTGCCGCAAGGTACCGTGGGTTCGAATCCTACCGCCTCCGCCATCATCTTCCTGTGAAACAGCGAACTTTCCAATGGTTTTCCCACCGCCCTCGCTGCCGCTATCGCGCGTGCCCCAGCCGGGGCATTCGACCTCAGGGCGCGAGGCTCCGCGCCAAGAAGCCAGCCAGGCTGGCCAGCTGCCTGCGGGACGCGGCGGCGCCTTCGAGGCGCATCGCCGCCTGGCGGCCCGGGAAGCCTAGGACTCCAGGGGCCGCGACGGGTCGGTGACCCAGTCGGTGAAGCTCCCCTCGTAGCAATGCAGGTTCTCGTAGCCGGCCCGCTCCAGGTAGCCGCAGGCTTCGTGGGCCAAGGTGCCGTCCAGGCAGTACACGATGCACTCGTCAGCCGGCATGACGCCCACCGCCTCGGCACGCCGGGCCATCTCGACGGCCACATCGCCCCCGAGCTCCTTGGCCGTGATCATCTCCACCGAGCGGGCGCCGGGGATGCGGCCCTCCTCGTACATGAACAGGGGGCGCACGTCGATGAGGGGCATGGCGCCCAGGTTCTCCAGCACGAAGTCCGCGTCAACGATGTCGTATGCCATGGGTCTGCCTCCTGATCCTGTCGCCCTCGAACTGCCCGGGCCGCCGCGATGGGCCCTGGGCCCGGCAGTTTGCCGGGCGAATCCGATATCCAACGCCGCCCATCATAGCGGCTGATAGGAGCTGCATCGGTGACGGAACCATGACGATTCGCCCCCAGAAGCGCCGCACGCGCGTTGCGAAAATAGCCGGAGCGGACCATTGCAGGCGGCTCGCTTTTCGCGTAGAATACGACGTTGCGCGCGGAGGAGTGACCGAGAGGCCGAAGGTGCTCGCCTGCTAAGTGAGTATGCCCCAAAAGGGCATCTGGGGTTCGAATCCCCACTCCTCCGCCAGATCAAATCCTTCAGAATCGTTGCGCTTTCAAGCCGATTCATCTTCCGTGCTGATAAGGGGATGAGAACCTGCAGGGGTTCGATTGCGGGCGTAGCCTGAAAGGCGGAACGCCCGCAACCGCGAGGGTCAAGGCTTGCGCAGCAGCCGCGAAGCGGCTTGGCCTTGACGCGAGCGAATCCCCACTCCTCCGCCAGATCCCATTTTCCATCCCCCTTCGCCAATCGCGCGGCGATTGCACCAAGCCATCGCAATCGCGCCACGAGCGAGGCGCGGCGCTTCCGCCCGAACGCAATGCCCCCGAAAGCAACGGGAGGGGCCGCGAAGCCCCTCCCGTCCCATGCTCTGTCCCGCTGACGCCTACAGGTCCAGCTGCTCCAGCTCGTAGAGGGCCAGGAGGTAGATGCGGAACGACGCCTTCAGCACGTCCTCGGCTATGCCCTCGTCAGGGCCGTGCATGGCGCCCACCCACTCGGGCTGGGGCAGCCACGGCATCTCGACGCCGAAGCTCGACCCGGCGTTGAACTCGCGAGCATAGGTGCCCCCGCCGATGGTGAACGGCTTGCGGTCGTCGCCGGTCACCTCGCGGTAGGCCCCCAACAGCGACTGGATGATCGGCGAGTCGGGGTCGATCAGGAACGGCGGCAGCAGCAGCGGGTTCTCGAACGTGGCGCCCAAAGGCTCGGTGAGCCTCAGCATGGCAGCGGTGATGCCCTCGCCGTCGATGGAGGTGGGGAAGCGCACGTCCATGGTCTGCACGATGCGGTGCTCGTCGTCGATGGTGATGGTGCCGCCGATGACCGTCAGCGGTCCGAAGTCGGCGTCGGAGCAAGCCAGCCCCACGCCCGAGCCGTCGGTGCAGCTGAGCAGCTTCTGCAGGAACTCCAGGAAACGGCGCTCGTAGTCGTTGCCGATGCCCTGGTCCAGCAGGTAGTCCACCACCAGCCCGATGGCGTTCACGCCGGTCTCGGGCATGGAGGCGTGGGCGCTCTTGCCCTTGGCGTCGATGCGCACCAGCCCATCGTCCTGCTCGGTCACGGTGATGCGGTCGGTGCCGGGCAGCGTCGCGCCGCTGGCCCTCACCACGGCGAAGGCCTCGCCGGGCACGGCGTTGGTGGCCACGCCGCCCTCGAAGTCGACGATCTGGGGGTCCTCCACCGGAGCGCTGGTGATGGTGCCGTTGAAGCCGCCCTTCTCGCCATAGCACACGGGGAATTCCGCATCGGGGGTCAGGACGAAGGCCGGGTCGGCGAAGCGCTCCCGGTAATACTCCACGTCCATGAGGTCGGTCTCCTCGTTGGCGCCGATGAGGCAGCGGATGGTGTAGGGACGCTCCACCCCGAGGTCCGCCAGCAGCTTCACGGCATGGAGCGCCGTCACCATCGGGCCCTTGTCGTCCAGGGTGCCGCGCCCGAGCAGGTAGCCGTCACGGCGCTGCACCTGGAAGGGCTCGATGGTCCAGCCCGGCCCGGCCGGCACCACGTCCACATGGCCGATGATGCCCAGCTGGGTGTCTGTGGCGCCCGGCAGGTCGGCGTAGCCGATGTAGCCGTCGACATCGTGGGGCTCCATCCCGAGCCTCTCGGCCAGCGCCAGGGCCTCCTCCAGCGCCGCCTTGGGGCCGGGACCGTAGGGCGCGCCGGGGGCGGCCTTCTCGAGCTCCTCGTAGCTCGGGATCTCCACGAGCTTGGTGATGTCGGCGACGATGTCCTCCCAGTGCTCGTCGAGATAGGCATCGGCCGCCTTGAGCAGTTCCTTGTGGTCCATGATGATCCTTTCGCTCAGGAACTCGGCCTGCTCGGCAGCGCGCGGGAGTTAGCGGCCGCGCGCGGCATCGAGATGTCGGCCCGGGGCGGACCGCACAGGCCTCTTCATTATGGACTACGACACCGCTCCGAGGGAGCGTCGCAGCCGATTCGTCACCCAACCGATGCCAAAGGCGCGCCAGGCCCGCCACAGGGGCGAGCCGAGGTGCCGACCTGGTTATGGTATAAAGGAGAGCAGCGCAGCCCGCGACGCCGGAGAGAGGAACCCCATGCAGCAGAACCATGCGAAGGCCCTGAAGGGCATGAGCATCGCCGTCATCGTGCTTTCGGGTCTGAGCATCCTCGGGTGCGTGACCAGCCTGGTCAGCGTCTTCGGGCTGGGCGGGGGCGTGCTCGGCGCGCTCAGCCCCTCCAACATGGGCGGCTACGGCTCCTACAGCGACGCCGCGGACATCATGCTGCTCAGCATGGCCATGGGCGGCGCGTTCTTCGGCTGGGCCCTGGTGTGCAGCATCGTCACCCTGGTCGGGGGGATTGTGGGCCTGCGCAACGGCGCCGAACCCTCCAAGCTGGGCACGGTCTTCGGCTGGAGCATCGCCGGCGCCATCCTGTCGCTCTTGTTCGGCAACTTGGTGGGCATGACGCTGTTCATCATCATGGCGGTGTTCGCCCACAAGGACAAGGAGCTGGCAGCCAGCGGGTGCTACGCGCAGGCGGCCTATGGCGCCCAGGCCTTCTACGCCGCCCCCGCCATGCCCTACGGGATGCCCATGGCCGGCGGCGCCCCCATGGCCCAGCCCATGCCCATGCAGCCGGCGCCGCCGATGCAGCCCATGCCGCAGCCGATGCAGCCGGCGCCCCCGGCCCAGCCGATGCCCTACCCGCCAGCCAACCCGCCGCTGGCTTAGGGCGGCAGGGCAGCCGCTGCGGCCAACGGCCCCAACGGCCAGCGCCAGCCAACCGAGGCGCGAGCCTTCGCGCCAACGCAGAGGGGGCGCCCCATGAGCTGAACCCCGATAGTGGGGCTGGAAGCAAAAGCCTCCGGTCCCACTTGCTTTTGAGGGGCGATGCGTTGAGGCACGGAATGGGCATTAGACCCGAAGCTGCGCGGTGCTTCGAGATGGGCTACGCCGAGAAGGCCGTCAGCACGTTGCTGGCTGTTCCGAAGAGCACGGTCAAGGAGCGGCCGTACGCTTGCAGGGCGCTCGGAAGGGAGGCCCTGCTCGCGGCCAAGCATAGAGCCTATCCCCATGAGCTCGAGGTAGAGGCAGCCAGGGCCGTCCTCGAGAGGAGGATGCCCAAGCCCGAGGCCATGAGGGCCTACGACCTCGGATCGATAACGCAGGTCGCCACCTGGTGCAGGCCCTGCCGAGAGGGAGGGCCGGATGCGCTTCTCCCCAAGCCCAAGGGTCGTCCGAGGAAGGCGGAGGCTGCGCTCTCGTCCCGAGGGAGGGGCTGGAAGCGCGCGTGCGCGAGCTCGAGTTGGAGAACGAGGCCTTGAAGCGATTCGATGCCCTAGCGGA
Organism: uncultured bacterium; assembly: GCA_947564525.1. GTDB lineage: Bacteria > Actinomycetota > Coriobacteriia > Coriobacteriales > Eggerthellaceae > D16-63. Next base: position 988 of record CANOCK010000084.1, on the reverse strand, counting down.
AGAGGTCGAGCGAGAGCAGCAGGCTCGCCAAGGCACGATCGCCCGCCCAAGCTCGTGCTCGACAAGCTTGGGCCACCCAAGAGCGCCTACTGCCGCCACTCAGGCGACAGGGACCCCAAGGCCGACAGGTGGGCTGACGTGCGCCCGCCCATCCGCGAAGCACTCTCCCGCACGCCCAACGGCATGGGATGCCGCCAGGTGGCGATGGCCCTCAGAGCCGAGCAAGGGCTGGCGATCAGCGGCAAGGCCGTGCTCAAGCTCATGCGCGAGCGGGGCCCTCCTGCCGGATGAGGCGCAAGCGCTGCAGCTCATACCGTGGCGAGCAAGGCAAGGTCGCCAAGAACGTGCTCGATCGCGACCTCTCGGCCGACAGGCCCATGGAAGAGCTCGTCACCGACGTCACGGAGCTCAAGGTGGCAGGCGCCAAAGCGCACCTGTCGCCTGCGATGGACCTTTGCGGCAACGAGATGGCAGCCTGGTCGGTGTCGCGCAGTCCCAACATGGCCCAGACGATGGAGATGCTGGATGGCCTCGGTTCGCGCCTGCGAGGCCCTGCCCTCCTCCATTCCGGCCAAGGATGGCAGTGCCAGCAGCTCTCGTGCCAGAAGCGCCTTGAAGGTCTGGGATTGACGCAGGGCATGCCGAGGAAGGCAACGTGCCTGGGCAACGCCTGCATGGAGGGGCTCTTCGGACACCTGGAGGACGAGCCCTACCGAGACCGCGGCTTCGACTCGCTCGGATCGCTCAAAGGGCAGCTCGATGGCCCCATCGGTTATTGGAACGCTCGGCGCCACCAGGCCCGACTAAAGGAGATGACCCCGGTGCAATACCGGGGTCATCCAAAAAGGGCCGCTTGAGAACTTCTATCAACCGTCCCACTTTTGGGGTCTAGCTCAAGTCGGCTGCGCCCCCTTCCGCTTCTCTGGGTCCCATGCCAAGGCCGCAGGCCCTGGCATCAGGCGGATTGCTACTTCTGCGCGTACACCAC
>CANOCK010000083.1 GCA_947564525.1 uncultured bacterium | reverse complement strand
GCTGCGCTGCCCGCTTCCACGTCGATGGAGGACACGCCGGCCGAATGCGAGAAGCACGACGGGTCCACCACCTCCGCTTCCTTGGGGATGCGGGCAGCGCCCTGCTTGCCCTCGGGAACGAGCAAGAGGCGTGTCAATCCGGCATCGAAGAGCATGCCGTCGTAGGATGAGTAGTGCTGGTTGCCCTCGGCCACCTCGACGGAGGCGACGGGCGAGCCCTCGAAGGCAGCCTGGTCGACGGAGGCGACCGAGGCCGGCAGCGCCACCGTGCCAGCCTCGCACCCGGCGAGGGCGCGAGGGCCGACGGCCGTCAGGGAGTATTGGGAGCCGTCGTAGGAGACGGCCTCGGGAAGAACGAGGGCGTCGCCCTCGGCATCGTCAGAAGACGCCCCCTCCGGAGAGGGCGAAGGCGAAGCTGCCCCTAAAGGGACTTGCTCCGCGACGCTTCGCGGCGGCACACCGGAGCCGGAGTCCTCTCCGGAGGGGACGCCGGTGGAGCCGCCACCAAAGGCGACATCCGAACCGCCCACTAGGCCTCCAGCGAGCGTCCGGGGAGAGACGGCCACGAGGGCCACCTGCCCCTCGTCCACGATCGCATAGGTGAGCCCGTCCACCGTGAAGGACCCGACGACGGGCTCGATGGCCGAGTCGTAGCCATCCACGAGCGCAACGTCAGCGCTCACGCGGAGCATGCCGCCCGACAGGTAGCCCGCCAGGGTGGGGGCGTCGCCGGATGCGAGGCTCGCACCCTGGGGCGCCGAGCCATCGCCATCCTGGCCAGAGCCGGCGTCGCCGGCCGCGCGCTCGCCATCGAGGATGGCCGAGAGCGGCATGTCCATGGACAGCTGGCCCGAGGCCTCGGGGGCGTCGCCCGAAGGCTCGTCCGCCTTCGCAGGGGTCGTCATCGAAACGGTCGCCAGCAAGAGGGCGACAAAGGTCAAGACCAGCCTTCCCAGAGGGCTGGCAAGAGGATTCGCAGGGGCTCGCATTGCACCCAGCTCCTTCCAAGGTATGAGGTTGTTCCCGCTACGGAAGGAGGCCCGGGCTGACTGCTTGAATCATGTCGACAGCAACGTGCAGTGAGGAGGGCATCCACCGCAGTTGCTAAGCCGCAAACTAACGAGCAAATCGGAGCGAATCCGAGAACGTACAGTTTGAAAGGCAGATGCCCTCTTCACTGTACGTTATCCAATACGCAGACGTGAAAGACGTTCCTTATTCGTTTGCTCGCAGGTCTCGCAAAGCGAGAAAACGCGACTTAGCAGCTGAGACTTTAGCAAGCGCCTATCCGTTTTGCAAGGAGTATTTTCGGGCTGGGCTTCCCGAGCGCGGGGAGACGCCATGCATCATCGCAGGTCATTCGACGCTTTCCAGGTGCGTCGAAGGGCTCTCCCGAGCGGCGTCCGCACAGCCGCCTCTCCGATGGCTCGGCGCACCGCGCAACTGGACGCCAGTGCCCGGCAGCGCCTCGAGCGCGTGGCACGGGCGCCCAGGGCCTCGGCTCAGCCGCGCCGTAAGGTGGCGAGCAGCCAGTCCTGGAAGACCTCGTCGGCGTCGCCGCCGCTCTTCATCTTCTGCTCGGCGTCGCGGGCGCTCGACAGCGCCGCGGTGAGCTCGCGGGGGGAGAAGTTGCGGGCCCAAGCGCCGTGGTTCTTCACGCGCCAGTCGGGCATGCCGAGGGCCTGGCCCAGGGTGGTGCCGTCGCGACGGCCGGCGATGGACTGGGCGGCCAGCAGCTCGCGGATGCGGTTGCAGGCCATGGTGAGCAGCGCGAAGCTGGACGAGTCGCCCAGGCGGCCGAGCAGTCGCAGGCAGCCGGCCACGTCGCGGCGAGCGAAGGCGTCGGTGAACTCCCAGGGCTTGGCCGAGGCAGTGCGCGCCACGGCGCCCTCGACGTCGGCCGCGCTCAGGGTGGCGCCGGCTCCGCGCTCCAGGGACAGGCGCTGCAGCGACGAGTCCAGGTGCACGGTGTCGGTGCCCACCAGCTCCACCAGCTTCTCGGCGGCGGCCTTGCCGAGCTTCAGGCCATAGCGGCCGGCCATGGCCTCCACCTGTTTCGGCAGCTCGTAGGCCTTGGGCAGCGAGCAGTCGATGACGGCGCTCTTGCCGAGCTTCGCCACGGCCTTGTACAGCCGCGTCGACTTCGCGAGCTTCTCCGCCTCCAGCAGCAGCACCGTGGTGGAGGCCGGCGAGGCCAGGTAGGCCACGACGGGCTCGGAGTCGGCCTTCTTCAGGCTGTCCGCATGGGTGACGTGGACCAGGCGCTTCTCGCTCGCAAAGGGCAGGGTGCCGCAGGCCATGACGATGGCCTCGCCCGTGGCGGACTCGCCGTCGAAGACATCGGTGTTGAAGGCGGGGTCGCCGTAGGACTCCATGCGGGCGCGCAGCCGCTCGACGACGCGGCGCGCCTTCAAGGTGTCGTCGCCCACCACAAGGTAGGCGCCCAGCAGCTCTTTGCTCGTGGAATCGGCCATGGGGCAATTGTAGCCCAACGGCTGCGGGCGGGGCGCGAGCATGGCCCGAACTCCCCGCGAGGAGCCGCGGGGCCTCCCCGGCACGGCGGCCTGCGCCCGGCACGCCCAGCAGCGCATGCCCGCCTCCGAGCGCAAGGACAACGCCGTTGCGAGCGCCTAGCGCAGCCGCCCCGAGCGCGCATCCACAGGGGCCTCCGCCCACATGCTCCTCTCGGCGGCCAACGGCCGCAGCCGCGCCCTCACCCCTCGCGCTCGACCTCCACCGAGACGCCCTCGGCCGCGAGGGAGAGGGCCACGGTGCCCTGGCGGTCGGTGCGCAGGACCTGGGCGCCCACGGCCTCCAGCCGCTCCAGGGTCTCGGCCGTGGGATGGCCGTAGCGGTTGCGGGCGCCGGCGCTCACCAGGGCGAGCTTAGGGCTCAGGACCTGGGCCAGCTCGTCGGTGAGGCCCGCGCGCGAGCCGTGGTGGCCCACCTTGAGGATGTCCACGGCCCCAAGCGCCCGACGGTCCACCAGCGCCTGCAGCTGCTCGGCCTCGGCATCGCCGCAGAAGAGGGCCGACCAGTCGTCCCTGCCGTCATGGTCGGCGTCGAGGGTGGCCAGCAGGCACAGACTGTCCCCGTTGCCCCCTTCGTCGGCGTAGGCGGCCGGCCACAGCACCTGCAGCGCGAAGTCCCCCACCGTCAGGCGGTCCCCCACCCGCAGGCCCTGGAGGCCACGAGCGCCGTCCACGGCCCGAGCGTCCTGGCGCAGCCCCTCGCAGCGGTCGCAACCGCAGGCCAGGGAGTCCTCGGCGCAGTACACCGCCCCCACCCCCACCACGCCCCGCAGCGACGGCAGCGACGCGCAGTGGTCGTCGTCGGGGTGGGTGACCACCACCGCGTCGAGGCTGAGGACGCCCTCGCGCCCCAGGGCCTCGCGCAGCAGGGAGTCTTGGTTGCCGGTGTCCACGAGCACGGCCGCGCCGCCGCTGCGCAGCAGGAAGGCGTCGCCCTGGCCCACGTCGAGCATCACGATCCGGTTGCCCTGGGCGCCAGGGGCCAAGGCCAAGGTCACCAGGGCTGCGGCCACCGCCATCCCGGCGGCGCCGCCGAGGGCCCGCAGGCTCAGGCGCGGCCAAGCCAGCCAGAGCGCCAGGGCCGCCATGGCGGACAGGGCCACCATCGGCGCTACGGGCAAGGCCATCGGAACCGAGGCGAAGGGCACCGCGGAGAGCCCGGCGCTCACGGCGGCGAGGGGCTGCACCGCCAGCCCCGCCGCGCCGAGCAGCGCTGGCGCCGCCGAGGGCCATGCGCAGGAGCCCACCGTGGCCACGAGCCCGGCCACGCACCCGAGGGAGAACAGGGGCGCCGCCAGCACGTTGGCGACCGGCGCCACCAGCGGCAGCTGGGAGAACAGCGCCGCCGAGGCCGGCTGGGTGACCAGGTTGGACGCCAAGGTGAGCCCCAGCGGCTCCACCAGGGCCGCCCGCATCGCCGACGGCGCCCCGGCGAACCACGACGACACCAGCGGCGCGAACAGCACGATGCCCAAGGTCGACCCGGCGGACAGGAACAGCGACACCGACACGGAGGCCGCCGGGTCTACGGCCACGAAGGCCATGAGGCAGAGCGCCAGGGCGCTCAGGGCCGCCGAGCGACGCCGCGCCCCCTGGGCGAGCAGCCCCAAGGCCACCATGGCCGCTGCCCGCACCGCCGAGATAGGCACGCCGGCGAACACCAGATAGGCCAGCACGAACCCGATCAGGAGCGCCATGGACGCCCGCTGGGGGACCCGCAGGGCCCGCAGCAGGCACGCCACCACCCCGGTGACGATGGCCAGGTGGGCGCCGGACACCGCCACCAGGTGCGCCAGGCCCACCACCTTGTAGCCATCGTAGTCCCCCGATTCCCTCAAGGGCCCGCGGAAGCCGCACACGAGGGCCTGGAGCAGGGGTGCCTGGGGGCCGCCATGGGCCCCGATCAGCTCGATGGCCCGGGCCCGCAGCCCCTGGAGGGCCGCCGCAGGGCCCGAGGGCCGCTCCATCTCGGGCGACCTCACCGTGGCCCGCGCCGCCATGCCCTGCTGCCAGTAGTAGTCGGCGCTGCCCTCCCCAGGGGCCTGGAGCTGGCAGGTGGCGGAGAAGGCCGTCCCGCGGTAGGGCTCGGCCAGCTCGTCGACCATGACCCGCGCGAGCACGCTGCGGCCCTGGCCGTCGATGGCCCGCGCCTTGGCTGACAGCCCGAACTCCCCCGCCGAGGCGTCCTCCTCCAGCACGAAGCGGTAGGTGCGCGGCTCGGCCGTGGCCCAAGCCCCATCCGCCTGGAGCGCCGCCGCGCCCGCAGCCCCGAGGGCTGCCCCTACCGCCACACCTGCCATCAGGGCCCACGCCAGCTTGAATCGCAACCGCCAGAGCCCCGCCAGGGCACCGGCGCCCAGCAGCCCCGCTACCGCAGCCACGACCGCCAGCGCCGAGCCGGCCGCCCCGCGCCCGACCAGAAACGCCACCGCAGCGGCCGCCCACAGCCCCAGGGCGCTGGGCAGCAGCAACGGCACCCCTGCCTTGGGCGGCGGAACGCCGTCTCGGCTGCGGACGGCGAAGCCCGCGCCCTCCAGGGCCGACTCCCAGGGCGGCGCCTCCTTGAAGCCTGCCATGGCGCGCCGCCTAGACGCAGATGGCATCTTTGAGGTTGGCGAGCTTCTTGTCGCCGATGCCGGACACCCGCTTGAGGTCCTCCACGGTGCGGAAGGGCCCGTTGGCCTCCCGGTCGGCCACGATCTTGCGCGCCGTGGCCTCCCCCACCCCATCAAGCTGCTGCAGGGCCGCGGCGTCGGCCGTGTTGATGTTGACGCGCGCGGGAGCCCCCGTCGCGGCGGCCGCCCCTCCTGCAGCCGTCGGGGCGCCCGCAGCCGCCTCCGGCTGCTCCGCCGGCACGTCCACCTGCTCGCCATCCTGGAGCACCCGCGCCAGGTTCAAGGCGCCCGTGGCCGCCCCCTCCGCGAAGCCGCCCGCCGCTGCGATGGCATCTGCCACCCGCGACCCCTCGTCGAGGTAGTAGAGGGCCGGCGCCTCCACGCACCCGCTCACGTACACGGCCAGCCGCACGGGCTCCGCCGGGGCCGCCGCCTCCTCGGCCGGCGCCTCCCTCTCCACGGCGAAGGACGGAGCCTCCGCCGCCGAGGCCAGGTGAAGCCCCGCCAGCGCCAGCGCCGCCAGCAGCAGCGACACCGCCCCCACCACCACCGCGGGCTTCACCTCGCCCACATGGAGCCGCGCCCGAAGCGACTCTGCCGATTGCTGGAACCCCATGGCCACCCCTTCCGTCTCAAGGTCACCCCAAGCCTAAGGGGCCCGTCCAGCAGGATGGTAGCCGCAGAGCCGGAGAGCCGGCCCGGTCGTGCCCTCCTTCGCCCAGCGATGAGGGCCCGGGCGCTGTCCCCTCCATGGCGACATCGGGGACGCCCCGTCCCCTGGCGAGGCCGGCGAAGCCTGGCAGCCTCGGCCACCCGGCCTAGCAGGAAGCCAGCAGATCCTCCCAGGGAATCCAGCAGGAGCCAAGCAGGGGCATCCCCTGGGCCCAGCAGGAGCCAAGCAGGGATGCCCCCTAGGGCCAGCAGGAGGCCCGTAGGGCACGCCGAGCCGGGCGAGGGACGACGGAGGACCCATGGGCCAGGGGACGACCGCTCAGGGCCGAGGCGGGCCGCAGGAGGGCGGATGGGGATGCGAGAGGGCTGCAGCCCACAGCCGCGCCGGTGCCAGAGCATCCGACCAGCCGGGCCGACGCCGGCTTGCCCGGCCAGCCGCACCAGCGCCGGGACGCCCAGCCGACCAGCCCCAAGCGCGCGGAACCCGGAAGGGCCCGGCTAGCCCTTGCGCCCGCGCGGAGGCTTGTAGCCCGGGCAGGCGTAGTCGCGCGCCTCGGCCGCCTCCGCCAGCTCCCCCACCCACTGCTCGATGGGGAACGGCGCCTCGGCCGCCTCCACGGCGGCGACCTTGGCGTGGGTCTCGGGCGAGCGGGGCATGAACAGCGTGCAGCAGTCCGGCGCGTCCTGGGAGGACAGCTCGAAGGTGCCCAGGGCCTGGGCCTGCTCGATGATCTCGAGCTTGTCGGTGCCGATGAGCGGCCGGAACACCGGCATGGACACCGCCGCCTGGGTGGCGCATAGGTTCTCGATGGTCTGGGAGGCCACCTGCCCCAGGCTCTCGCCGGTCACGAGGGCCCGCGCGCCCTCGGCCTCGGCCAGGCGCTCCGCCACCCGGAACATGAGCCGGCGGTACAGGATGATGCGCAGCGAGGGCGGCGCATCCAGGGATATCTCCCGCTGGTGGTCGCCAAGGGGCACCACGTACACGCGCCCGATGCACCCGGTGCGCTCCAGCACCCGGGCGATGTCGTCCACCAGGAACTCCGAGGCGTCACTGGTCTGGGGCCGTCCGGAGAAGTGCACCCCCACCGGCACCGCGCCGCGCCGGGCCATGCGCCAGAGCGCCACGGGCGAGTCGATGCCCGAGGACAGCAGCGCCATCACCTTGCCCGACGACCCCACCGGCAGCCCGCCGATGCCCCGCACGCTACGGGCGTAGACGTAGGCGGCGTTCTGCACCACCTCGACCCCCACGGTGACGTCGGGGCCCTTCATCTGCACCCGCCTGTCGGGGAACGCCGCGCACAGCACGGCCCCGACGTCGCGGTTCATCTGCATGGAGTCTATGGGGAAGTCGGTGTGGTTGCGCCGAGCGGCCACCTTGAAGCTCTCGAAGGGGCCGGCCTCGGCCAGGGCTGCGCAGGCCATAGCGCCCAGGGCCCCCATGGAGCGCTCCCCCTTGAACCCGCAGGAGACGCGGGCCACGCCGGGCACGCCTACGATGGCGTCGGCGCAGGCCACGGCCATGGCGTGGTCGGTGCCCTCCTTGAGGAACACCACCAGGCGCCCGGCGATGCGGTGGATGGTCACCACCGGGTAGGCCCCGAGCAGCACCTCGAGGTTCTTCTGCAGGCGCTTCTCGAAGGTGGCGCGGTTGTGTCCCTTCAGGCCGATCTCGTGGTAGTGGACGAGTATGATGCGTTGGAATCCCATGGGTCAGAGGGTCGCCGCGAGGGCCAGAGGGCCGCCTGGCCGCCCGAGGCGGCAGGGCCTCGGGCCCGGCACTCGCAGATCGGAAGAGCACACGTCTGAACTCCAGTCACATCACGATCTCGT
>CANOCK010000082.1 GCA_947564525.1 uncultured bacterium | reverse complement strand
ATCATGATGACGAAGGTGAGCGCGAACACGATGAGCGACCACTTCTGGCGGCCGGTCATCTTCGGGGTCGCGGCGGCCTGGCCGTCGGCAGCCTCTTCATCGGACTCCTTCATGCCCCACTCGTTCATCATGGCCTCCTGCTCCTGCAGCGACAGGAACGTGGAGCCCTTGTCCTCCTTCACCTTCTTGGCGTAGCGCATGACGAAGACGATGGAGATGGCCAGGGTCACGAGCCAGAGGATGAGGCCGAGCACGATGATGATGGCCTGGTTCACGGCGATGCCGATGCCGGAGAGCGCGTCGACGGCCACGCCCACGGCGAACGGGTTCACCGTGGAGCCCAGCACGCCGCAGCCAGCGCCGAGCAGCACCACGGCCGCGCCGACGAGGCTGTCGAAGCCCGCGGCCACCATGGTGGCAGCCAGCAGCAGGTAGAACGGAACGGTCTCCTCGCACATGCCGTAGGTGGTGCCGCCGATCGAGAAGATGAACATCAGGATCGGGATGAGGACCAGCTCGTTGCCCTTCAGCTTGTGCACCAGGGCGGCGATGCCTGCATCCAGGGCGCCGGTCTCGGTGATGATGCCGAGGAAGCCGCCTAAGATGAGCACGAACAGGCATACGCCGATAGCATCCTGGAAGCCCAGGATGGGCGCGGTGACGATGTTGGGCAACGTGGCGCCCGTAACGCCCTCGACGCCGGTGGCCCCCATGATCATGGTGATGATGGCGAGCGCAACGAGCATGATGAGCAATATCGAGAACGCCGATATGCTCCTCTTCTTCCGCTCCTTCTTGCTGGTAGTCGCGTCTGTCATTTCAATCCCTCCTTTTTCGATGGTTCGTGGCCCGACCGCCATGGGCAGGCGGCCGGGCCTGGTTTGCAGATGCCGTGGAGGGGCCTAGGCCGTGATGACGGTGCCCGTCTTGCCCTCGAGGCCCGCAGCGGCGCACTCGAGGGAGGTGATGAGGGCCTTGCCAGACGGATGGGCCTCGACGAACTCAATGCACGCCTCCACCTTCGGGAGCATGGAGCCGGGTGCGAACTGGCCCTCGTCGATGTACTTCCTGGCCTCGGCCACGGTCATGGAGGAGAGCTCCTCCTGGTCCGGCTTGCCGAAGTTGATGCACACCTTCTCCACGGCGGTCAGGATGACCAACATGTCCGCGCCGAAGTCGGCGGCGAGCTTGGCCGAGGAGCGGTCCTTGTCGATCACGGCAGGGACGCCCTCGTAGCCGCCATCCACCTCCAGCACCGGCACGCCGCCGCCACCGGTGGACACCACGATGTAGCCGTCGTCCATGAGGTCCTTGATCGCATCGAACTCGACGATGCGGACCGGCTTGGGCGAGGCCACCACCTGACGCCAGCCACGACCGGCGTCCTCCTTGAACGTCCAACCCGTCTCGTCAGCCTTGGCCTTGGCCTCCTCCTCGGAGAGGAAGGCGCCGACCGGCTTGGTGGGGTTCTCGAACGCCGGGTCGTTGGCGTCGACCACGGTCTGCGTGACGATGCAGGCCGTCGAGCGCTTGATGCCGCGCTCCTTGAGGTCGTTCAGGATGGCCTGGGACAGCTGGTAGCCGATGTAGCCCTGGCTCATGGCGCCGGCCTCGGGGAAGGGCATCTCCGGGGTCTTGCCGTCGTTGGCGGCGGCGTAGGCGAAGGCGTTGTTGATCATGCCGACCTGCGGGCCGTTGCCATGGGAGACCACGATGTTCACGCCGTCGCCGACCATGTCGACGATGTGCTTGGCCGTGTTCTTCACCAGGTCAAGCTGCTCCTGCGGGGTGTTGCCCAGCGCGTTGCCGCCGAGGGCGATGACCACCGAGGGGCCGGATCCTTTCTGATAGGGCATGTTGGTTCACCTGTCCTTTCGGGCCTAGCGCAGGGTGGCGTACATGACGGCCTTGATGGTGTGCATGCGGTTCTCGGCCTCGTCGAAGACCTTGGACTGCTTCGACTCGAACACCGCGTCCTCCACTTCCATCTCGGTGACGCCGAAGCGCTTGGCGATGTCCTCGCCGGTGGTGGTGTTGGTGTCGTGGAAGGCCGGCAGGCAGTGCAGGAAGATGGCCGTCGGCTTCGCCATGGCCATGATCTCCTTGGTCACGCGATAGGGCTGCAGCTGCTCGATGCGCTGCTGCCACACCTCGTCGGGCTCGCCCATGGACACCCACACGTCGGTGTAGATGACGTCGGCATCGGTGGCGGCTTCCTTCACGTCCTCGGTGCACTTCACGGTGCAGCCGTTCTCGGCGGCGATGCCCTCGCAGGTCTTGATGAGGTCCTCGTCCATCCAGCAGTCCTTCGGGCCGCAGCCGACGAAGTTCATGCCGAGCTTGGCGCACATCACCATGAGCGAGCGGCCCATGTTGTTCTTAAGGTCGCCGAAGAACACGAACTTCAGACCCTTGATGTCGTAGTTGAAGTTCTCCTGCACGGTCAGCGCGTCGGCGAGCATCTGGGTGGGATGCCACATATCGGTCAGGCCGTTCCACACCGGAACGCCGGCCTTGTCGGCAAGCTCCTCCACGTCGGACTGGGCGAAGCCGCGGAACTCGATGCCGTCGTAGAAGCGGCCGAGCACGCGGGCGGTGTCCTCGATGGACTCCTTCTTGCCCATCTGGGAGCTGCCCGGATCAAGGTAGGTCACGCCCATGCCGAGGTCCATGGCGCCGACCTCGAAGGCGCAGCGGGTGCGCGTGGAGGTCTTCTGGAACAGCAGCACGATGTTCTTGCCCTCGAGGTAGCGGTGCGGGGTGCCCGTGCGCTTGAGATCCTTGAAGTTCTTGGAGAGGTGCAGCAGGTACTCGATCTCCTCCGTGGAGAAGTCCAGGAGGCGCAGGAACGAACGACCGCTCAGATTTACAGGCATGGTGATAGTCCTTTCACGAGGGGCTCGCCAGCGATGGCGCAGCCCGCCTTGCGATACCAAAAGAGCAGGGCGGCCAGCCTCGGGGGTCGGCCGCCCCATCAAGCTCAGGCCCTAGGCCTCTTCACGCCACAGCGGCATGGACATGCAGCGCGGGCCGCCACGGCCGCGGGACAGCTCGGCCGAGGGCATCTCCAGCACGTTGATGCCATGCTCGCGCAGCACGGCGTTGGTCACGTCGTTGCGCTCGTAGACCACCACGGTGCCAGGGCGCACGCACAGCGTGTTGGAGCCGTCGTTCCACTGCTCGCGCTCGGCCGCGATGCGGTCGCCGCCGCCGCAGGGGATCAGCTCCACGGGGCGCCCGACGTACTCGGTCAGGATCTCCTCCAGCGTCTCGTTGCGCTCGCGCACGTGGATGCCGCCCTTGCCGTCGGCCTTGATCTCGAACACCGTCAGCGGGCCCATGATGCCCGGATGGATGGTGAACTTGTCGTAGTCGATCTGGGTGAACACCGTGTCGAGGTGCATGAAGGCACGGGAGTTCGGGATATTGAAGGCCAGGATGGTCTCGATGGGCGAGTCGGACTCGAAGATGTCCTTGGCGATCTGGTCGATGGCATCGGGCTCGGTGCGCTGGGAGATGCCGATGGCCAGGGTCTTCTCGTTGATGTTGAGGATGTCGCCGCCCTCGATGTGGAACGTGTAGTCGCGCTCGTAGTACTGCGGCACGTTCTGGTAGTCCGGATGGTACTTGAAGATGTAGTCGCCGTAGATGGTCTCGCGGTTGCGGGTCTGCGAGTACATGCGGTTGATGGACACGCCGTTGCCGATCATCGCGAACGGGTCGCGGGTGAAGTACAGGTTCGGCATGGGGGCGCACACCAGCTTGGAGGTGTCGCTGACGAGGTCGACCAGGGAGTTGCTCTTGTCGGTGTGCAGCTCCTGCAGGTTGATGCCCGCCATGGTCTTGAGGACCATCTCCTTGTTGGTGGGATACTTGTCGTTGATGTAGTCGTAGATGATCTTCTGATAGCGCTCAGTGCGGATGCCCGCCTCGAAGATCCACTGCTTCAGGAACTTCTCGCGCAGCTCCGGGTAGGTGTCGAGCACCTCCGCCATGAGGTCCTCGAGGTACACGACCTCGACGCCCTCGTTGCGCAGGATCTCAGCGAACGCATCATGCTCTTCTTGGGCGACCTTCAGGAACGGAATGTCGTCGAAGAGAAGCTCTTCCAGCGTGTTCGGGGTGAGGTTGAGGAGCTCATCCCCAGGACGATGCAGCAGAACTTTCTTCAGGGGCATGATCTCGCTTTTAACGTTCACACCAGCCATGAGAGCCCTCCTTTTCTCAATTTGAGAACCAATAGATACCGCCTCCGCGCTCCTCGACCGCGCCCTCCCAGCGTCCTGGAGAGGCCGTGGCCGGCGAATCGCATCGGCACTACGAAACTAGCACAGCCCGGATAGGAGAGACGCCCCAGCCCTGGGGCTTTTGCAAGCCGGCACCTCGCTGATACCGTTTCGTTACCATCGGGCTCCGCAACGGTCCCTAAGAGCGAGGCGCCGGGCTTGCAAGTCGCATCACACGGTCTTCCGAACTTTGCTAAGGCCATTGTAGGTCGCTGATTCGTGGAATAGTATGGCTACTGTGGCTGAAAATCCTCCATATTTTCAGCTATGATGCACAACAGGAGGCGGGTCGTTGTCAACGAGGGCAAGGCTCGCTGACAACCCGGCAACGGAAGCGGAGGGCAGCGCGCCATGGAGTTCCCCCTTGATATAATCACTGGATTGCTCATCGACCAGGGCATCGAGGTGGTCAAGGAGCCCACCCACCCGAAAGAGCGCTTCGCCTGGGTGTCGGCCTTCTGCGACGAGGACGCCCTGCGCTCCGAGGAGACCACCGTCTACGTGGTGGATCGCGACACCGCCTCGCCGCCCGAGATGTTCCGCTTGTTCGTGCTGAAGCCCGGTGAGGACATGGGGGGCCTGCCAGCGCCAGGGCCCGGTCCCGACGACATCTGCATCCGCACCGCCTGCTCCTGCCCGCTGATCGCCGACCGCATCCAGCGCTACCTCACCCGCATCATCCAATGGAACGACTCCATGGGCGCCATGATAGAGAAGGGCTGCATCAGCCAGGATCTCCTGCGGGCCTCCGAGCCCATCCTCAAGTGCTACGTCGGCCTCACCGATGCCACCTTCTCCTACATAGCCCACACCCCGGGCATACCGCCCCTCGACGACCTGAGCGCCTACCTCATCGAGCACCGCTGCTACCCGCCCGACGCCATCGCCGACGCCCAGGAGCGCGGCCTCATGCACCTGTGGGAGCACCAGGACTGGACCGCCGTGCACGAGGCCCCCAACGACGTGATCCCCTACCCCGTCCTCGACCGCGTGATCAAGCTCCACGGCAGCTACGCCGCCCACCTGCTGCTGGTGTCGCCCACCAAGCCCACCGGCGCCCTGGTGTTCCTGTTCGACCTGCTAGCCCACAAGGTGCAGCAATGCCTGGCGCTGCACTGGCGCCTGGAGAACCCCCTGGAGCAGCGCTACACCTACTTCCTGAAGGACGTGCTGCTGGGCAACGTGGCCGACGAGGCCCAGCTGGCCGAGCGGGCCCGCGCCCACGGCCTGCCGCTGACCGGGCTGTTCGAGGTGTGCCTGGTGGACAACACCTGGCGCGCCGGATCGCCGGACTACTTCGCCAAGATGGTCCTGGACAGCCAGCCGGACTGCAAGGTGGCCATCAGCGGGCCGCGGGTGGCGGTGCTGCTGTGCTCGCACCACTGCACGCCCGGGCGCATCGCCGCCATGGAGGGGTCGCTGTTCGACCTGGCCCATCGCGTGCACCTGGAGGTGGGGGTGTCGGACAAGTTCGAGCACCTGGGGGAGGCGGCGCTGGCCATGGAGAAGGCGCGCATCGCCCTGAAGTACGGCCGGCGCAAGTCCCAGCGCTACGTGACCTTCGACCCCTCGGAGGAGCGCACCGACTGCATCTTCCGCTTCCGGCGCTACTTCCCCTACTTCATCACCGATCCCTATGCCTCCTCCGAGCGCTTCGCCGCTCGGCTGCTGGCCTCGCCCAACCCCCTGGCGCGGCTGAAGGAGGCCGACCGCGAGCGCGGCACCGACGACACCGAGATCCTGCGCACCTACCTGCACAGCGAGGGGCGCATCAACGTGGTGTGCGAGGCCATGCACATGCATCGCAACACCGTCACCTACCGGTTGGAAAAGATCCGCTCCGTCGTCGGCGGCAGCCTGGACGATGCCGACATGCGCATGTACCTGCGCATGCTGCTGCTCATCACCGAATGAGGGCGGCCGCGCGAGCCGGACCGCCCCGGCAGCGAGCGGGCCAGGCTGCCGGGGCGAGCGGCCGCGGGCGGCGCGTGCCGGAGCCGGCCCGAAAGCCGCCGACCTGCTAGAGCTGGAACTCCAGCAGGTCGCTGCGCAGCAGGAAGTCCAGCTCGTCGGCGGTGGACTCGTCGGTGCGCAGGAACAGGAAGCCGTAGGAGCCCGTCACGTCGGGGTCGAAGCGGGCGAAGGACAGCACGTGGCTGAACCGCGCCGCCAGGGCGTCGTAGTCGAAGGGCCGCGCGAGGTCGGCCGTGGGCGCCGGATTCAGCAGCGACATGCTGAAGGTCTGGCCCGGGTGCGCGCCGTAGAGGGCAGCCAGGTCCACCGGCTCGTCCTCCAGGTAGGCCGCGTAGGTGCGCAGCCCCACCCCATAGTAGGCCACGTCAGTGCCGCCGAGGCCAGCGAAGCGCAGGGGGTTGAACTCGATGGGCACGATGGCGTCGCCGTCGACGCGCACCTCCACGTGCACGGGGAAGCTGCGCGCCCCCACCGCTTCGTTCACCGCGTCGAGCCACTCGACGAAGCGGCCGGCCATGGCGCCCACGATGGCGTCATTGGTCAGGTAGAGCCTGTCGCTCGTGTCCTCGGGGCCAGCGAAGTCGTGGCGCAGCACGTTGAGCAGGTGCGCGCGGCCCTGCTCGTCGTAGTACATGTCCAAGGCGTACTCGGTGCCGCCCAGATAGCCCTCCACCAGGTAGGCATCGCCGCCTACGACGCTCTCGGGGTAGCGAGCGCGCCAGTCGGCCTCACGCTGGGCGATGTCGGCCACGGCCCGGGCCCAGTCGCCGCGCTCCTCGATGACGTAGACCCCCATGGAGCAGAAGCCCACCGCCGGCTTCAGCACCACGGGCAGCGGCAGGTCGCCGATGTCGACCGCCTCCAGCTCGGCGCGGTCGAAGGTGGCGAAGAACAGGCCCGGGTTGAGCGGCGACAGCCTCTCGCGCATGGCCGCCTTGTCCTTGAACAGGCGGATGGTCTCCTTCAGGTTGTCGCTGGCCGTGTGCTCCAGGAGCCACGCCAAGGCGTTCTCGGAGTTGGTGTACACCCGCTCGCCCCCGTCTATGCGCGCGGCGGCCTCGTCGGGCCCCACCAGGTTGAGGCGATGGGAGCGGGCGAGCTGGCGCGAGAAGCCGTTGGCCAGCACCGGATGCTGGGAGTCGGCGAGCCAGCCGAGGAGCGGGTCGGAGGCGACGGGGGCGTCGAGGATGACCATGGGATGGGCCTTTCTGGGGTCGGGGCGGATGCGGCGCCGCCCGGAGGCGAGCGCCCACCCACCCTAGCACAACGAGGGGCCGCCTTGGCGCCTCGGGCTGCCGCCGTGGCCCATCCCGCCAGCCAA
Source organism: uncultured bacterium (assembly GCA_947564525.1). Classification (GTDB taxonomy): domain Bacteria; phylum Actinomycetota; class Coriobacteriia; order Coriobacteriales; family Eggerthellaceae; genus D16-63. The sequence continues at coordinate 75 of CANOCK010000082.1, read as the reverse complement.
GCCCCGCCACGGCAGCGGAGAGCCGGGCGGGAGGCGGATCGGACTCGGCAGCGGGTCGAGGCGGGCGCGCGGCCC
>CANOCK010000081.1 GCA_947564525.1 uncultured bacterium | reverse complement strand
AGCGCGCGGTTGGCGTTGGCCATGACGATGGGGGTGCGCATGCCGGCGGCGATGTAGAGCTCCTCCCACATGAGGGCCAGGCCCTGGGAAGCGGTGGCCGTGGCCACGCGGGCGCCGGCGGCCGAGGCGCCGATGCAGGCGGAGAGGGCCGAATGCTCGCTCTCCACCGTGACGAACTCGGTGTGCACCTGGCCGTTGGCCACGTACTTGGCGTAGTTCTCGACGATGGTGGTCTGGGGGGTGATGGGGTACGCCGCCATGACGTCAGGGTCGACCTGGCGCATGGCCTCGGCGATCATCTGGTTGCCGGTAGCGGAAAAGGCCTTGTTGCTCATGTCCCTTACGCCTCCTCTGCTTCGTCTTCGCGGATGAGCTCAAGGGCGCCGAAGCGGCACTCGTGCACGCACACGCCGCAGCCCTTGCAGTGGTCGTAGTCGATGCCCGTCATCTGGGCGTCCCTCACCTGGATGGAGGAGTCGGGGCAGGCGATCCAGCACAGCATGCAGCTGGTGCACTTGTCCTGGTCCCATACGGGGCGCATGGAGCGCCAGCCGCCGGTGATGTAGAGCTCGGAGGTGCCGGCCTCGCAGACGAACCCCTCGGGGATCTGCTCGGGGGTCCAGCGGTCGAACTGGTCGATATCGGTCATCTTCATGCGCACACCACCCCTTCGTAAGCGCGGTCGACGGAGGACAGGTTGGCGTCGATCATCTCCTGGGAGAACTTCTTGCCGAAGGTCAGCGCCAGGCGCTCCTTCACCTTGTCCACCGGGACGATGCCGCACACCTTGGACAGTGCGCCCACGATGGGGGTGTTGGGGATGTCGCGCTTGATGGTGTCCAGCGCGATGCCGGAGGCGTCCACCACGGCCACCTTCACGGTGTCGGGCACGCCCAGCTTGGCCCGGGCGTCGGCGCCGGGCATCTCGGTGTTGAGGATGACCACGCCGTCCTCGGCGATGCCCTCGGTGACGTCCACCGTGTCCAGCAGGGTGTCGTCGAGCACCACCACGATGCCAGGGTTGGTGATGTTGTTGTGCACCTCGATGGGGTCGGAGCACACGCGCGTGTAGGCCTTCAGCGGGGCGCCGGTGCGCTCGGGGCCGTACTCGGGCATGGCCTGGACGAAAGCGCCGTCCATCAGCGCCGTGTCGGCCACCAGCTTGGCGGCGGTCACCGCACCCTGGCCAGCACGGGCGTGCCAACGGATCTCAGTCAGCTGGGACATACCTTCCTCTCTTTCTGGTCGCAAAGGTATCCGGAGTGCTCTACTAGAGACGTCTTGGGATAGACCATAGAACGCCCCCGATGATACCAGCCGCAACGGGCGCGGCGCGAGGGCCCGGGCGAGGCGGGGCCCAAGGCGGAGCACTGGGTTCGGTAAGTGGGGCGGCCTGCCCGAAGGCCCCCGTGCGAGCGGCAGCATATGGGCGGGTGAGCGGTTTAGGGGTAGAATGGTCGCCATGGAAAACCGTGACGAAACTCTGGCGCCCAGCCGACGGCAGATCCTAGCCGCGGCGGGCGCGACCCTTGCCGCCTGCGCCCTGCTCGGAACGACGGGCTGCGCGGCCCCGAAGCGCGAGGGGGCCGACGACGAGCCAGCCCGGCCGGAGGGGCTCTCGGCGGCCCTGGGCTCCTCCTGGCCCACCTTCCCCTTGGCGGGCACCACCTCCCCCGGCGCCCTGTCGGTGCTGCGCCACGTGACGGAGGGGCTCTTCGACCTGGACCCGCACACCTTCAAGGCCTACCGGGCCCTGGCCGCGGGCTCCCCGGTGGCGGTGGGCGAGCTCGAGTACGACGTGGCCCTGCGCGAGGGGGCGGCGTTCGCGGACGGCACGCCGGTGACCGCCGAGATGGTGGCCGCCACGTTCAAGAGCCTGCAGGACTCCAGCGGCGCCTACTCGGCCCTGCTGGCGCCCATCGCCTCCATGGCCGCCGTGGACGACGCCACGGTGCGCATCACCCTTGCCCACCCCTTCCCGCTGCTGCTGGAGCGGAGGCTGGCGCTGGTGCAGGTGGTGCGCGACGCGGGGGTGTGGACCGCCCACGACGGCACGCTCAGCCCCGTCACCCTGCAGGGGTCGGGCCCTTGGGCGCTGGAGAGCTCCTCGCCCGAGGAGGGCCGGCTGCGATTCGCGCCCAACGAGCACTACGCGGGCGAGCGGCCCGCCACCTGCCCCTCCATGGAGTGGCGCTTCCTGGCCGACGGCAGCGACCGGGCCGCCGCCCTGGCGGCAGGCGAGGTGCTGGTGGCCGACGACCTGGACGGCGCCCACGCGAACAAGCTGGGGATGGTGGACTCCACCCTGGAGTACGTGCCCGGCTTCGCCTCGCCCTACCTGATGTTCAATTGCGAGAAGGCGCCCTTCTCCGACCTGCGGGTGCGCCAGGCGCTGCTCTACGCCATCGACTACGACCTGGCCATCGCCCAGGTGTTCGGCGGCCGCGCCACGGCGCCGACCGGCGTGCTGCCAGAGACGCACCAGAACTACCTGCGAGCCAAGACCGTCTACAGCCACGACGCCGAGCGGGCGCGCTCGCTGCTGGAGAAGGCCGAGACCCAGGACCTCACCTTGGCGCTGGCCCTGCAGGACGAGAGCATGCGCCCCCTGGCCGAGCGCATCGTGGCCGACTGGGCCCAGGCTGGGGTGACCGCCACCATAGACAGCCGCGGCGGCGCCCTGGTGGGCAGCGTGGCCAACTACGACGTGGCGGTGTGCTTCGACGACCCCACCCTGCTCGGCTTCGACGTGGACCTGATCCTCACCTGGCGCTATGGCGGCTTCGTGGCGCCGGAGAGCCTGTGTCGCTGGAGCGGCGAGGCCGCCGACGAGGCGCGAGCGCTCATGCAGCAGGCGCGTGAGACGGCTGACGAAGGACTGCAGCGGCAGCTGTGGGAGCAGTGCTTCGAGATCATATCGGCCCAGGTGCCGCTCTACCCGGTGGCCTTCCTGGAGGCCGGCACCGCCTGGCGCTCGGGGGCCCTGCGGGGCTTCGAGCCCCTGACCACCGACGGGGTGGACCTGCTCGGCGTGGAGCTGCGCTAGAAGCGGTCAGGCGCTGGAGCCGGAAGCGGCGCTGGCGAGGCGGCCTGGGGATGAGATCGGGGCGGAGCCCTAGTACCCCATGGCGTGGAGCTGCTCGTCGTCGAGGCCGAAGTAGTGGCCCACCTCGTGCACCACGGTGCGGCCGATCTGGTCGACCATGTCCCTGCGCACGGGGAAGCAGCGCTCATGGGGTCCCTGGAATATGGTGATGACGTCGGGCATGTCGCAGTCGTCGAACTCGCTGCGCTCGGTCAGGGGCACGCCGTCGTAGAGGCCCAGCAGCTCGTCGTCCTGAGCGGTGCCGGGCAGCTCCGGGTCGTCGAGGGCCTCGAGCTGGTAGTCGTCCGGCTCGTCCTGCACGGTTATGGCCACGTTCTCCAGGGCAGCCAGGAACTGCTCGGGGATGCCGTCGATGGCCTCCTCGACCGCCTGCTCGAACTCCTCTTCGGTCATCTGGTACATGGGCGCTCCTTCGCCGGTGCTCTGGGCCATCCTACCTGGCGCCCACGCCCCTTGTCCAGCCACCGCGCTGCCGCGGGCACGACCCTGGTCGCGCTCGGAGCGGGCGCGCCCGGAAGCCCGGGGCCGGATGCGAGCTCCTGGTCGCGCTTGCGGACGGAGGGCCCCTGCCGACCCCGTGGCCTCCCAAAAACGATAGGTATGCCTATCGTTTTTGATAGACATATCTATCATTTTTGACAGTCATAGCTACTATTTTCTAAAATGGGGCTCTGAACTCGCCCGTTACGACAACCACGAAGAAACGAGCAGCCATGTACCGCCGAGCCCTCTCCCATCGCCTCCAAGACCGCCTAGCCGAGCCACGGGGCTTCATGCAAATCGTCATAGGCCCCCGACAGACCGGAAAGACGACCGCCATCAAGCAGGCCCTCGATGCCTCGGGCATCCCCTACCACTATGTCGATGCCGACCGCTTCCGAGGAGTGCCCGCCACCCAGATCGCCATCGAATGGGACGAGGGACGTGCCCTGGCGAGGCGCGAGGGCAAGGCCATCCTCTTCATAGACGAGGTGCACAAGATCGAGGACTGGGCCGGGGCCGTCAAGGCGCTTTGGGACGAGGACACCTGGAACGACATCCCCCTCGTCGTGGTCCTGTCGGGCTCTTCCACGCTCCTGCTCCACAAGGGGCTGAGCGACTCGCTCAAAGGGCGCTTCGAGCTCCTTCGGTCGTCGCACTGGACGCTCGCCGAGATGGGAGATGCCTTCGGCTACGACCTGCAGCGCTTCCTCGTCCGCGGCGGGTACCCTGGTGCCGCACGGCTCCAAGAGGACGACCGCTGGGCCGCCTACATGAGCGACTCCATCATCGAGGCCACCATCGCCAAGGACGTGCTGCAGCTCGAAGCCGTGCGCAAACCTGCGCTGATGCGGCGCCTCTTCGAGCTGGGCGCCACCTACTCCGGCCAAGAACTCTCCTACCGCAAGATCCTCGGGCAACTTGACGACAAGGGCAACACTGACACCATCGCCCACTACCTCGACCTGCTCTCAGGAGCCGGGATGCTCACCGGGCTGCAGAAGCACAGCGCCAAGAAGCTCGAAGCGCGCCGCAGCTCCCCTCGTTTCATGGTGTACGACACCTCCCTCATGACCGCCACGTGGCGCGACGAGGTCGGGCGTCTGCTCGACGATCCCTCATGGTATGGGCGTCTGGCCGAGTCGGCTGTCGGCGCCTACCTGCTCGGGCGGTCCAAGGCAGAGGGCTTCGAGGTGCGCTGGTGGCGCGAGGGCGATAAGGAGGTCGACTTCGTGCTGAAGCGGCAGGACAGCCTGGTCGCCATCGAAGTGAAGAGCGGAGGCGTGAAGGATCTCGCCGGGCTCGATGCCTTCAAGGGCCTCTACCCGACAGCGCGCACCCTGGTCGTCGGCTCGACCGCCACCCCGCTCGAAGCCTTCTTGCGCGGAGAGGTCCCGCTGTTCGAGTGAAGGGGCAACGAGCCGACAAGCGGCTTCGAAGAAATGCTAGCTTGTCTGCCAAGTAGTCTCAAGTAGTCTCACCGCATGAGACTACTTGAGACTACTTGCGCTTCGTCACAGGCTCATGCTCACGCCATAGCCGGCCCGTTCCGAAGCTTTGGGGCCGACCGACCTGGCGGTGGGACCCAAACATGCAGCTTGCCCAACGAGCAGCAGGGCGCGGCGCGCCCTGCTGCTCGACATTCCCCTCCTGGCAAATCATGCGCATGGCATTCCCGTATGCACTCTCAGACACTGGCCCCGGGCAGGCTCACCGTGTAGGCGAGCCTGGCGACGGGGGCGGCTTCGCGGAGAGGCGGGATGGAGAGGTCGGGGTCGAGCTCCAGGCCGTAGGCCACGGCGAGGCGGCCCGGGGCGTCCTTGGAGGTGGCAGCTGGGATGGAGAGGCCCGCGAGCGAGGAGGTGCTGGACGCGCCCCCTGCCGTGACCTTGGCCGTATGGGTCGCGTCGCCCTCTCCGAGCGTCGCGGTGAAGCGCACCTTCGGTGCGGAGCCCGTCCCGAAGATCGCCTCCAGCTCGGGAGCGCCACCTGCAGGGTCGGGCGAGCCGTCCGCATCCAGTCCCTCGCAGGCGAGCTCGTCCAAGGCCACCGGCACGGCCATGTAGGAGCGCAGCTCCCCTTCGGCAGAGGTGCCTGGCCTGACGCGCACCTGGCCCGTCATCGAGTCGGCCTCGAAGGTGACGCTGCCGGGGTCGCACACCGGCACGTCCAGGTCGTAGCGCAGCGTCCAGCAAGCCGTGCACGACAGGTCCCCGTAGGTGCCCTGCTTCACCCGCGTCACCTTCGAGCCGTCGGCACCTGCCACCGTCTCCACGCCCGCGCCCAGCACCGGGCCCGGCGCGCCGCCCTCGGCCACGCCCGAGACATCCCATCCGTCGAACTGATAGCCGTAGCGGGTGGGCACGGGCAGGTCGAAGGCGTCTTCCACCGTGTAGGACCCCTGCGCGCCAGCGGCCAGCTCGCCGCCAGCCACGTCATAGGAGATGGCATAGGAGAGAGCCTCCCAGCCAGCGTAGAGGGTGGCATCCGAGACCTTGTCCCAGTTGGAAGCCGATTCGCAAGCATCCGTGTAATACCGCTTGGTGCCGCTGGCCTTCCAGCTCGGGCCGTCGTACCAGCCGACGAATCGCCATCCGCCCCTCACCGGCTTGTCCTTCAGGATCGCCGGCATGGCCAAGGAGTAGGTGGCCGTCACCGCATCCTGCTGGCCACCAGAACCGCCATTCGCATCGAAAGAGACCAGGGAGCTGCTCAGCACCTCGGCCAAGTAGAGCCTCTTCGTTCCTCCGGTGGCCACTTCCGTCGTCACCCTCTGGCCGAAGTCGAACCTCTTGGCGGATTGGTTCGGCGCCTCTGCCCAGCCTATCGCCGAATAGCCCGTCGTCACGCCCGAGGATGGCCTTTGCGCCAAGCTGCCCGGGGAATCGTAGGCGAACCAGCCGTCAGGGCACACCTTGGAGGCTCCCGCCTTGTCCCAGTACTCCACCGTATAGGAGTTGGCACGCCAGTGGGCCTCGAGGTAGCCGGTGCCCCACCAGTCCCAGTTGCGCAGGCCCTTGCCCGCCGCGTCGTAGTACTGGACGGTGCCTTCGCCATTCCAGTAGCCGAGGAACGCGTAGCCCCTCCTCGTCGGCGGCGTGACCGCGGGCATCGCCTGGCCGAAGGTGGCCGTGACCGAGTCGGTGCCGCCCGTGCCACCGGCCTTGCCGAAGGTGACGGTGTACTGGTTGGCGACCCACCGCGCGTAGAGCGTGGCGTTCGCGGCCTTGTTCCAGGTGCGGGCGCTCGCGCCTGCGGCCGTGTAGTACCGGGTGCCGCCTGTAGCCGCACTCGTGTCCCACCAGCCGGCGAAGGTGTAGCCGTTGCGGGTGGGTCCTGCAGTGGAGATTCCCGGCATAGCCGCGTCATAGGTCGCCGTCACCTGAGCCGACTGACCACCCAGGCCGCCGTTGGCATCGAACGACACCTTGTAGCTGTTGGCTTTCCAGTGAGCCACAAGCAGGCCGTCGCCCGTTATCCACCACGCCTTTGTCCCTTTTCCAGCAGCATCGCAGTACTGCTCGCTCCCTTGACCGTCCCAGTACCCAAGGAACGTGTAGCCGGTCCTAGATGGCACCTTCACCGTCGGGAACGTGGCGCCATAGGTGGCAATAGCATATGTGTCGCCGCCAGTGCCTCCCGCCCTATCCAGCGTCACTCCGTAGACCATGGGGTTCAAGAAGAAGTACAGTGCTGAGGGGGGAGAGTACATCTTGCCGAATGCAAGCAAGGCCCCTTCAGGTGTCGCAAGCAGGTCCGTTGCGGCCGTTGCTTTGTAGCCAGGCACGGTGAAGAAGATGTCGTACCAGTTGTTGGCGTCCAGGAAGGCCTGCAGATACGCTTGCCCCGAATCGACAATCTGGTACTGCAGAATCGTTCCCATGTTCACGACCTGGTCGGCCGCCAGCACCTGCTTCTCAGAGCTCACCTCGCCAGTGTGGCGGTTCATGAGGACCTTGATCATGGTGCAGCCCCTGCCCGGCCTGACAGTGAGCTCGCCAGCGGCCTTGGAACTGGAAGCGGCACCCATAGCGGCCTCTTCCCGAGCCTCCAAAGACGATCGGATGGAGGCATTTGCCGGGAAAGACGCTAGCAAGCGCCCGGCCGCATCGTATAAACAGCCATCCTCGACGTAGAAGGCATCGCTGCCCGCATCCACCTCGACCGCCGTCACCG
>CANOCK010000080.1 GCA_947564525.1 uncultured bacterium | reverse complement strand
CGAGCCGTGCAGGAGAGGTCCCCGTAGGTGCCGGCCTTGACGCGCGTCACCTTCGAGCCGTCCTCGGCAGTGGCGTCCTCCACGCCGGCACCTTCGGCCCCTTCCACGTCCCATCCGTCGAACTGGTAGCCGTAGCGGGTGGGCACGGGCAGGTCGAAGGCGTCCTCTATGGTGTAGGAGCTTCGCGCCCCCTCGGGCAGCTCGCCGTCGGCGCAGTCGTAGGAGATCGCGTAGGGCACCGCCTCCCACCTCGCATAGAGCGTGGCGTCGGAGGCCTTGTCCCACGCATGGGCCGACGAGCCGTCGGCTCCGTAGTAGCGCGTTCCCCCGTCGGGGCCGGCGGAGTCCCACCAGCCTGCGAAGGCATAGCCCGCGCGCGTCGGAGGCGCTGCCGATGCAGCCGGCATGGCCTGGCCGTAGATGGCGGTGACGGCGTCGGCCTGGCCTCCCTCCCCTCCGTTGGGGTCGAAGGAGACCTCGTAGGACAGGGCCGTCCAACGAGCGTAGTAGGTGGTGGCCTGGGAGACCTGGGGCGACGCCTCCCCTGCGCCACAGGCCCTAGAGCCGCCGGTGACGGCCGTGTACCAGCCCTGGAGGGAGTAGCCGGTGCGCGTGGCGGTGGGGGCGGAGGCCACCCTGGCGTAGGGCATGACGTTCTCGTCCTTGGCCCGTGAGGGCGTGCCGCCGTTGCCGTCCCAGGTCACGGTGGAGGCGCCAGCTCCGTTCATGTAGACGTCCACGAGCCCGAGGTCGGTCACGTCGGCCCAGCCGCCGCCCGGCTCGAGGGCGAGGCCCTGCCTGGAGCCGTCGGCGGCGGTGCCCACCACCCAGGCCGACGACACGCCCGCGCAGGCATCGTCCACGCCCACCAGGTAGCGAAGGCGCCTGCCCTCCTGGCCGGCGTGCAGGGACCTCAGCCCGTCGGTCTCCAGGGAGCCGCCCTCCAGGCGCACCCTGTTGACCGAGCCGTCCAGCCACCACCTCGCCGTGTCGTAGCGGGTCAGCAGCCCGAAGTCGAACTGCGGCCTGTCGTCGATGTCGTAGATCCTCCAGATCCCCGGCTCGGGCGAGTGCGCGATGGCGCGGGGGCCTATCTTCGTCCAATGGGCGTAGAGCGTGGCGTCGGCGCCCTTGTCCCAGGCGCGCACCCCCGATCCGTCCCAGGTGCAGTACTGGGCCCCCTTGCCGTCTGGCTGGTCCCACCAGCCGCGGAAGGCGTAGCCCTCGCGAGCGGGCACGGGCCCGGAGAGCGTCGCGTAGGGCATCACGCCCTCGGTCTTGGCGGGGCTCACCGTCCCTCCCTGGGCGTCCCAGGTCACGGTGGAGGAGCCAGCTCCGTTGAGGTACACGTCGGCCCGGGAGAGGCCGGCGAGGGAGGTTGCCGTGGCCCCCAGCCACGACCCCGACTTCTTGCCGTCGGCGCCGGTGGCGACCAGCCACGCCTTCGTCACGCCCTTGAGCGCCGAGCCGTAGCCCACGTGGTAGGTCAGCTCCTGCTCGTTGGGCGCGTTGTCGGCGCCCCTCATCACCACCTGCCCGCCGCTCAGGGCCACGTCGGCCATGGGAGGGCCTGTGCGCCAGCCGTCGGCGAGGGTCTGGCCGCCCTCGCCGACGAACCCGGTGAGGGTGCGGTCTATGGAGCGGCGCACGTCGCCGGAGAAGTGCAGGTAGACGTAGGGCCCCTCGGCCATCCAGTGGGCGCGGTAGGTGGCGTTGGCCGTGGGCAGGGCCGTCTTGGCCGACACCTGGGTGCCGCCGGAGGCGGCCGTGAACCAGCCGGCGAACCGGTAGCCCTCGCGGGTCGGGGCCGCGGGCAGGGCCAGCTTGGCGCCGTCGGAGTAGGCCTGGGTGGTGGCGGCCACCTTGGAGCCGCCGCACGAGTCCCAGGTGAGCGTGACCGGCACGCCCTCCCACCTCGCGTAGTAGGTGGTGGCCTTCGCGATCTGCGGCGTCTCCTTGCCCGCGTCGCAGGCCTTCGTGCCGCCCGTGGCCGCGGTGTACCAGCCCTTGAACGAGTAGCCCGTGCGCGTGGCGGTGGGGGCGGAGGCGACCCTGGCGTAGGGCATGACGTTCTCGTCCTTGGCCCGTGAGGGCGTGCCGCCGTTGCCGTCCCAGGTCACGGTGGAGGCGCCGTAGCCGTTGAGGTAGACCGTCGCGGCCTTGGCGCCGACCAGGGAGGACCAGGAGGAGCCGAGGGCGGCCCCGGATCTCTTGCCGTCTTGGGCCTCCACCACGAGCCAGGCGCTCGACACCCCCTTGATCGAGGAGTCGACCCCGCAGCGGGTGAGGATGTCTCGGTCGGAGTTGTAGGAGGGCCCCTCGGCCACGACCTGCCTGTCGTAGAGCCTCACGCGCACCAAGAGGTCCTTGAGCCCCCAGGACGAGGCCGCCGTCCCGGAGGAGCCCGTGCCGTCGGAGAGCTCGTACTTGTAGTGCAGGGTCGAGGCCCCGCGATGGGAGAGCTTGGCCCCTATGGGGTCCCACTTGGCGTAGAGCGTGGAGTCGGAGGGCTTGTCCCAGGTGGAGTTCGTCCAGCAGTTCCAGCTGTAGTAGCGCTTGCCCTTGCCGTCCCTCTGGTCGAGGTAGCCGCGGAAGGCGTAGCCGGCTCGGGTGGGGGCGGTGATGGCGGGCATCTTGGACCCGAAGGCGACGGTGGCCTTGTCCGTGCCGCCGGTGCCGGACTGCCGGTCGAAGGTGACCGTGTAGGTGTTGGCCTTCCAGCCCGCGTAGAGGGTGGCGCCCGAGGTCCTCGTCCACTTGCGGGCGCTCGTGCAGTCCGCCTTGTAGTACTGCGTGCCCTTGGCGTAGTCGGCGTTGTCGTACCAGCCCTGGAAGGTGTAGCCGGCGCGGGTGGGCTTGGCGGTCGAGATGCCGGGCATGTTGACGTCGTAGGTGGCGGTCACGTTGGCGCTCTGGCCGCCCGAGCCGCCGTTGGCGTTGAAGCTCACAGTATACCTGTTGGCCGTCCAGCGGGCGTAGAGCGTCGTGTCGGTCGTCTTGTCGTAGGAGCGGGCGCTCGTGCAGTCGGCCTTGTAGTACTGGGTGCCGCCGGTCCTGTCGTCGTACCAGCCCTGGAAGGAGTAGCCCGTACGGGTGGGCTTGGCGGCGGTGAAGGCCGGCATGGCCTGCCCCTCCGTGGCCACGAGGCTGACCGCGCTGGACCACGTCCCGCCGTTCGGGTCGAAGGAGACCTTGTGGCGCGGGTCCCGCTCCCACTTGGCGTATATGGTGGTGGCCCTCGTGAAGAAGTCCATGTCCTTGGTGGGCGCCTCGGCGAAGACGATCCTGCCGTCCGCGTCGACGCATTGGGTCCCCGTGCCGTCGGCTTTCGTGTAGTAGCCCTTGAACACGTGCCCCGGCCGGGTGGGCGGCGCGATGGAGCTCACCTTCTGGTCCTCGGACGTGTGCCCCGGGTCCAGCAGGAAGGCCCAGTGCCTGGCCTCGTAGAACCTGTCCGTGCCGCCCGTGCCCTCCTGCTTGTCCAGCGTCACCTCGTAGACGGGGGACCTCTTCCACTGGGCCTTGACCGTGACGGGGGTCGTGGAGTAGCTCTTGCTGCCGCCGACGCTGGTCTTCGGGACCGTCTCCGTCGTGCCAGCAGCCGTCACCGTCCAGCCGTTCCAGTCGTGCAGGTAGCGCCTGGCCATGGCGTCGGTCCTCTTGTTGTTGCGGCAGTCGGCCTCGGTCGCGTAGTACTTGACCCTGCCCTCTGGCCCGTAGGCCTCCGTGTGGAGGATCAGGTCGCCCAGGTACATGGGGACGGTCCTCTTGCCGTAGGTGTCGGCATTGTACCGGAACGCGCCCCCGTTGGGGTCGAGGGTCAGGGACCCCCTGGTCGCGTAGGCAGAGGAGGCCGTGCCCAGGGAAGCCATGGGCGGGCCATCGCTCGCGTCCTCGGCCGAGGCCGCGAGCGAGGCCGCCCCCTCGGAGCCCGGAGGGGCCCAGAGGAGGTCGTCGGATGCGTCGTATAGGCAACCATTCTCCGAGTGGAAGGCTGCGCAGCCCGCGTCCACGGAGAAGGAGGCCACGCCGCCCGAATGCGAGAGGGCATGCGCGTCCACCTCCTGCGCTGTCGAAGGGACGCGGGCCGCGCCCTGCTTGCCCTCGGGAATGAGCAAGAGGCGTGTCAATCCGGCATCGAAGAGCATGCCGTCGTAGGAGGAGTACTCGGGATTGCCCTCGGCCACCTCGACCGAGGCGACGGAGGATCCCTCGAAGGCGGCCTGGTCGACGGTCTCGACCGAGGCCGGCAGCGCCACCGTGGCCGCGTCGCACCCGGCGAGGGCGCGAGGGCCGATGGCGGCCAGGGAGTAGCCGGTGCCGTCGTAGCTGACGGCGTCGGGGAGCGTCAGGGCCATAGGCTCGATGGCGCCCTCGGCATCGGAGCCGACATCCGAGCCGCCCACCAGGCCGCCAGCGAGCGTACGGGGCGAGACGGCCACGAGGGCCACCTGCCCCTCGCCGACGATCGCGTAGGTGAGCCCATCCACCGTGAAGGACCCGACGACGGGCTCGATGGCCTCGCCGCCGTCCACGAGCTCGACGTCGGCGCTCACGCGCAGCATACCGGCAGACAGGTAGCTCGCCAGGGTGGGAGCGTCGCCGGATGCGAGGCCCGCACCCTGGGGCGCCGAGCCATCGCCATCCTGGCCAGAGCCGGCGTCGCCGGCCGCGCGCTCGCCATCGAGGATGGCCGAGAGCGGCATGTCCATGGACAGCTGGCCCGAGGCCTCGGGGGCGTCGCCCGAAGGCTCGTCCGCCTTCGCAGGGGTCGTCATCGAAACGGTCGCCAGCAAGAGGGCGACAAAGGTCAAGACCAGCCTTCCCAGAGGGCTGGCAAGAGGATTCGCAGGGGCTCGCATTGCACCCAGCTCCTTCCGCTATGAAGTTGTTCCCGTTGCGGAAGGAGGCCCGAGAGGTTGTCGGCATTGGCAACATGCAGCAAGGAGGGCATCCACCGCAGTTGCGAAATGCCAAGATTGCCAACAAACCGGATTACATCCAGCAAGTGCGTACTTGAAAGGCAGATGCCCTCTTCACTACATACTTGCAAAGATGTAAAGAACGTGGTGTCAGACCTATGCATTTGTTGGCAATTCCGCACAATGCAGAACGGCATTTCGCACCTGCGAGTCTAGCAAGCGCTCCCGAGATTTACAAGGTAGAAAATCGCTCCGCAAAGGCGGGACAGCCGCATCCCCAGCTCAACACCTAGAAATCCAACCGAAAGCCGCCCCGAGCGACCGCGCCTCGCCCCAGGCCCCAACGGCTGTCAACGGCGGAGCACCGCCCGAAAGGCCGCCGCCTGACGGCCGCCCGGCAGCCCAAGCCTGCGACCGACCGTCACACTGAGCCCACCAGCAGGACGTCCCCACGACGCTCGGCAGCCTCCCGCAGCCCATCGGTGAAGCCGCTCAGGCTGAAGATCAGATAGGTGACCCGCGCTTCCCCATAGCCCTTGAAGCTACGGTCGGCCAGGGCACGCTCGGCCTTCTCCTCGAGCTGCGCCAAGACGTTCTCCCCCACCGGCCCCTGCCAGAGCTTGCATTCGCCGAACGCCACGCGGGCCCCTTCGGCGTCCACGGCCACCACGTCCAGCTCGACGCCGCCGGCGCCCCACCAGCCGCCGATGCGAGCGGGCACGAACGGCAGCTCTCCTCGGGCGGCGAGGTCCCACGTCTTCTGTCGGCACACGTCCTCGAACACGTAGACCACGTGGCCGTCAACGAGGTTCCGCTCGATCTGCGCCAGCACCTGATCCGCGTGGCCCGTCTCCAGCAGCCCCAGGTTCGGGAACACAAACCGGAACCAGAACCGCAGGTAGTTGTCCTTTATGCGATAGAGCCCCTTCTTGCTCTTCTCGGGGTTGGCCTCGGTCACCGGAACCACGCGCTCCAACACCTCCAGCCCTTCGAGCGCCCTCAGGTACCTCGTCAAGCTGGTCTGCCGCACGTTCATGGCCGCAGCCACCTCGCCGCCGCGGTGATTGCCCGCCGCGATAGCCTTGATGATGGAGAAGTAGGTGCCCACCTCGACGACCTCCTTGGACAAGAGGAAGTTGGGCTCGTCGAACAGGAAGCTGTTGCGGTTGAGCACTTGCTTGGAGATGAGCTGGTAGATGCTGCCCGTGCCGCGGAAGCACTCGACGTACTTGGGCACGCCGCCAGTGATACTGTAGCGCTCCAGCAGCTGGCGCTGGTCGAGGTCCCTGTCGAAAAAGTCTTGGTAGAACCGGAAGGGAACCTGTCTCATGTGGATCTGGGCGGTGCGGCGCCCGTAGAGGGGGCTGTCGTAGCTCAGCGCCTGGCTCATCATGAGAGAGATGAGCGACCCACAGAGTATGACCATGACGTTGCGCTTGGACAGGAGAGTGTCCCAGATGCGCTGGAACACCGATGGGAACGCAGCGTTGGCCTTGCCCAGGTACTGGAACTCGTCCAAGGCGACCACCAGGCGCTCGCCGGACTGGGTCAAGCGGTCGAACAGCACATCCCAGCTCTCCACCGACGCGCTGGCCAGCACCTCGTCGTCCACGAACGCCGCCACCTGCTGGCGGAAGCTCGTGCGGTTCTGCTCCTCCGACTCTTCCGTGGCGAGGAAGTAGAGGCCGCGCTTGCCCTCCAGGAATTTCGAGATGAGGGCGGTCTTGCCCACGCGCCGACGGCCGCAGATGACCACGAAGGACGCCTCTTCAGCGGCGTACTGCTCCTCCAAGGTCGCCATGTCCTCATGGCGGTCGACGAACTGCTTCATGGCGCACCCTTTTCGTCCGCGGCAGCGTTCCCTGGCGCCGCGGGTCGTCAAGATTATGAATGAAAGTATTATACTTCATTTCATAATATTGTCGCCACACGTCAGAAGGACGCCCAGGACAGCAGCGAAGCGGCCGGGTCGGCGGCGCGTTGGAAGCTCCGGTTGGGCGCGCTAGCGGGGGACCAGGCCCGTCTCGTAGGCGAGGATGACCAGCTGGGCGCGGTCGTGGGCGTCGGCCTTGGCCATGATGCGGGCCAGGTGCGTCTTCACCGTGGCGGGCGAGATGAACAGCTCCTCGCCTATCTGGTCGTTGGACAGGCCGCGGGCCACCAGCAGGAGGATCTCGCGCTCACGGTCGGTCAGGCTCTTCAGCGCCTCGGGGCCGAGGGAGCCAGCGGCGCCGACCGCCCTGGGGCGAGCGGCCACGAACGTCTCCACCAGGCGCGTGAGCACCCGCGGCTCGATGAGGGTGTCGCCCCGCGCCACCACGCGGATGGCCGCCGCGATGTCGTCGGGCTCGGCGTCCTTCAGCATGAAGCCGCCGCCCCCGGCCGCCAGGGCATCGTAGGCGTACTCGTCCAGATCGAAGGTGGTCAGCACCAGCACGTGGGTGCGGGCCAGCAGGGGGTTGGCCGTGATGTCCCGCGTGGCCTCGATGCCGTTCTTGCGCGGCATGCGGATGTCCATGAGCACCACGTCGGGCTTGAGCTGGCACGCCAGCTCCACGGCCT
Organism: uncultured bacterium; assembly: GCA_947564525.1. GTDB lineage: Bacteria > Actinomycetota > Coriobacteriia > Coriobacteriales > Eggerthellaceae > D16-63. Next base: position 292 of record CANOCK010000080.1, on the reverse strand, counting down.
GCACGCCGTCGGCCGCGCCCCCGACCACCTGCAGGTCCGGGTAGGTGTTGAGCAGGGCCGTGTAACCGCTGCGCACCACCTCCTGGTCGTCGGCGACGAGCAGGGTGATCGGCCCCCCTTCTGGCAACGCTCCCATCAGCGCCTCCCCTCTCCCGCGCATCCCGGCGGGGGCGCCAGCGGTATGGCGACGCGCACGCAGGTACCGCCGACGTCGACGTCGGCAGCGTCGCTGGCGCCTCCAGCAGCGCCACCCACGCTGCCAGCACCGCCCGCGCCACCAGCCGAGCCGGCC
>CANOCK010000079.1 GCA_947564525.1 uncultured bacterium | reverse complement strand
TCGCCCAGCCCCGCTACCTGCTGGCGGCCTCGGTCGGGGGAGGCAGGAGCGTGCCCGTCCTGAGCGCCGACGTGGCGCTCGCGCCCGTCGCCCCGGAGGCCCAGGCCCCCGAGGGCGACCCTGTCGGCGCCCCCGACTCTCCCGAGGAGGCCCAGGGCGAAGGCGCCGCGTCGCCCGCCCTGCCCGCCCTCTCCGCCGTCACCGCCTCCTTCTCTGTCGACGGCTGCACCTACGCCATCGAGCCCGACGGCGCCACGGTCGCCCTCGTGGCGGTCGACCCGTCCCTGGAGGGCGAGCTTGTCGTTCCGGAGGAGATAGCTGACGAGACTGGCAAGACCTATAGGGTGCTACGCATTGCCGAAGGGGCATTTGACGGCTCCCGCATATCGAAGCTCGTGACAACATCGAGCATTGCGGAGGCGCCTGTGCCAGACAGCACAGGCGTTGTGGCGGAAGCCGCAAGTCAAGCCGATGACCAAGGTGGCGAGTTCGAGGGAGATGCTTCCCTCGATTCCTCACCTGAGCAAACAGGGGTGGAGGACGTAGAAACGGGTGAAGACGGAAGCGAAGATCCGACCCCATTGGCCTCATTGCAAGGCGCCTCGGCGGGACGCCAGGCGCTAGACGAAACGCTTCCCTATCGCGTTGTCGGGCCTTCTCCCTTGAGCCAGACCTTGAAGATCGGAGGCAGCGTGGAGTTTACCTTGAAGGATTATCCTTCGCTCTGCACTGATTATCCGACGACGGAAAACCCGCTATACGGGATGCGTGACCATGGCTATTACGTTGCGTTCAAGACACGCGATGAGGTTCAGTTTCTTAAGAACAAGCCAACCATCGGGGGCGTTACCCCGACTACCGACAAGTCCTACGTGCGTGTGTCGATTCATCACAACTTGAACAATGGCTATGACTACCTTGGGACTTCTGGTGGCGAGAAAGGCGGCATCGTTTTCCCGACCGGGGTCACGTCGGTTCGTGTGGTGGAGAAAGCAGCCGATGGCTGGAAGAAGGTGAGGATAACCGAGCTCAAGTCGGCCGGGACAAGCGCCACTATGAATCCGTACGCCGCGAACGGCAGCGGGGTGCGCATCTTCCTGAACGACTGCGGCACATCGAAGGTGACGTGGGATTATAATGGGGGAAAGGGACCGACAGCTTCCACCTCCGTAGCCCCTTACGCTACGGCTACTGCTCCTACCCCCTATAGCCGTACTGGCTACAAGTTCCTTGGGTGGTTCACCAGCAAGACGGGCGGCGACAAAGAGGCCGACGCTGGCAAGACCACTTCAACTCCCATATTTGGCAACCGCACGTACTATGCTCACTGGGAGCAGCTCTTCACGGCAAGCTATGTCTCGAGCCATGGCACGCCATCGAAGACATCGGATACGATCAGCGCAAGCGCTCTCACGGTCACCCTTCCTACGATATCCACCGTCGATACGGGCTGGAAGTTCAACGGATGGACATGCTCGGATTGGACGGACACCAAGGCCGGCGGTTCGTCGGTCACGTTCTCCTCTGCGGCCAACAAGACCGTTACGGCCTCCTTCTCGGAGAAGCAGTCGAGCTTGACCTTCGACGCTAACGGGGGGACGTGGCCGTCTGGTGGAGCGCCTTCAGGGGTCGAAGCGACCTACGGCTCGGCGATGCCTACGACGGGCGTACGCTCCCCAAATCCGCCAGCGGGCTATGCTTTCGCGGGCTACTACGACGGCACGGGAGCTAACGCGAAGAAATACTACACCGCCAGCAGCGCAAACTTCGTGACGAGCGCTTGCGCATGGGACAAGGATACGGAAGAATCAACGACGCTCTACGCCCGCTGGACCAAGACCGTCAAGCTGGACAAGCAGGGTGGCAGCGGCGGCACGGACTCGGTTACCTACACTCGCGGCATCGGGTTTTCGAGTGGCGTGACGAAGCCGACGACGGCTCCTTCGGGAGGTTGGACGTTCCTCGGGTATTGCGACTACGATCCATCGAACAGCCCTGGAAGCAATGTGTACCAGTTCTTCGACGCGACCGGCGCGCGTACGGGCCGAACCTACGACAGCGTGGGCAACACGATCTACGCTTGGTGGGTGAAGCAGGTCACGCTGAACAGGTATGCTGCTGCCGCAGTAGACGGGAAGGTGACGAAGCTGTGGGCTCTCAAGGGAGCTCCTCTGGGATACGCGTGCTCGACGACGGCAAGCACGGAGAGCGCAATCCGGGACAAGTTCCCCTCCGCGGGCATAGCGGGCACGACGGGCTGGGCCCCAACCTTCGACACCTGGACCTTCGCTGGCTACTACAACAGCGGCACGGGGTCGACCTGCTATCTCACCTCTTCGGGAGGGAGATCGGCGAAGTGCCCAGACAACATGCCGGCGACGATCTATGCGAAGTGGAAGCGGGTCGTCACCTTGCACTATGAGAACGGGACGACGGGCAACGCGAGCAAGACGACGGTGGATGCCTGCTTCAACAACCCAATGCCCTCGGTTAGCAAGCCGGCGTTCTCTGGTTGGACCTTCGCAGGCTATTGGAGCAAAACGAAAGGGGAAGGGGATCGATACTACAATGATAACGGGTCGTCCGCTATGACTTTCAGCAGCTCGTACGGCGCTACGAACCTCTATGCCAAATGGGTGCGCACAATCACGCTCGACCCGAATGGGGGCAACGCTCAAGGCAGCGTGTCGTCCATAGAGCTCGTCTCGGGACAGGAGCTGCCTTCCAAGCTGCCGAGCGGCTGGGAGGCGCCGACGAACCGGGGCATGTGCTTCGCCGGGTACTACGAGCCCTACAGGAGCGACATCGAGCGCTACTCGTTCAGGGGCGAGCTGCTTACCGGGGTGAACGACCTTGGGCTGCAGAACACACCGGCCGTTTTCAAGGCCAAATGGCAGCCCATCTATGAGATCACCCTCGACAAGCGCGGCGGCTCGGGCGGCCTGGACCGGTTCTACGTGGGCTATAACACGGGCTTCTTCGCGGATGCCCAGTGCACCAAGGAGCTCATCTGGCCCATCATGTTGCCCTCGCCACCTGATGGCTTCGATAGGCCGTACATCCGGGGCTTTGCTTACCTGGATGGCGTGAACGCCTCGGGACATGCCACGGGCAACGGGGTAATCAACAGCGATGGCTCTCTGTCCGGCACCGTTACGAGCACGACCTTCAGCAAGGATACCCGTCTCTATGCGACGTATACGCCCAAGAACATCACCGTGACCTGGAGCTTGCGTGGGGCCGTAGATTCGAGCGCGGCGAAGCACGGGTCGTGGACGAGCTCGCTGAGCGACAATGCCGACAAGACCAAAACCAGGCCCTATGACGGCAACGCGCTGGGGGGCCTGGTTCCGAGCGCTCCCATGCGCGCGGGCTACCAGTTCGTCGGGTGGTCGACGGAGCCGAGCCCGGATGGCAAGAGCACCTACGAGGGCGTGAATTTCATCACGTCGGACAACGCTCTGCCTACCAGCGATACGACCTACTACGCGCGCTGGCGCGAGATCATACACGTCGGATGGCACACCAATGATGGAGATTGGGACGAGGGAGGCTACTACTACCGGAGCACCGACTCGCTCTGGGGAGACCCGGTCAGCCCTATCAGCAACAAGGTCAATCGCACGGGCTACGCATTCCTCGGCTGGAGCACCGACCAGAGCGCGACGCAGCCTGACCAGCAGTACGTCCAGAAGGTCACGGGCCCCCTCACCTACTATGCGGTCTGGAAGGCCAACGATTACGCGCTGACCCTCGATGCCAACGGGGGCTCTTGGGCACAGGGCGTGGCCGACCCGCCGACCATCCAGGCCACCTACGACTCCGTCCTGCCCACGGAAGGGGTGCCCGTGCCCACGTGGACGGGCCGGAAGTTCCTGGGCTACAACGACAGGGCCGATGGCACGGGCAAGGCCTACTATGGCGCGAACGAGGGCGGCACGGCGGTTGCCGACCCGAAGAGGTGGGACAAGGTCACCCCGGGCGCCCTCTACGCCCAGTGGCAGGTCATCGAGTACCCCATCACCTACACCTGCTCGCTGTGCGAGGAGGAGGCTGACGGCACCGTGCGCATCTGCCCGCACATGGACACCTCCAGCCTTCCCGCGTCGTTCACCGTTCTCGACCTGGAGGAGGGCTCCAGCGTCTGGGTCGGCAAGCCGGAGATGAGCCCTGGCTACGGGTTCGACTTCTGGCGCGCCTTCGACCCGGGCAGCGAAGGTAGCGAGGAGGGAGCCTCCATCTGGGAGGTCGGCCCCAAGCGCTTCGAGGCCAAGGCCTACCTCGAGCAGTACACCGTCCACCTCGACGCCGCGGGCGGCGCCTTCGCTGACGGCAGCCAGAGCACCCACCTCACCTACACCATCGAGAGCGACGCCATCCAGCTCGAACGGCCCCGTTGGGGCGGCCATACCTTCGCTGGCTGGGTGGACGAGAACGGCGAGCCCTTCGGCGGCACCATCGCGGCTGGCTCCACGGGCGACCGCTCCTATACGGCCACCTGGAGCCTGGAGTACTACCCCATCGAGTACGACCTGGGCGGCGGCCGCTTCCCGAACGTGATGGTCCCCTACGGCTACAGCTACGACTCCCCTGACGTGCCCTTGGTGGCGCCCATCAGGGAGGGCTACCACTTCACCGGTTGGCTCGATGCGGACAATCAGGATGCCGACCCCGTGATCGACCTCGTGATACCGACGCACTCCTGGGGCGAGAAGCGGTTCATAGCCACATGGGAGGCCGTGAGGTACCTCATCCGCTTCGACCTGGGGCTGACCGATGCCGCCTGGGAGCCCGACGACCAGGGCGCCACGCCCCCGAACCCGATGGAGGCCGCCTACGACCAGCCCATCGCCATGCCCCGCGCCCCCAAGCGCGCCGGCTACATCTTCAAGGGCTGGGGGCAGCTCGGGGTGGTCACCACGCCCGGCGGCTCGCAGGAGACGGTGGTCAGGCGCGTCTTCGAGCCGGGCAAGGAGTACAAGGTGAACCTGGCCCAGGACGAAGGGGCCACGGTCACCCTGACCGGCCTGTGGGAGCGCAACCTGGCGGCGTCGGTGCCGGTCGAGATCGACCTCAGGCTGTTCGCGAACTACGGCACCGGCCAGTTCGAGGTGGGGCCGGAGTCGGAGGGCAGCGACATCGGCACCTTCGAGAACCGCTCCAGCGGCGAGCTGAAGGTCACGGGCTTGGGCGAGGTCACCGATGACGGCGCCTTCGCCCAGGAGCGCCGGGACGCGCGCCTCGAGGCGTTCGGCACGGCGGCCAACCTGGCCCAGGTGCAGCTCACGCTGCAGCCGCTGGACGGCGAGGGGGAGCCGACAGGCGCCCAGGCCCAGCTGCCCCTCGGTGGGTCGACCACCTTGAGCGAGGTCCCAGACGACCAGGGCATCTCCTACGCCCCAGGCTGGATGATGCCCCCGGGCGGGCGCCTCGTCGTGGGCTACGGGCTCGACACGGGCAGCCTGCAGGTGCACGAGATGAAGCGCGACCTGCACAAGCCCATGGCCAAGCTCAGCTACACGCTGGCATTGGTGAACCCGTAGGTCGCCCGCGCTGACTGGGCCGCGGGGCCCGGGCAGCGCGGGCTGCGGCTCCGGGCGGCTGGTGCGGTCGGCCCGAGTCGGCTGGGCCGGACGGCTGGCTCGGCCGGGGAAGGTCGCCGACCGCGCGGCCTTCCCCGGCACGGCCTTGGGCGAATCTCGATTTTCTTGAAGCATCGACATCGCAGCGCTGATATTTCGAGAAAACGAGAGGCCCTACCGTGCTCATTCCTCGTGCCATGCAGCCGAAGCTGGAAGAGCTGGCCGGCCGCACGGCGCTGCTCGCCCTCTACCCGCTCTCCCAAGGCGAGCTCGTCGAGGCGGGCCTTTTGCCTGCTCGCCTTGACGAGTGGCTGCTCATGGGCGGCTACCCGCGCATCTACCGCAGCGCCATCGCGCCCGCCGACCACTACCCCGCCTACATCCAGACCTACCTGGAGCGCGACGTGCGGGCCCAGGCCAACATCGGCTCCCTCGACGCCTTCCAGCGGTTCATGCGCCTGTGCGCTGGGCGCATCGGGTGCATCCTGGACATGACGGAGCTTTCGGGCGAGGAGGGCATCGACGGGCGCACGGCCAAGCGCTGGCTGTCGGTGCTCCAGGCCAGCTCGGTGGTGGAGCTGGTCGGGTCGTTCGCGAAGAGCTTCAACAAGCGCCTGGTGAAGCGCCCGAAGCTGTGGCTCTGCGATACAGGTTTTGCGGCATCTCTTTATGAAATCCCTAAAGTGGACATTATGCAATTACTAAAGTAAACTTTAGTAATTGCATAAATTGCGGAGGTGCGCCATGGACTACATCCCTCGCCATATCGCGCCGTTGCTCCACAGGAGCGCGCAGACCTTCCCGGTCACGATGGTGACCGGCCCGCGCCAGGTGGGGAAGACGACGCTCCTCTCAAGGGAGCATCCTTGCGCCGAGTACGTCACCTTCGACCGGTTGGATGCGCTGGAGGCGGCACGGGAAGAGCCGGAGAGGTTCCTGCGCTCCCTTGGCAAGCCAGCCATCATCGACGAGGTCCAGTACTGCCCCGACCTCTTCCGGTACATCAAGATGCAGGCCGATGCGTCGAAGGAGAAGGGGGCTCTCTTCCTCACCGGCTCCCAGCGGTTCCAGATGATGCAGGGGGTGGACGAGTCGCTGGCGGGGCGCGCGGCCATCGTGGAGATGCTGGGCCTCTCCCTGAGGGAGATGGCGCGCGACGGGTTCGACGAGCCCTTCGTCCCGACCGAGGACTTCATCCGGGCGCGCAGGCCAAGGCCCTTGCGAGAGGACGTTTGGCAGATCGCGTTCCGGGGGGACCTGCCCGAGCTCGCCGCCGAGCCGTCCATGGACGCGTCGCTGTACTACGCCTCGTACATCGAGACCTACCTGAACCGCGACGTGCGCGACCTGGCCCACGTGGGAGACCTCTCGAAGTTCAGGCGGTTCCTGCGGATAGCCGCCACGTACCACGGGCGCATCCTGAACAAGACCGCCTTGGCCTCGGAGTGCGATCTGAGCTTCCAGACGGTCGAGCGCTGGCTGGGCGTCCTCGAGGCCTCCAGCGTCATCTACCTGCTGCGCCCGTTCTCCGCCAACATGAAGAAGCGCCTCGTCAAGAGCCCCAAGCTCTACTTCCTGAACTCCGGGGTGCTCGTGTCGCTGCTGGGAATCGAAAGTGGCGACGCCCTCGCCCGGTCCGACCAGGCAGGTGCGGTCTTCGAGGGGCTCGTCGTGGCAGAGGTGATCAAGTCGTTCCTCAACCGGACGGGATCCATGCCCGATCTCTACTACTACCGCGACAGCAACGGCAAGGAGATAGATCTGGTCATCGAGCGGGGCAAGGACCTCTTTCCCGTGGAGGTGAAGAAGGCCGAGCGCGCGCGCTCCTCCGATGCGCGCGCGTTCAAGGTGCTTGACGAGGTCAAGGGGCGCCGGCGCCGAGGGGGCGTGGTCGTCTGCAGCCCCGCGCCGGGGCCGGATGCGGCGCGGCCCCTGCCCTTGCCCGATGGGGCCTGGTCGCTGCCGATCACGTACCTCTAGGGCGGCGACCCGACTGGCAGCTGCCCCCTCGCGGATGCGGCGCGGGCCCAAGGCGGCGCGGGCCCGGGGCGGTCCGACCGGTCGCTGCCCCCTCGGGTGGGAGCAGCCCTGGGGTGGCGCGCGAGGGGCCGAGGGCTGAAGGGTGCCGTCCAATTGGCGAGGTGCGGCGGCGTCAGGGCCTTCGGCGGGAGCAGCCGCCCTTCGCGCAGCACCACTGCCCCCTATGCCAAGGCTGGCGAAACGTCTCATCTGACCTGGGACGTTTGCAAGCCGTTTCCCGGACGTGCTATATTGCCGGCCATCACATGAGCCTCCGCGCACCGCCGCGGGCCAGTAGGGGGTGCGAGCCCGAAC
>CANOCK010000078.1 GCA_947564525.1 uncultured bacterium | reverse complement strand
GGGCTGGGCTCGCCGGCGCTGCCGAGCAGGGCGCCGAGGCCCAGCACGCTCGCCGTGTGCTCGGACACGCCCCGGGCCGCTGCGGCCTCGGCCGCCGTCAGAGGTGCGGGCGCGGCTGCGGTCGCCGCGGCGCTGGCAGGTTCGGCCGCAGCAGCCGATTCCGGGGCTTCCAGCCCGTCGAACAGGGAGTCCACCACGGCCTGCAGTGCGCCGTAGTCGCTGCTGCGCTCGATGTTGGTGCCGGTGTGGGCCATGGCGTCAGGCCTCCTCTTCCACGGTGCGGGCCACGTCCTCGCCCAGAGTGGCGGCCACCAGCGCGCCGGTGCCGGCGGCGGTGGCGCTGCCGGTGGCCCGCAGGAACTGGGCGCCAGCCGCGCGCAGGGCCACGGCGGCGTCGGCCAGGCTGTCGGCGCTGGCGTAGCAGCCGCCCGGTTCCACGGCCAGGGCCGCCAGCACCGGCAGCGGCAGCGTTCCGGCCGCGCAGGCCCGCGCCACCAGCGCTGCCGCCTTGGCGGGGTCCGCAGCGGTCTCGAAGCCCACCACGGCTGCCCCGAGCTCCCCGGCCGCGCTCACGGCGTCCTCCAGGGACTCGCCGCGGCCAGCGGCCAGCTGGCCTTCCCCGTCCACGCGCACGCAGGCCATCACCGGCGCGTCGCTCACCTTGGCGACGCCCATGAGCGCGCACTTCAAGCTGGTGACGTCGGAGAACCCGCTGAGCAGGAAGCCGTCGAAGGCCTGGGGCGCCTTGGCGAACAGCCGCGCGGCGCGGGCGTACTGGTCGCGGTGCTCCATGAGCGACGCCTTGGCCGAGGGGTCCAGCGGCAGCCCGCAGGGGGCCAGCTCCACCAGCACGTGCTGGGGGCGGAAGGGCTCGAGCGCTGCCAGGGCCGCTTGGGCCAGGGCCTCGGCCTGGCCTTCCATGGACACGCGGGCCAGCTGGGCCGGGGTGAGGCGCGCGGTGGGCGCCACCAGGCACTGGGCGCCGGCCAGGGCCTCCAGGCGATAGGCCTGCTCCATGGTGTCGGGCTCGAACAGCAGGGTGAACTCCAGGTCGCAGGCCGTGTCGACCCCGAGCCGCCCGAGGGCGGCCTCCACCGGCGCCGAGAGCACCAGCATGTCCTTGTGGAAGCGCAGGGCGATGTCCGCCATGTTCCGTCCTTTCCTCGGCGACGCGGCCCAGGCCGGGAGCCAGGGCTCGGCGCTGGCCGCTGCCAGCCGCCAGTCGCCAGCCGCTCGCGGCCCGTCCGGCCATCCAGCCCCGCCAGCTGGCCTTCGCGCTCGCGCAGCTGCCCGGGCCGGCCGGTCGGGCTGGGCAGCTCTTACAGGTCCCGCGCCATCAGGTCGGCGTAGGTCTCGCGCCGGGTGGTCACACGCGCTTCCCCGTCGCGCACGAACACCACGGCCGGTCGCGGCTGGCCGTTGTAGTTGCTGGCCATGGTCGAGCAGTACGCGCCGGTGCCGAACACCGCCACGATGTCGCCCAGGTCGGCCTTCTGCAGCGGCATGTCCACCACCACGGCGTCGCCGCTCTCGCAGTGCTTCCCGCATAGGGTGACGATCTCGCAGCGCGGTTGATCGGCCTTGTTGGCGATGGTGGGCTCGTAGTCGGCGTGGTACAGCGCCGTGCGGATGTTGTCGCTCATGCCGCCGTCCACGGCCACGTACTTGCGGATGCCCGGCAGCGTCTTCAGGATGCCCACGGTGTACAGGGTCAGCCCGGCGTTGGCGGTCAGGCTGCGGCCCGGCTCCACCAGCAGCCGCGGCAGCGCCAGCCCGCGCTCGGCGCACTGCTCGCGCACCGCCGTGCAGGTGACCTCGGCGAACTCGTCGATGCTGGGGGGCTCGTCGCCGGCCAGGTAGGCGATGCCCAGCCCGCCGCCCATGTCCAGCTCCTCCACCTCGTAGCCGTACTCGTCGCGGATGCGCGCCATGAAGTCCATCATCACGGTCACGGCCTCGCGGAACGAGTGCAGCGCGAATATCTGCGAGCCGATATGGCAGTGCAGCCCCGCCAGCCGCACGTTCGGCGTCTCCAGCGCCGTCTTCACGCACTTGAAGGCGAAGTCGTCCCGCATGGTGAAGCCGAACTTCGAGTCCTCGCAGCCGGTGCGGATGTACTCGTGGGTGTCGGCCTCCACCCCTGGCGTGATGCGCATATATATGTCCTGCACCACCCCGCGGGCGCCGGCGATCTCGCTCACGCGGGCCAGCTCGATACGGCTGTCCACCACGATGCGCCCCACGCCCGCGCCGATGGCCTCCTCCAGCTCGACGGGCGTCTTGTTGTTGCCGTGCATCACCACGCGCCCAGCGGGAAAGCCCACGGCCTCGGCGCAGGCCAGCTCGCCGCCGCCGGACACGTCCAGGCACAGCCCCAGCTCGTCGACGAGGCGCACCACCTCCTTGTTCAGGAACGCCTTGCTGGCGTACACCACGTCGGAGTCCTCGTAGCGGCTGCGGAAGGCGCGCAGGTACTCGCCCATGCGCCAGCGCAGGTCGGCCTCGTCGAACACGTAGAGCGCCGTGCCCTGCTCTCGGGCGAGCCCCACCATGTCCACGCCGCCGACGAAGAGGTGCCCGTCGCGCACCTCGGCCGTGCGGGGCAGCACGCCGCCCAGCTCCATGGTGGTGCGTTGGTCGGGCTGCTTGGTCAGGTCGGATGCGGGGAGTGCCATGGTTGCCACCTCTTCCTCTGGGATGTCGTGCGCAATATGGTAGCAAGGCTGGGTTTCGAGGGGCGAAACTTCGGGACAATCCGTATAATAATCGCGAACGAGCGGGCGCGCGGCCTCTGGGCCCTTCAGGGGCGCCAGCGCCGAGGGCGCCGTTGACATCTATTCTCGATAGAGTATAAATAGGGGCACCGTCCCCAGACCGAAAGGACCTCTCATGGCAATCCAGGAACCCTCTGTAGACCAGTGGCTCGCCGAGGCCAAGGCCGACCCCCAGGCGGCCCAGTGCGGCATGTACCTCACCCACAACGGCGTGACCCGCGCTACCCCCAAGAAGCAGGTGCGCGAAGGGGTCGAGGGCCTGGGCGAGGTGACGGCCGTCGAGTTCTCCTATGACGCCGAGGGTGTCGATGCCGCTGTTGCCGAGGCTCTGACCTGGGAAGGCGTCTACTACGTGCGCGTGTGGCTCAACGAGGGCGTGCTCAACGTGGGCGACTCCATCATGTACGTGCTCATCGGCGCGGACATCCGCCCGCACTGCATCGACGCGCTGCAGAAGCTGGTGGGCAAGATCAAGAACGACCTGGTGGTGGAGAAGGAGATCTACGCCTAGGCGCCGGTAGCGGAAGCCCCGCTGCCCGCCATCGGCGTCCACGCCGCCATGCCCCCGACCGACCCGAGGCCCGCCCTTCGCCTGCCGACCTACTCCGGCTGCGAACTGGCGGGCCTCGTGCTGCTGTCGGCGCTGGTGGGGGCGACGGGCGCGCTGGGAGCCTCCTACGGCCTCGGCCAGGGGTCGCCGGCTCTCGATGGCGCTGCCACCCTGGTGGTGGCCGTGGCGGGTGGTGCGCTGTTCGCCATCGCGGCCTGCCTGACCGATGGCGCCTACGGCCGGCTGCTCCGGCCGGCGCGCCCGCTGCGCTCTCGCGCCGGGGGCGGCCGTCGTGGAGGGCGGCCCCTTCGCCAGCGCCTCGGGCGGATGGCGGCCTGGCTCGTGCCGGAATGGGACCGCCGGCGCCTCGGGCGCTGCGTTGCCCTCATGGCGCTCTGCTGGCTTCCCTGGCTGGTGGCCAACTTCCCTGGCGGGGCCTACTGGGACACCTACTACCAGATCTGGCAGACCTTCCCGGGCAGCCACCCCATCTCCATCATCCCCTTCGGGGAGCACGGGCCCGATACCGTCACCGACGCCTACTTCTGCGACCACCACCCCTTGCTGGACACCCTCATCTACGGCGCCTTCGCCCAGGTGTCCCAGGCGCTCACCGGCGCCTGGCAGGCGGGCAGCCTGGCCTTCGTGACGCTGCAAGGCGGCCTGACCGCCCTGGCCCTCACGGCGGCCTGTGCGCGGCTGCGCCGATGGGGCGCGCCGAGGGGGGCGGTGCTGGCGGCCTACGGGTTCTTCTGCCTGGCGCCGTTCGTATCCACCTGGGCCCTCACCATGGTGAAGGACAGCCTGTTCAGCCTAGCGTACGTGCCGTACTTCCTCCTGCTGGGAGAGGTGGTGCGCACCCGCGGCGCCGTGCTCCGGCCGGGGCGGCGCCGGGCGCTGGCGTGGCTGGTGGGCCTGGGGGTGCTGCTGTGCCTGACGAAGAAGACCGGCCTGTTCGTGGTGGTGCCCACGGCGCTGGTCGCCGCGCTGGCCTACCGGCAGTGCTGGCGGGCCTTCGCGCTGCAGGCGGCCAGCTGCGCGGCCGTCATGGCCCTGGTGCTGCTGCTGGTGGTGTTCCCGCTGATGAGCGTAGCGCCTGGTGGCAAGCAGGAGGCCCTGGGCCCGCTGCTGCAGCAGACCGCCGCCTACGTGGCCGCCCATTCCGGGGAGACCACCGAGCAGGAGCGCGCCGTCATCGACGCGGTGGTGCCCTACGACGAGCTGGCGAGCCTCTACGAATGGAGCTGCCATGACAACGTGAAGTACGAGTTCCGCCTCGATGCCAGCCTGGGGGACATCGCCTCCTACGTCGGCGTGTGGGCGGCCCAGGGGCTGCGGCACCCCGAAACCTACTTCGCTGCGTTCATGGGGGTGGCCAGCGGGTACGTGGCGCCGGTGCAGACCCTCAACATACGCTCCACCACCTGCGAGACCACCATCGACAACGTGCTGGTGCTCTACAATCCCGATGCGCTGGACCCCCTGCGCGAGGGCATGGCCGGCGCCTACGCCGCCTGGGAGGGGACGCCGGTGGCGTGCCTGCCGCTGGAGGCGTGCCTGTACGTGTGGTGGCTGCCGCTGCTGCTGGCCTTCGTGGCGTGGCGCCGGCGTCTGCGCTGCGGGCTGCTGTTCGTGCCGGGGGCGGTGGTGCTGGCGTTCTGCCTCATCGGGCCCATCTTCGACGCGCGCTACTGCCTGCCCCTGCTCTACACCGTGCCGTTGCTGGCCCTCATGGTGGCTGCGCTGCTGCGGCCCGCGGTGCCGGGGCCTGGGCCTGCGGCGGGTCGCGAGGCGTTGGCGGCGGCGAGCCGCAGCTCGGGTCCCCGGTGGCTCGCGGGCGAGCCTTGGCCTGCATCGTCGGCGCCGGGTCGTGGCGGCGGAGCGTCCTGGCCCGTGGAGCCAGTGGGCCACGGGGGCGTTCGCGATGGCGCCCCCTCAGGCTCCGATGGCGAGGCGCCTGCGGCCCCCGCGGGTCGCCCGCTTCGCCTAGAATGGAGCCAGGTGCGGGCGAAGCGCCCGCTCGACTAGGGAAGGAAGCGCGATGACCGAGCAGAACGCCCCGTTGGTGGGCATCATCATGGGGTCGACCTCCGATATGGACGCCATGGGCCCCTGCATGGAGCAGCTGGACGCCTTCGGCGTGCCCTACGAGGTGAAGGTGGCCAGCGCTCACCGCAAACCGGCCGAGGTGCATGACTGGGCCTCCACGGCGGCCGACCGCGGCATGCAGGTGATCGTGGCGGCGGCAGGCAAGGCGGCGCATTTGGGCGGCGTGGTGGCCGCGTTCACTCCGCTGCCGGTGATCGCCGTTCCCATGAAGACCTCCGACCTGGGCGGTCTGGACTCGCTGCTGTCCATGGTGCAGATGCCCAGCGGCGTGCCCGTGGCCTGCGTGGCCATCAACGGCGCCAAGAACGCCGCTATCCTGGCCGTGCAGATGATGGGCACGGGCGACGCCGACATGCGCCAGAAGGTCGTGGACTTCAAGCAGGCCATGGCCGAGGCCTAGGGCTGTCAGGGCGGCTGGGGCCCTCAGGTCGGGCGCATCGCCCTGTCGGCTCAGCTGCCGGCTGGCGTCCCCTTGGCAGAGGGCGCGCAGAGGATGTGCGCCCTCGGGGCGTCTGCGCGCCGAGATATGGGGCAGGCGACGCATCGAGGCGCGGTGCAGGCAGTGCGCCAAGGCGTGGGGCGAGGAGGGTTGGCGGCGCTCCAATTATTTGCGTTTGGGACCTGTTCGAGGATGCCCTTGGTGTGTCGGATAGAACGCATTCGAGCATCTTCTAGCGATAGCTTGCAGTCGATGCGGCCCGAGGGTGCCCGAAAGGGTCCCAAGCGCAATTTCTTGGAGCAAGCGCTCAGGGGGAGGCCCAGGCGCAAATAATTGGACTACGTGGCCGCTGTGCGACAATCGCGTTGCGCCATAGGGAGTGCGCGCCTTCGATGCCTCGGCGCGCCGACAGCGCCGCCGTCACGCCGCCTTCGCGTTGGCGATCTGCGCTCGGAAGGCAAGGGCGCCGGCGCTGGATCGACGGGTCCCAGCACCTTGCTCCTTATCTCATTTGCCTCTCTGACCTCCCTCTATGCAGAAAAGCGGGGAAACCTCCTTGCAAGACGCTGGGGCGCTTGCTATGCTCTGCCTTGCTTATCTGCAGCTCTCCTTGTCGAGAGATTGCGAACAAACGAATAGGGTCTTCTCCTTTGGATATGCTTAGGGTGGAGCGTGGAGTGAAGAGGGCATCTGCCTTTCAAGACTACGCTCCCTGGAAGCAATTCCAGTTTGTTCGCAATCTTGCAGATAAGCAACTGTGGTGGATGCCCTCCTCACTGCACGTTGCCGTCGAGCATGATCCAAGCAGTGGCCCCAGGGCCTCCTCCGCAGCGGGAACAATCTCATAGCGGAAGGAGCTGGGTGCAATGCGAGCCCCTGCGAACCCTCCGGCCAAGCCCCTGGGAAGGCTGGCCCTAGTACTTGTCGCCCTTATGCTGGCGACCGTTTCGATGACGACCCCTGCGAAGGCCGACGAGCCTTCGGGAGCTGCCGATGGCGAGAGCGCCGTCGTGGCTGATGTTGCTGGCGAATCTGCTGGTGCGGAGGGCGATGCCGCGCCTGCGGCGGATGCTGCTAGCCCCGAGCCTGCCGAAGCCCCCACCCTGGCGAGCTACCTGTCGGGCGGGATGCTGCGCGTGAGCGCCGACGTGGCGCTCGTCTCTGGCGACGATAAGGCCATCGAGCCCGTCGTCGGGTCCTTCACGGTGGATGGGCTCACCTACGCGATCGTGGGCGAGGGCCAGGTGGCTTTGGTGGCCATCTCTCCCCAGACGCTCGCTGGCGAGCTGGTGGGCGGCGGTTCTGCTTCCGGCTCCACCGGCGCCCCCTCCGGAGAGGACTCCGGCTCCGGTGTGCCGCCGCGCAGCGTTGCGGAGCAAGTCCCTTCAGGAGCAGCTTCGCCTTCGCCCTCTCCGGAGGGGGCGTCTTCCGATGATGCCGAGGAGGGAGCGGAAGGCCTCGCGGTGCCTGGCCCTGATGCGGATTCCGACGCTGAGGGCGCTGGCGAGCCTGCGACCCTGGCGCTCCCTGATGCTGTCTCCTACGACGGCTCTGGCTACTCCCTGACGGCCATCGGCCCTCGCGCCCTCGCCGGGTGCGATGCTGGCGCGGTCGTCATCCCGGCCTCGGTCGAGACCGTCGACCAGGCCGCCTTCGAGGGCTCCTCCGTCGCCTCGGTCGAGGTGGCCGAGGGCAATCCCGAGTACTCCTCCTACGACGGCATGCTCTTCGATGCCGACATGACACGCCTCTTGCTCATTCCCGAGGGCAAGCAGGGCGCGGCCCGCGTCCCTTCGACAGCGCAGGAGGTGGACGCGCATGCCCTCTCGCATTCGGGCGGCGTGGCCTCCTTCTCCGTGGACGCGGGCTGCGCAGCCTTCCACTCGGAGAATGGTTGCCTATACGACGCATCCGGCAACCTCCTCTGGGCCCCTCCGGGCTCGGAGGGGGCGGCCTCGCTCGCGGCTGGCGGGCCTGAGAGCGCTGGCGACGGCGCTGACAGCTCCGACGGCGCCTCCTGCGCCGCCGACGGCCTGCCTGCGGCGTCCCTTGGCGAGGCGGCCGCCAGCCGGAACAAGTACGACC
>CANOCK010000077.1 GCA_947564525.1 uncultured bacterium | reverse complement strand
GGCCCGCGGCCAGCAGCAGGGCCGCGGGCCGCCACGCCGCCACCAGGCGCCGCCCCCGCTGACGCTGGCGCTGCCGCCCCGCCCGCGCCAGCAGCCAGCCAGGCCGCTGCCAGCAGCGCCACGGACGATCGCGCTCCCAAGAAGGGCCGGCGCAAGAAGAAGGGGCGCAAGCCGCTGAAGCCCCAGCGGCTCACCCTGTTCCCCCTCACCCAGGCCGAGCTGTCCGGCCGGCCTGGCTGCATCGTCGACGACCTGTTCGAACGGGACCCGGTGCCCGGCTTCCACACCACCCTCACCCAGAGCGACCTGCGCACCCTGATGCGCGTCGGCGGCTTGCCGCGCCACGCGACGCGCCCCGCCTGCCCCCGGCCCGAGGAGCGCGGCCAGCAGATCCGCCAGGACCTGCGCGCCATGCTGGACAGCGGCGCCGAGCCGAAGGGCGACCTCGACCAGCTGATCGAGCGCTCCATCCTGAAGAAGGTGCTGGCCAGTCCCGGCCTGCCCCTCAGCGTGGAGTCGGTGGCCCGCGCCTGCTACGTCGACAACGCGACGCTCATCGCCCACCTCGGCTCCTTCATGGACGGCTTCCTCGTGCACCGCCTGAGCCACCTGGGCAAGAAGAACCGCAAGCAGGGCTTCGTGAAGACGCGGCTGCACCCCATGGACACCACCTACGCCATCGAGGCCCTGCGGGCCATGGGCAGCGACATCGCCGTGGACCCCTGCGCCTTCGGGAAGGTCCTGCGCGCGCTCTGCGTCAATCAGCTGGTGCCCGCCGCCCAATGGGCGAGCGAGCCCACCGAGTGCTGCCACTGGAAGCAGTTCGAGCAGCGGGTGCGCGGGGTGGACCTCGTGCTCTCCCGCAAGGGCAGCCTGGTGGGCATCAAGGTGCGCAACTCCCGCTGCGTCCGGCCCGACACCATCGGCGCCCTGCGGGTCCTCGCCAAGGACGAGCGCTTCGTGCGCGGGTTCATCGTCTACCTCGGCCCGATGACCCTCCAGCTCACCGAGAACGTCTGGGCCATCCCCGTATCGGCCCTCTGGGAGCTGGAGGCGTTCCACCCGCCCGCCCCCGAGGCCGACCCGGCCGCCAGCGCGGAGGACGAGGACGAGGACGGCCTGGGACCCGAGGATGAGGAGGCCCTGGATGCCGAGGCCTGCGACGACCCCGCGACGGCAGCCCAAGCCGCCATCGACGCCTTCCGCGCCCGCTGGGAAGCGCTGGCCGGCCTTGCCGGGCACCTGCTCCCTCAGGGCCTGCAGCGCCCGCAGGACACGTAGCCCAGCGCCACCAGCGTGTCCCGGTCAAGCCGGCACCGCCCCCGGTTGTGGGCGGCTATGTCGCCCACGGAGCGGCAGGTCATGAGATGGAAGCGCCGCGTATTGAAGTTCAGCTCGTAGGAAGGGGCCTGCGGCGCGCCCGAGCCCTCCCCGCTCGCGGCCAGGGCCTCCTCGTCGCCCAGGAGGTAGCCCTTCCGCGCCAGGGTGGCCCGCGGCACCTGGTCGTCGCGGCGGCTGTCCCCCGTGGCGTAGTCGATCGCCACCCCCGGCTG
Source organism: uncultured bacterium (assembly GCA_947564525.1). Lineage (GTDB taxonomy): Bacteria > Actinomycetota > Coriobacteriia > Coriobacteriales > Eggerthellaceae > D16-63. Next base: position 6,544 of record CANOCK010000077.1, on the reverse strand, counting down.
GACGTTGTAGCAGAACACGTTGAAGCTGACCCCCGCCCCCTCGTCCTCCACCGACCGCGCCTCCATCTGGACCCCGCGAGCCACCAGCTCATGGCCCTGGAACACCGGGGTCACGCGGTAGAGCACATGGTTGCCCGATTGGCGTATATAGTCCACCACCCGGCTCTCCAAAGGCTGCATGGTCCCCTGGTTGAGGTACTGGGTGCCGGTGATGAGGTTCTTCGGGTTGTCCACCTCGTCGCTCAGGCACCAGGCGATCAGGTGGGTGCGGTTGTACAGGCTCTCGCCGGACACGAGGCTCTTGTCGTAGCAGGTCGCGTGCCAGCCGCTGGGGAGCACGTGGCCTATCTCGCCGCGCCGCTCGCCCAAGGCGGGCAGCGTCTCGGGGCCCAGGCAAGCCCGGGCGACGCCGCAGCGGTTCAGGGAATCCAAGGGGCTGTAGTCTTTGTAGGCCTCGATCATCAGGCTCACCGGCTTCGCGGACGGTCCTCTCGCCGTCTGGCCGCACACGGGGGAGGCGCTGCTCGAAGCGCAGTGGCAGGGCATAGCTGGCCAAGCCCGGACAGCACATGATGCCCAAGCCGACCGGCGACCAGCTCTGATGCGCGTCGAAGCGCGCTTGTTCTGTTATGCGTTGAGCAGGGCAGCGGGCCAACGCTCGCGCCGGCGCCCGCCTTCGACGGCGGCACCCGCAAGCGCCCTCGCTTAAGCCAACGGCCCCTTCCCGATTGCAGCCTTCCTAGGCTTCATCTTGCCTTCAATTCTAGTGAGGAATCCCGGCCTGGCGCAAGCAACGGTTCCCTAACGCCTGGTCGAAGCCGAGGATGGCTGGGTACTGTCCCAAGAAGAGCCCAGGGTGACGGAAGAGCGGCCACGGCCCTGGGCGCGAGCCGCAGAACCGGCAGCTGAGCGCGCCCGGTGCGCCGGGCGCGGCGCCTCCTCGGATGCGGCGGATGCCATGCTTGAGCGAGCCTACGACCGCCCCGAGCGGAATCGCTGGTGCGCAGGTTGGCGAATCGGCGCTGAGATTCATGGACGGCCATGGGCAGAATCGTGCCCTGTCCATGGCCTTAGCGAATCAGGCAACTTGAGAAGTTGCCTTGAACCGGCAAAAGTGGTCGGGACGACAGGATTCGAACCTGCGACATCCTGCTCCCAAAGCAGGCGCGCTACCAGACTGCGCCACGTCCCGACGCCGTTGCGGCGGAGTCGATTATAGCAGAGACGGCGCCCACGCGATGGCGCTGCAGCCCCGAAGGCCGCCCTTCGCGCCCGAGGCGGCCAAGCGAGCCCCTAGGCCTGGGCCGGCCCGCCGATGACGAGCAGGCGCTTGCAGATCGGGCACTCCCCGATCGGCGCCTGGTTGCGCAGGTCGATGAGGCGGCCGCTCTCGATGGGCGCGCGGCACACGCCGCAGCGGTTGTCGGCCAGGCGCCCGATGGCCACGCCACCCGCGCGCGAGAGCACTCGGTCGTAGGCCTCCAGGAGCCGAGCGGGCACCTCGCTCGTCAGCTGGCCGCGCTCCTGCTCCAAGGCCGCGATGGAGGCGGTCAGGGCCCCCGATCGCTCCTCGAAGGACGCCGTGGCGGCCTCCTCGGTGGCGTCGAGCTTCTTGATGCCGTCGCTTATCTGGGAGGCCAGCTTGTCGATGCGGGACTGGTCCTTCTTCAGCTCGGCCAGCTCCTCCTTGAGCTTGAAGCGGCGCTTCTCGATGCCGGCGAGCTCCTTGGTGCGGGCCTCGACGTTGCGGTAGTCGCCTTGGGCGGCCTCCAGGGCCGCCTGGATGCCGTGCTCCTTCTTCACCAGCGAGGCGTCCTCCTCGTTGGAGCGGGTGAGCTTGCGGCCGGTCTCCTTCCGCAGCACCTTGATCTGGTCCATCTTCGCCTGCAGGGCCGCGCGCTTCTCCTGGGCGGCGGCGATGACCGCGCGCTGGGGCAGCTCCTCGAGCTCCTTGCGGGTCCGGAGCAGCTCCAGATCGACGGTCTGGAGGCGCTCGAGGGTCTCGATATCGGCTGATGTGGCGTTCATGGGCAGCAGGCCTTCCCTTGCGCTCGACGGAACAGGTGGTACGTGCCTATCTTACACGTAACCGCGCCGCCGCGCACGCGGCCATCGGCGAAGCTGCCCGGCCCGAGCGGTGCGCCTAGAGGCGGATGGCTTCGGGATAGGCCCAGTTGCGTCCCTGGTCCAGCATGACGATGCGCTCCTGGGGCACGCCAGCGCGCACGCAGGCGTCGGCCAGCACGGCGCACAGCGGAAGCTCGCTGGCGTCATGGCCGAGCTCGACGATGGCCAGCCCCGCCAAGGACGCGTCGAGGGCCTGATGGTAGCGCACCTCGCCGCACACCAGGCAGTCCGCCCTCGCAGCCAGGGACGCCCCCACCACGTTGCCCGCCGAGCCCGTGGCGCACACCGCCGTGCGCACCGGCGCGTCGAAGGAGCCCCATACCCGCGGGGCGCGCCCGAAGGCCGACGTGCAGCGAGCCGCCACGTGGGCCAGGGTCTCCGGGCCGTCAGAGCCGCCCGGCACCGCGCACAGACGCCCGTAGCCCTTGCCCTTGGCCTTAGCGCCACCTGACGGCACCACCACCGCGCCCTGGGCCTTGAAGCCCAGCAGGGCCGGCAGCACCTGGGAGGCCAGGGGGCTGACGTCCAGGGCGGTATGGAAGTCCATGAGCGCCACCTTGTGCTGGATGGCCGCCCACACCCCCGCCCCCGGCGAGAGAGCCACGCTCTCCTCCGGCGCGAAGGCCGTCGGAGGGTCGAGGTAGGCCGGGTGATGGGTGAGTAGCACATTGGCGCCAGCTGCGGCCGCCTCGCGGATGGCGGGCACCGTGGCGTCCAGGGCGATGGCCACGCCGGCCAGGGGCACGTCGCGCTCCCCCACCAGCAGCCCCGTGCGGTCCCATTCCTCGGCGTCTGACGCCGGGAAGTCCTTCAGCAGGGCGTCGGCCAGGCCGCCCACGGTGAGCTGCCGGCGCGGGTGCGCCAGCTCGCGGGCTCCTTGGGGCGCCAGCTCCTCCTTGGAGGCCTGCGCCCTCCTCTCGCGATTGAACAGACCCATGGGATCGCCTTCCTTCCCTCAGGGCACGGGCGCGCGTCGCCCGCGCCGTCGTCGGTCGCTAGCCCTATTCAAGCGCGATGGAGCGCCGGGCGCCACCCTTGCCGGGAACGGTTACGCTCCTGTAACCGGCGCGGGCCATGAGGCCGTAGGCCTTGCGGATGTCGCGGGCCACATTGACCGGCACGTGGGCGTCGGTGCCGACGGTGCAGGGCACCCCCGCCCGGCAGAACGCCTCCAGCAGGGCCGGGGCCGGGAACATCTCGGCGCAGGCGTAGTAGCCGCCCGAGGTGTTCACCTCCACCATCCGACCGCCGGCTGCCGCCGCCTCGGCCATGGCCTCGTAGAGCGGGCCCAGGTCGAAGCTCGGGTAGTAGCCGAACTTCTTGGCCAGATCGGGGTGGGACATCACGTCGAAGCGCAGGGAGCGGTCCGCCGCCGCCTCGCACCACAGCTCGCCGTAGCGGCGCCAGATGGCGTCCGGGGCGCCGGGCTCCTCCCACCGGCCGCGCTGGGCCGGGTCGTCGAAGGCCCAGCCATCGATGAAGTGCACCGAGCCGAGCACCACGTCGAAGCCGTCCAATTCGGCCGGCCCGAGGGCGCGGTCCTCCAGGTCGCCCAGGTAGTCAAGCTCCACGCCGCACAGCACCTCCAGGGACGGGTGCCGCTGCGCCGCCTCGGCCACGGCCTCGCGGTAGGAGCCCATGGCCTGCTCCGGCACGCTCAGGTAGCCGTCGGGGTCGAAGGCGCCCGACAGCGGGTAGTGCTCGGTGAAGGCCAGGGTGGCCAGCCCCGCCTCCTCGGCCGCGCAGGCGTAGGCCTCCACCTCCCCCTCGCCGTGGCCGCAGTACCTCGAATGGCAATGGGTGCTCACCAGCTCCATGGCCGCCCCTCCTCTCCGTCGCGGAGCGCCCTAGCGCGCTCCGAGTTCCCTTGGCGCTGCCGCGCGCCCCTCCCATCGCAGCACCTTCGGCACCGCCGCCAGGAAGGCATCCACATCCGCGGCAACGGTGTCGCGGCCGAAGGAGACGCGCAGGGCGCCCTGGGCCAGGTCGGCGGGCACGCCCATGGCCCGCAGCACATGGCTCGGCTCGAGGGAGTGGCTGGAGCAGGCGCTGCCGCCGGACACGCCGATGCCCAGGCCGTCGAAGCGCAGCACCATGGTCTCGCTCTCCAGCCCCTCCACCAGCACGCTGGCCACGTTGGGCAGGTAGTCCAGGCTGCCCGGCGCCACGTCCACCGTGGGCTGCACCGACGGCAGCGCCGCCAAGGCCCCATAGAGCCTCTCGCGCAGGGCCATCATGGCGGCGGCGTCGTCAGCCACCCGAGCCGTCACGGCGCTGGCCGCGGCGGCGAACCCGACGGCGCCCCGCACGTTCTGGGTGCCCGAGCGCCGGCCGGACTCCTGGCCCCCGCCGCGCAGCAGGGGCGCGAAGGGGGTGCGGGCCCGCAGGTAGAGGGCCCCCACGCCACGCGGGCCGCCCAACTTGTGGGCCGAGAAGGAGGCGGCGTCCACCCCCAGCGCCTCCACGGACAGCGGCACCTTGCCCAAGGCCTGCACCGCGTCGGTGTGGAACAGCGCGCCGGCCTCGTGGGCACAGGCCGCCAGCTCGGCCACAGGCTGGACCGAGCCCACCTCGGAGTTGGCCGCCTGGACCGACACCAGCACCGTGTCCGCGTCCAGCGCCGCCTCCAGCGAGCGCACCTCCACGAAGCCCTGGCGGCTCGCCGGCAGCTCCGTCACGCGGAAGCCTGCGGCCCTCAGGGCCCGGGCCGGCTGGAGCACCGCCTCGTGCTCGATGGCGCCCACGATGACGTGGGGCTGGGCCGCAGGGCGGCCCGCTTGGGCGCGACGGTCCCGCTCGGCGCAGGCCAGGCCCCACAAGGCGGCGTTGTCCGCCTCCGTGGCGCCCCCGGTGAACGTCACCTCGTCGGGGCGCCGGGCGCCCAGGCACTGGGCCAGGGAGCGGCGCGCCTGCTCCAGGGCGCGGTAGGCGGCGCGGCCAGGGCCGTGGAGCGAGTTCGGGTTGGCGTTGAGGGCCAGGCTCGCCGCCCCCGGCTCGTCGAAGGGGGCCATGGCCTCGGCCGCCTCGGGGCAGAGGGGCGCCGTGGCGGCGTAGTCCAGGTACAGGTAGGGCTCGGGGATGCGCGCGTCCATCGGGGCCACCCTAGAGCGAGGTCATGGCCGAGCGGCGCGCCCCGTCGCCGGAGGCGCCCACCGCGGCGATGGCCTGGGCCGGGTCCATGGCGGCGAACACGGCGTTGCCGCACACCAGCACGTCGGCCCCTTGGGCGGCCACCAGCGGCGCCGTCTCCACGCCGATGCCGCCATCCACCTCGATCAGCGGGCTTGCCCCCTGCTCCCGGGCCAGCTCCACCACGTGGGCCACCTTCACCGCCGAGGAGGGGATGTAGCTCTGGCCGGAGAACCCGGGCTCCACCGACATCACCAGCACCATGTCGAGCATCGAGAGCACCGGCGCCAGGGTGCCCACGGGCGTGGCGGGCTTGATGGCCGCCGCCGCCTTCGCCCCGGCCTCGTGGATCGCCTCGATGGCCCGGGGCAGCTCGCCCTCGGCGCAGGCCTCCACGTGCACCGTCACCGAGTAGGCGCCGGCCTCCAGGTACCATGGCAGCTGCTCCAGGGGGTTGCCCACCATCAGGTGCACGTCCAGCGGGAGCGCCGTGGCGGCGGCCAGCTGCCGCACCAAGGGCACCCCGAAGGTCAGGTTCGGGACGAAGTGGCCGTCCATGACGTCGACATGCACCCACTGCGCCCCCGCCTCCTCCATCATGGCCAGCTCGCGGCCCAGCTCCATCAGGTTCGCTGATAGAATGGAAGGAGCGATCTTCATCGATTGGAACAAGGTCAACCCTTTCGTCGTCGGGCCTTGGGACATCCAAGGGCTATTCTATCGCAAACCCCTCGACGGCTCAGGAGGCGAGAGCGCCCATGGCACCATCGGCCGGCACCCACTACACCTACCGCACCGCCTTCGGGCCCCTCACCATCGCCGCAACCGCCGACGCCATAACGGCCGTGGCCCTGGACGCGAGGGACTTCCCCGGCGCCAGCGCCCCGAGCCTGCTCTCCAACCGCTGCGCCAACCAGCTGCAGGAGTACTTCGCCGGCAAGCGCACCGCCTTCGACCTGCCCTTGGCCGTGGAAGGGTCCCCCTTTCAGCAGCGGGTGTGGCAGGCCATCGCCGCCATACCCTACGGCCAGACCCGCACCGCTGCCGACATAGCCGCCGCCGTGGGCGACCCCGAGGCGCGCCGGGCCGTGGGCATCGCCGTGCGCCGCAACCCCGCCGCCGTGCTCATACCGGCCCATCGCGTCGTGTCGGCGCGGGGCACCATCGAGGGCACCGACCGCAGCTCCGAGCTGCGCCGCGCCTGCCTGCGGCTGGAGCAGGCCCACGCCTGAGCGCCCGCGGTCGTCGCTGCGCGAGCACCAGGACAGGCGGCTCTGCCGCGCAGGCC
>CANOCK010000076.1 GCA_947564525.1 uncultured bacterium | reverse complement strand
GGCCTCGCCCCGCGCGACGCCGCGGTGCTCGGGGCCGCCCTCCACGCTGAGGCCGGCCGTGCCGCCGCCGCGCGCCTGGGGGTCGCGAGCGTCATGGCCGAGGACGTGGCCGAGGCGCTGCCCCAGGCCATCGGGGCCCTCCTGGCCGCTTCGCCAGCGGCTTGAACTCGAGCGGCCCTGCGCGGCCGCCGGGCCGCTCCCTGCTCACGCCCATGGCCCCGTGCTCCCATGGCCCGGCGCCCTCGCTCGCTGCTGCCTGCCCGCGCCCTCGGCCCCTGCGGCCGTCCGCCCCGGTCGTGCCGCCGCCGGCCTTCTGCGCCGCGCACCCCGTCGCCGCCGCTCCTTTCCGCCATCCTTCGGGCGGATTACCGTTTCCTGACGCGTGGCCCCTCGCTCCGCCTGGGCGCCGCGCCTCTGGCTACACTGGGGCCATCGACGAAGGGCGGCCCCAGGCTGCCACGGCCCCGGACCGGGGGCGTGGCGCCGGCCCGCCCGCGACCGCCTACGGGAGAGGAGCATCATCATGCAGACCACGCACGCGACCCAGACCTTCCACGCGCCCCAGGCGCCCAAGCGCGACTGGGGGCTCATCATCGGGGGCATCGCCCTGGCGGTGGTGGGGGCCATCCTGCTGTTCTGGCCCGGGCTCACCATGGTGACCATCGCCACGGTGGCGGGCGTCCTGTTCCTCGCCGCTGGGGCGGTGGACCTGGTCAACGCCTTTCGGTTCAGGGCCGACGGCGTGTCCGGCTGGGCCATCCTCAACGCCATCCTCGACCTGGTCCTGGGCATCCTGTTCCTCGTCCACCCGATCACCGGCGCGGTGGTGCTGGCCTGGTTCGTGGGCGCGGGCATCGCGGCCTACGGCGTGTTCGCCATCGTCGCGGCCGTGGGCATGCGCGGCTCCGGCACGGGCTGGGGCTGGATGCTGGCCCTGGGCGTCGTGTCCGTCATCTGCGGCATCGGCTTCTTCCTCTCGCCGGCGGCCGTCGCCTACTTCGTGGCCTTCTTCCTGGTCATGCGCGGCATCACCATGGCGGTCTACGGGGCCACGGCTCCCCAGGCCCTCTGCGGCGGCCTGTTCTGCTAAGGGCCGGGCGCGCTTTCGTCTATAATGGCGCCCATGGAAAAGAATCGGGAAACCCTGCCTAGCGTGAATGCGAGCGCGGCAGGCTTGAGCGACGCTGCAGTGCGGGTTGCGGCGCTGCGCAAGGAAATCGAGCATCACACCTACCAGTACTACGCCCTGGACGACCCCCAGATATCCGATGCGGCCTTCGACTCGCTCATGGGCGAGCTGCGCGAACTGGAGGCCGCCCACCCGGAGCTGGTGGACCCAACGAGCCCGACCCAGCGCGTGGGCGGCTACGTGGGGGAGGCCTTCGCGCCGGTGCGCCATGCGAGCCGCATGTACTCGCTGGACAACGCCATGGACTTCGGCGAGCTGGAGGCGTGGATGGCCCGCATCGAGGAGGCCCTGGGCTTCGTGCCGCCGCTGTGCTGCGAGCTGAAGATCGACGGCTCCTCCATCGCGCTGACCTACGAGGGCGGCGTGCTGCTGCGGGCTGCCACTCGCGGCGACGGCACCACCGGCGAGGACGTGACCGCCAACATGCGCACGGTCAAGGACGTGCCCCTGCACCTGCGCGAGGGGGCCCTGGCCGCCGTGCGCGACCCCGAGGGGGCCCTGGAGCTGCGGGGCGAGGTGTACATGCCCAAGAGCAGCTTCGAGGCGCTGAACCGCCAGGCCGAGGCCAACGGCAAGCCGCTGTTCGCGAACCCCCGCAACGCCGCCGCCGGCTCCCTGCGCCAGAAGAACGCCGAGGTCACCAGCGAACGCGACCTGGCCACCTTCGTCTACGCCACCGCCGACGACGCGGCGCTGGACGTGGCGGGCCAGTGGGAGCTCTTGCAGTGGCTGCGCAGCGCCGGGTTCCACACGAACCCGGACGTGGCCCTGTGCGAGCGGCCCGAGGAGGCCTTCGCCTTCTGCGAGCGGTCGCTGGAGCGGCGCGAGCAGCTGCCCTACGAGATAGACGGCGTGGTGGTGAAGGTGAACTCCTTCGCCGCCCAGCGGGAGCTGGGCTTCACCGCCCGCGCGCCGCGCTGGGCCATCGCCTTCAAGTTCCCGCCCGAGGAGAAGACCACCATCCTGCGCGACATAACGGTGCAGGTGGGGCGCACGGGGGCCCTCACCCCGGTGGCGGAGCTGGAGCCGGTGGTGGTGGCGGGCTCCACCGTGGCCCGCGCCACCCTGCACAACGTGGACGAGGTGCACCGCAAGGACGTGCGCGTGGGCGACACCGTGGTGGTGCGCAAGGCCGGCGACGTGATCCCCGAGGTGCTGGGGCCGGTGCTGTCCCTGCGGCCCGAGGACGCCCTGCCTTGGGAGATGCCCAAGGCGTGCCCGAGCTGCGGCAGCCCCGTGGTCCACGAGGACGGCGAGGTGGCCTACCGCTGCATCTCCATCGACTGCCCAGCCCAGTCCCTCGAGCGGCTGCTCCACTGGACGAGCCGCAGCGCCCTGGACATCGAGGGCATGGGCAACGAGATCGTCGGGCGCCTGGTGGAGACCGGGCGCTTGGTGGACGTGGCCGACTACTACGACCTCACCGAGCCCGAGCTGGCGGCTCTCGCCACCAACCGCGTGAACGGGGAGGGGGAGTTCCTCCCCCTCGGCCACGTCATCGCCGCCAAGCTGGTAGCCGCCATCGACGGCTCGCGCACCAAGGGCCTCGACCGGGTGATCTTCGGCCTGGGCATCCGCCATGTGGGCAAGAACGTGGCCGAGGTGCTGGCCCGGGCCTTCGGCAGCATCGACGCGCTCATGGCCGCCACGGCCGAGGAGATGGAGGCGGTGGACGGCGTCGGCCCCAAGATCGCCCAGAGCTTGGAGGCCTTCTTCGCCACGCCGGACAACGTGGAGGTGCTGGGCCGGCTGCGGGCCGCGGGCGTGGCCATGGAGTCGGCCGAGCCCGCGGGCGAGGCGCTGCCCCAGACCCTGGCCGGCCTCACCTTCGTGCTCACGGGGTCGCTGGTGGAGTCCGGCATGACCCGGGACGAGGCGGCTGGGCGGCTGAAGGCCCTCGGCGCCAAGGTGTCGGGCAGCGTGTCCAAGAAGACGAGCTACGTCGTGGCGGGCCAGGACGCCGGCTCGAAGCTCGACAAGGCCCTGGGCCTGGGGGTGCCGGTGCTGGACGAGGCCCAGCTGCTGGCCCTGCTCGACGCCGAGGGCGACGTGGCCGTGCTCGGCTGAGGCCGAGGCTCAGGGCGCCCGCGCCTGGCCCATGCGGTGCGGGGCGGCTGCCGCGCCCCCGGCTGCCCGGCGCCGCCGAGCGCCGGCGCGCCCGCGCCTCGACCAGGCCCATCATGGCGAAGGACCCTGGCTCCCGCATCCCGGGAGCCAGGGTCCTTCGGCCTTCCGGCGCGCGCCGGAAGGCAGCCTGCGCCGTCGCGCCCTAGGCGGCGCGGCCGGCGAGCCCGAGGCCCTAGCGGCCCTGGGCGGCGGCCTGGACGCAGGTGATGGCCACCACGCCCACGATGTCCTCGGCGGAGCAGCCGCGGGACAGGTCGTTCACCGGGGCGGCGATGCCCTGGGTGATGGGGCCGTAGGCCTCGGCCTTGGCCAGGCGCTGCACCAGCTTGTAGCCGATGTTGCCGGCGTCCAGGTCGGGGAAGACCAGCACGTTGGCGCTCCCGGCCACGGGCGAGCCTGCGGCCTTCGACGCCGCCACCGACGGCACCAGGGCCGCGTCCAGCTGCAGATCGCCGTCCACCGCCAGCTCCGGCGCCATCTCCCGGGCCAGCTCCGCCGCCCGCACCACCTTCGAGGCGTCGTCGTTGGCCGCCGAGCCGTAGGTGGAGTGGGACAGCAGCGCCACCTTGGGCTCGGTGCCCAGCAGCGCCTGCCAGCTGGCCGCCGAGCTCACGGCGATGGCCGCCAGGCTCTCGGCCGTGGGCTGCACCTCCAGGCCGCAGTCGCTGAAGAGCAGCGTGCCGTCCTGGCCGTAGGGGCAGTCGGGCACCACCATGACGAAGAACGAGCTCACCAGCGCCACTCCCGGCGCCGTCTTGAGGATCTGCAGGCAGGGGCGCAGCACGTCGCCGGTGGCGTGGCAGGCGCCGGCCACCATGCCGTCGGCGCGGCCGGACTTCACCATCATCACGCCGAAGTACAGCTCGTCATCCATGAGGGCCAGGGCCTGCTCGGGCGTCATGCCCTTGGCCTGGCGCAGCTCGTAGAGCTGGGCGGCCATGTCCTCGCGCTCGGGAGCCGTGCGCGGGTCGACGATGCGGGCCCCGTCGAGCTCGTAGAGGTAGCCGGCGATGCGCTCGCGGTCCCCGAGGATGACCAGGTCGGCCACGTCCAGCTTGAGGATCTGCTCCGCCGCCGCCAGCGTGCGCTCGTCGTCGCCCTCGGGCAGCACGATGGTCTTCCGGTCCTGCTTGGCCCTGGCTATCATCTGGTCGAGGAACGTGCTCATGGCCTCCCTGCCTTTCCTTGGTCGGTTCCGTCCCGTCCATGGTAGTGCCCGGCGGCTACGGCCTGCCCCACGGCCCCCGCGCACGGCGGAATTATTCGGATAATGTGGGGATTGCGCCACGTGGGGCGGCTACCGCTACAATGGGTTCGGTGCGCCTGGCCCCGGGCTTGCGCGCGCCTTCTGAACGACATCGACCATGCGAGGACGACGAACCATGCCTGTGAACTACGCTGACTACCGGGACATCGACATCGACGCCATGGACGCCGTCGTGGTGGGGAGCGGCTTCGCCGGCTCCGTCGTCGCCCAGCAGCTGGCCGAGCGCCGCGACATGAAGGTGCTCATCATCGAGAAGCGCCCCCACATCGGCGGCAACATGTACGACGAGCACGACGAGGCGGGCATCCTGGTGCACCGCTACGGCCCGCACATCTTCCACACCAACAACCAGCGGGCGTTCCACTACCTGCGCCAGTTCTCCGGGTGGCTGGGCTACCAGCACCACGTGCTGGCCGACCTGCACGGCGAGTACATGCCGGTGCCCTTCAACCTCAACTCCATGGACATGGCCTTCGGCCCCGAGAAGGCCGAGCGCCTGGCTGCCAAGATGATCGAGCGCTTCGGCGAGGGCGCGCGGGTCACCCTGAGCGAGCTGCGGGCCGAGGAGGACCCGGAGCTCTCCGAGGTGGCGGACTTCGTCTACGACAACGTGTTCCTCTACTACACCCAGAAGCAGTGGGGCCAGACCCCCGACGAGATCGACCCGTCCGTGACGGCGCGGGTGCCGGTGCTGCTCAGCCGCGACAACCGCTACTTCCAGGACACCTACCAGGGCATGCCGGACAAGGGCTACACGGCCCTGTTCGAGGCCATGCTCGACCATCCGAACATCACCGTCTGCCTGAACACCGAGGCGGAGAGCGTGTTCGACCTTGAGTTCTCCGGCGACGAGGAGGACGCGCCGCTTTCGGCCATCAAGCTGCACGGCAAGGAGTTCACCGGCCCCATCGTCTACACCGGGCCCCTGGACGAGCTGTTCCTGGCCCGCTTCGGCCGCCTGCCCTACCGCAGCCTCGACTTCGTCTACGAGACCTACGACGTGGAGCACAAGCTGCCCTGCGGCACCGTGAACTACACCGTGAGCGAGGACTACACCCGCATCACCGAGTTCAAGTACCTCACGGGGCAGTCGGCGCCCAACACCACCATCATGAAGGAGTACTCGCGGGCCTACGAGGACCCTGACGCCCAGATCCCCTACTACGCCATCCTGAGCGACGAGAACCGCGCCCACTACGAGCGCTACCGGGCCCTCACCGACAGCCTGCCGAACTTCCACCCCCTGGGGCGCCTGGCGGAGTACCGCTACTACAACATGGACTGGATCGTGGCCCTGGCCCTGGAGCTGGCGGACAGGATCATCGAGGGCGAGGGCGCCGCGGCCTAGGCGCGCGCCTGGGAGCTCGGTGGCGGGAAGGACCGTGAGATGAAGACCATAACGTTCGCCGTGCCCTGCTACAACTCGGCGGCGTACATGGACGCCTGCATCGAGTCGCTGGTGGCCGTGGGGGACGACGTCGAGGTCATCGTCGTGGACGACGGCTCCTCCGACGACACCGCCGCCAAGGCCGATGCCTGGCAGGAGCGCTGCCCGGGCGTTGTCTACGCGGTCCATCAGGAGAACGGCGGCCATGGGGCCGCGGTGAACACGGGGCTGGAGCACGCCCACGGCCGCTACTTCAAGGTGGTGGACTCCGACGACTGGCTCGACGGCGACGCCATGGCCGAGGTCATGGCCTACCTGCGCGAGCAGATGGAGTATGCCGACCCCACCGACCTGGTCATCGCCAACTACGTCTACGAGAAGGTGCACGAGAACGCGCGCACCGTCATGCGCTACAAGAACGTCTTCCCCGTGGGCCAGGAGTTCACCTGGGACGACGTGGGGACGTTCAACCCCTCGCAGTACCTGCTCATGCACTCGGTCATCTACCGCACCGAGCTGCTGCGCGACGCGGGCCTGCAGCTGCCGCGCCACTGCTTCTACGTGGACAACATCTTCGTCTACGAGCCGCTGCCCTACGTGCAGACGCTGTACTACCTGGACGTGGACATGTACCGCTACTTCATCGGCCGCGAGGACCAGTCGGTCAACGAGACGGTGATGCTCGGCCGCATCGACCAGCACCTGCGGGTGACCAGCCTCATGATCGACGACGTGGACGTGATGGCCATCGAGAACCGGCGCCTGCGCCACTATATGGAGAACTACCTGTCCATGATGATGACCATCGCCTCGGTGTTCCTGCGCATGCGCAACACCGAGGAGGACAAGCGCAAGCTGGAGGGCATCTGGGACTATCTGCGCGCCGCCAGCCCTGCCCTCTACCGCCGGGTGCGCATGAAGGTGCTGAACCTGGGCGCCAACCTGCCCACGGAGCTGGGCCGCCGCATCGGCATCGGCGGCTACCACGTGGCCCAGCGCATCTTCAAGTTCAACTAGGCCTTCGTTTCGCTCTTGCTGGCGCAGGAGCGAGCGAGCTGCCACTGCGGCCTGCCGCTGTGGCTTCGCAGGGCGTGCCATCTCGTGGCTCCGAAGCCTCGTCGCGCACCGAAGCGCGCTCACTCGGATCCTCGCTGCGACAGGGCATGTTCCGCGAACCCTCGCTAGCCCTTCGGCGACCTGGGGCTATTCGCCTGCGAGGGCGCATCGGCATGGCGCGCCCCGGAAGCCCTCTTCGGCCAGGTCGGTGCGTGCGCATCGCATTCGGCTGATTGGCTTGTCCGACCTTCTGCTGGGTCGATGCGGCCGCTCGCTCAGGAGAGCAGGGCGCTGCCGGCCAGGAGCAGGGCCAGGGCTATGCCCATGATGGACTCGCCCCCGAGCAGCCCGCTCGCCACCACCAGCGCGCTCTCCTGGCTCGCCACGGCGCGCTCCTGCTGCTCCTCAGGCGGCGCGGCGGCGCGGCGGCGCTTCGCCATGGCCTCGAAGGCCACCTTCGCCATGGCCCCCACGAAGGCGGTCAGCGACATGTAGAAGGGCAGGTAGATGCCCAGGCCCAGCATCATGGAGGGGAAGCGCGCCAGGTACAGCCCGAAGCCGGCAGCGACGCCCAGGGCGAAGGCGGGGACGTGGGGGATGCCCGTCACCATGGTGGCCACCACCGAGGCCTGGGCCGCCACGAACTGCCGGTCGGGCCCGAAGGCGTCCGGCCCGAAGGCCGCCAGCAGCACCTGGAGCACCGCCACCGCCACCACGGCCCCCACCACGCCGCCGATGGCCTGGCCCGCCACCTGGGCGCGAGGGCTCGTGCCCAGCACGGCGCCGGCCTTGAAGTCGTTCATGACGTCGCCGGCCAGGCCGCAGGCCACGGCCACCAGGGCGGCGATGAAGAACAGCCGCACCCCGGCCACGTCGGAGAGCGCCGCCACCAGCAGCAGCACGATGAGCCCGAAGACCTCCATGGGGTCGATGCCGCTCTGGCCCACGCTCTGGGCGCTCATGGCGCAGGTGACGAACGTCAGCGCCACCACGGCCACGGCCGCCAGCGGCGGCAGCCCCAGCACGAGGCAGGCCAGGAGCGCCACGCCGGCCACGGCCAGGGCGAGCAGGCCGCCCTCCAGGGGCGAGGGTCAGAG
>CANOCK010000075.1 GCA_947564525.1 uncultured bacterium | reverse complement strand
AGGCGCCCTCGCCCGCCACGCCACCGCAGGCGACCGCCCCCTCCTGGTCTGCGGCCTCAGCTGCCTCCCCGGCAGCCGCCTCCGCCACGGCCTCGACCGGGCTTTCGGCCCGCGCTGCCTGGCCGTCGGCGCCGATCGCCTCGGCTTCCCCGGCGATGGCCGCCCCTTGGGCTGCCTGGGCGCCCCAGCCGGTCCGCTGCCGCAGCTCCTCGCTGGTGCTCGCCCCAGCGCTGGCTGCCCGCTTGGCCTGGGCACGCTTCCGCAGCGCGGCCACCTCGCCCTTCAGGTCTTCCACGTGCCTCTGGGCGTTGCCGAAGGTGAACGGCCGGTCGAAGGCGTCGCGCTTGACGAACAGCCACACCACCAGCAAGAGGCTGGCCGCCCCCACGCGGATGGTGCCCTCGAACAGGAACTCCGCCCCTGCGATGAGCACCAGCAGCGTGATGGTGACGGCCCAGGCCGTGCGGAACCGCAGTATGAGCCCGATGGCGCAGATCACCAGCAGAAGCGAGCTCAGCACCAGGGGCACGCCCACCAGCAGGGCGCCGATGTTTATCCACTCCGTGAGCATGGTGAACGGCGTGAGCGCCCCCGGCACGAAGGCCAGTCCCACGTTCACCAGGCCGATGATCAGCACCAACGTGCCCGATATCCAGGCGATGTCCTTGTGCTTCTGCAGCTCGGTGGCGCTCTTCTTCGACGCGAAGAAGCCTGACTGGGACAGCAGCGCCGCGCCGATGCAGAACGGGATCCAGAACATGATGCCGCGGTACACCAGGGCGATGGCCGTGGCCGTGGCCAGGGAGCAGCCGTAGGCGGTCAGGATGGCGGCGATGGCCGCCTCGACCACGCCCACCCCCTGGGGCGTCGGGCTCAGGATGACCGAGATGGCGGACACGGCGAAGGCAGCCACCAGGGCGCCGACGTTCTCGAACCCGAAGGCGTAGCCGATGGCGACCAGGCACGACATGTTAAGGATGGCCGAGAACGACGCGTAGGCCACCGTGATGAGCGTGCCCTTGGGGTTCTTGGCCAAGATGTGGGAGGTGTTGATCAGCGACCGCGCCGTCTTGCGTCCCCAACCCGCCTTCAAGGACTTCTTGACCACCCCGAGCACCTTGTTGAGCAGCGCCTCGATGCGCAGCATGAGGTTGTACAGGATGCGCGGCTTGAGGTACCCGACGAAGAACAGGCTGGACAGGGCCACCATGGTGGCGCCCAGCGCCAGGCCGCCGGCGATGAACAGCCAGTTCACGCGTCCGGATATGAGCATGGTCAAAAACCCGATGATGGATATGACGAACACCGCGGCGAAGTACCCGATCTGGGACAGGATGGCCCCGCCGGTGGACTGCCCGGCGTCGCAGCCGCGGCGGTGGGCGTCATCGATGATGAAGGCCACGCCCGTCGCCCCCGAGAACAGGCAGAACGTGTTGATGAACACGAGCGAGAAGATGAGCACCACGTTGTGCCAGAACCCGGTGCGGTGCCCCACGGCGTCGAAGGCGGCGTCGTAGCTGGCTGCCTGGGCGAAGTGGCGCCCCAGCATGAGCACGATGGCGATGACCAGCGGCACGAGCGCGCCCGTGGCCAGCGTGTTGAAGAAGTTGGAGAGGAAGTCGATGTTGGCGAGCAGGAAGCAGACGGTGACGATGCCGAGCACCATGAGCAGCGCCTTCTTCACAGCTTCCTCCTCATCAGGGCTTGCACGACCGCCCCATTATATCGCACCGTCAAAGCCCGCCGAAGCCACCCCCACTAATATATAGGTAGGGAAGAGGGTGCAACCTCCAGCTCCCGACAGGTGCCAACACTAAAAAGCCCCGCCATAGCGGGGCTTTCAAATACAAGACCGAGGATTGGCTCAGCTAACGAGGGAGCTCGTGGTGCTCAAGATAGCCTTGAACCGCGGCCGAGCAGCCTTCGGGCTGTGAGGGCAAGCGGTGAATGGCTAGATTGGGTGCCACGAGCTGCCGCAGTGGCAGCTCGTTCCGCTTGTCGCGTCAGCGCAAGCGGAAGGTTAGGCGCGCTCCACCTTGCCGGCCTTCATGCAGCTGGTGCACACGCGGGCCTTGCGCACATGGCCCTTGTCGTCCTTGATGGTGATCTTCTGCACGTTGGGATAGAACATGCGGTTGGTCACGCGATGGGAATGGCTGATGCTGCGACCGGCCGAGGGCTTCTTACCGCAAATCTCACAGATCTTCGACATGGTTATCATCTCCCCTTGAGAGGCTCATTTCTGCAAAGCCTTGCTACTATATCACAAGGGAAAGCCCCGCAACAAGGGGCCTTTCGGGCCCTCCGACCCTGCTCGCAGGCAGGCGGCGCGCCCGGCACCGTGTCGCACCACGTCAGCACCGCCGCCCTCTCATTGCAGCCCCTGCCGCGCCTGGCCAGCCGCCCCTCAGCGGTCCGCCCGCCCAGTCAGCCGCGCAGTCCCAGCCCCCAAGCCGTTCCTTAGCCGCGCACGTTGCGCTTCAGCACCCCCACGCACAGGAGCGCCGTGACGGGCACCGCGGCGGCCAGCAGCGCGCCGAAGTCGAAGCTGGTGGCAGCGCCCCAGGTGTCCACGATGATGCCGCTCACGGACGGCCCGAAGGCCATGCCGCAGGTCATGCCTGCGTTCATCCAGGTGATGGCCTCGGTTATGCGGTCGCCGGGCACCGCGCGCTCGCAGGTGGCGTTGGCGGTGATCAGCAGCGGCGCGTAGAACAGCGCGGCGATGGTGGACATGACGAACAGCGAGAGCCCCGAGTCCACCAGGAACATGCTGCCGTAGGCCAGGCCGATGACAACGGCCGCGGCCACCAGCTGGGCGTACTGGGGCACGCGCAGGCGCAGCATCCCGAACAGGAAGCCCGTCACCATGGACACGCAGGACGCTACGATGAGCACGATGCCGGCGATGTTGGCGTTGCCCAGCTCCTCGGCCAGGGCCACGGTGGTAGCGTCGAACACGCTGAAGAACGCCCCCACGAAGAACATGATGGCGAACAGCACCCGCACCACCGACGACGTGCGGATGATGGCGCGCCGCTTCGCCGGCTGGTCCTGCCGCTTCTCCCCGCCGCCTTCCCGGGCGGCCCAGCCCGGCTCCGGCTCGGTGCTGCGCGAGAGGGTGAGCAGCACGGTGCCCGCCGCGAAGGTCATGCCGCCGGCCAAGAGCCCGGCGATGGGCACGAGGGCCGTGGCCAGGGCGATGGAGATCGAGGGGCTGAACATGAACCCGATGTCGTCGAGCACCCCTTCGTAGGAGAACATGGTGCGCAGCTCCGGCGCCGCATCACCGAGGCGCCCCGAGCGGATGAGGTAGGTCCAGCGGGCGCGGGCGAGCGCTTCGGGCCGGGGCACGAAGCCCATGGGCACCGCAGCGGCGAACAGCACCCACACCGGGCCGTGCAGCCACACGTTGGCCAGCATCGCCGCCAGCCCCACCATGGTCACCGCCGCGGCCAGGGGCACCACCTTGGACTGGCCCAGCTCGTCCACCTTCTTGGACACCCGCGGGGCGACGAAGAACGTCGACATGGCGATGACCGACGAGGTGAGCCCCGCCACGAAGAACGAGTAGCCGGCAAGCGTGAGCATGGTCACGGTGCCGATGTTCATCATGTAGGCGTAGAAGCGCATGAGGAAGCAGCCCGCGTCGAAGGCGTAGGCCTGCCTCACGCGCAGCAACGATGCGTAAACCTTTGGGTCGATCTTGCTTGCCATGGCGCCATTATATATAAGTAAGGCCCGGAAGGGCCGCCCCCGTTTGCGGTATACTCTCCCTTTGGTAGAAGGAAGGAGAACGTCTATGAGCTCGAACGTTCCCGGGAGCCTGTCCATAGCCAACGACGTGCTCGCCGACATGGTGGGAAACGCGGCCCTGGAGTGCTACGGCGTCGTGGGCATGACCGCCTCCGACACCGAGGGCGCCATCGCCAAGGTGCTGCCGGCCCACCGCCTCAGCCGCGGCGTGGTGGTGCAGGAGGTGGAGGCGGGAATCCACGTGGACCTCTACGTGGTCATCGAGTACGGCACCAACATCCTGGCCGTGTCCCAGAACCTCATCGACCAGGTGAGCTTCGCCCTGACCGAGTACGCCCACGTGCCGCTGGCCGGCGTCGAGGTGCACGTGCAAGACATCAAGGTGCGCCGCTGAGCGCGACTTAAGGAAGACGATATGCCAACCACTTTAACTGCCCTGGCCATGCTCGATGCCATCGCCACGGCGAGCGCGGCCCTCACCAGCCGCAAGGAAGAGATCAACCGCCTGAACGTCTTCCCCGTGCCCGACGGGGACACGGGCACCAACATGGCGCTCACCATCGAGAGCGTGGTGAAGAACCTCACCGCGCTGCCCGCCACCGCCGCCCCCGACGAGGTGCGCCACGCCATCACCACCGGCGCGCTCATGGGCGCCCGCGGCAACTCCGGCGTCATCACCTCCCAGATCCTGCGCGGCTTCTGCGAGGGCGTGGGCGACGCGACGGAGCTGGACGTGGCCACGGTGGCCGCAGCCTTCGCCAAGGCGGAGGAGGTGGCCTTCCAGGCCGTGCGCAAGCCGGTGGAGGGCACGATCCTCACGGTGCTGCGCGACTCGGCCGCAGCAGCCGCCAAGGCCCGCAAGAAGAAGATGGAGCTGGACGAGGCCCTGGAGTTCATCGTCGAGGCGGCCTACGAGTCGGTTCAGCGCACGCCCGAGCTGCTGCCGGTGCTGAAGGAGAACGGCGTGGTGGATGCCGGCGGCTTCGGCCTGGCCATCCTGTTCGACTCCTTCGTGGCGGCGCTGCTGGGCAAGACCGGCACCCTCGGCCTCGAGCTCTCCTTCGACGGCGCCTCCCCCAAGGTGGAGATCGAGCAGGTCGACGACTGGGAGGGCTCCCAGTACCGCTACTGCAACGAGTTTCTGGTGGACTCCGACGACCTCGACAAGGAAGAGGCCATCGAGTTCCTGACCACCATGGGCGACTGCGAGCTGTGCGTGGGCGAGGCTCCCAAGTTCAAGGTGCACGTCCATTCCGACCATCCCGACCAGGTGCTGGCCTACTTCCTGGAGCGCGGCCAGATATCCGAGGTATTCATCCACAACATGCAGCTGCAATCCGTCGAGCGCAGCGCGAAGCTGGCGGCCGAGCAGGCCGGCGAGGCGAAGCCCCTCGGGTTCGTGGCCGTGGCGGCAGGGGAGGGCAACGCCGAGATCCTGCGCAGCCTCGGCGTGGACGAGGTGGTGTCCGGCGGCCAGACCATGAACCCCTCGACCAAGGACCTGCTGGACGCCGCCGCGCGGGTGAACGCCGAGGCGGTCATCCTGCTGCCGGACAACTCCAACATCATCATGGCGGCCCAGAGCGCCTGCGAGCTGGCCGAGAAGCCCTGTGGCGTGGTGCCCACCCGCAGCGTGCCCGAGGCCTTCGCCGCCCTGTTCGTAGCCGACCCCGAGGCGCCCCTGGAGCAGAACGTCGAGGCCATGACCGAGGCCTTGGCCGAGGTGCGCACCGGCGAGGTGACCTGCGCCATCAAGGACTCGAAGGACGCCCACGACAACCCCATCGTCGCCGGCGACGTGATCGGCATCGCCGACGGCGCCATCGAGGTGGTGGCGGCCACCGTGGACGCGGCGGTCATGGAGCTGCTGGAGACCATGGGAGCCGACGAGGCCGACACCTGCACGCTGCTGGCTGGCGAGGACATGGCCGACGCCGACTTCGAGGTGCTGGTGGAAGCAGTGGAGGAGGCCTACGAGGACTTGGACGTCGACGCGCACCGGGGCGGGCAGCCCCTCTATCCCGTCATCCTCTCCCTCGAGTAGTCCTTGAGCGGCGCCGAGAAAAGGCTCCCTTCCCGAGAGGCGGCCACCCTCGCCCTCGACGCGCCGGTGACCACGGTGAAGGGGGTCAGCCCCGCCCGGGCCAAGGCCCTGGAGGCCTTGGGGGTGTCCACCGTGCGCGACCTGGTGGGCCACTTCCCCCGGCGCTACATCGACCTGTCCGACGTGCGCACCGTGGCCTCGGCCTCCATCGGCGCGTCGTGCACCATCTGCGGCACCGTCCACGAAGCCAAGCTCAAGCGGCCGAAGCCGCGCCTCTCGCTGACCGAGGTCACCCTGGTGGACGCCACGGGCACCCTCATGGTCACGTGCTTTCGCCAGCCATGGCTCGCCGAGCAGCTGAAGCCTGGCATGGCCGTGGCCGTGGCGGGCAAGGTGGAGTTCGACTTCGGCTTCAAGCGCATGACCAACCCCTTCGTGGAGGTGATGGGCGAAGGCGCGGGGGAGGGCCCCTCCGGCGAGGGCGTCGGCGCCATCATCCCCGTGCACCCGGCCAGCGAGAAGCTGTCGGCCGCGTGGGTGCGACGCCTGGTGCGGGAGGGCCTGGGCCAGGTGCGCAGCGCCTTCGACCCGCTGCCGCTGGAGGAGCGCTGCCGCTACCGGCTGATGAGCCGGGGCCAGGCCTGGGAGTGCATCCACTTCCCCGCCACCATGGCCGAGGCCCGCGAGGCCCGCAGGCGCCTGGCCTACGAGGAGCTGCTGCTGCTGGAGCTGCACCTCATGATGGAGTCCCAGGCCCGCGAGGCGGGGGCGAGCCCGGTGGCCCACGTGGTGGACGGCCCGCGGATGCAGGCCCTGGCTGCGGCCCTGCCCTTTGCCCTCACTGATGAGCAGGCCCAGGCCCGCGACGAGCTGCTGGCGGCCATGGCGTCGCCCCATGCGGCCAACCACCTGCTGCTGGGGGACGTGGGCACCGGCAAGACCGCCGTGGCCGTGCACGCCCTGGCCGCGGCGGCCGACAGCGGCGGCCAGGCGCTGTTCATGGCCCCCACCGAGGTGCTGGCGCGCCAGCACGCCGAGGGGCTGGGGCCGTGGCTCGACCAGGCGGGGCTGCGGTTCGGGCTGCTGACGGGCTCGACCCCGGCCCACGAGCGGGCCGAGGTGCTGGCGCGGCTGGCAGCCGGCGAGCTGGACGCGCTCTTCGGCACCCATGCGCTGCTGGAGCCCGAGGTAGCCCCGGCGTCCATGACCCTGGCCGTCATCGACGAGCAGCAGCGCTTCGGGGTGGATCAGCGCTCGCGCCTGCTGGAGAAGGGGTCGGCCCCTGACGCGCTGTTCCTGACCGCCACCCCCATCCCGCGCAGCCTGGCCTTGGCCCTGTTCGGCAACTTCACGCTGTCCTACCTGCGCCGGGGCCCGAAGCAGCAGGTGGGCCGCACCACCCGCGTGCTGGCGAAGCAGGACATCGGCCAGGCCTACGAGGCGGCCCGCGCCGCCCTGGCCCGCGGCGAGCAGGTCTACGTGGTGTGCCCGCTCATCGGCGTGAGCTCCGAGGAGCGCGACGGGGCGGCGGCCTCCAAGCGCTCCGTCGAGGCCGAGGAGGCCTACCATCCCGTGGTCGCCATCGAGGACGACGGCGACCTGCCCTCGGACAACGCCGCAGCCGCCGAGCAGGAGGCGGCCTTCCTGCAGGCGAAGATCTTCGGCGAGCACCAGGTGGACCTGCTCCATGGACAGATGAGCGCGGCGGACAAGCAGGCGGTCATGGACCGCTTCCGCGCCGGGGAGACCCAGGTGCTCGTGGCCACCACGGTCATCGAGGTGGGGGTGGACGTGCCCGCCGCCACGGTGATGGTCATCCAGGACGCCGACCGCTTCGGCCTGAGCCAGCTGCACCAGCTGCGCGGCCGCGTCGGCCGAGGCAGCCGGCCAGGGGAGGTGTTCCTGGTCTCGGCCTCGCAGCAGGAGCCGGCCCTGGCGCGGCTGCGGGCCATGGAGACCACCGACGACGGCTACGAGCTGGCCACCTACGACCTGTCGCTGCGGCGCGAGGGCGACATCGTGGGCAACCGGCAGTCGGGGGCATCGTCGCTCAAGCTGGTGAACGTGGTGCGCGATGGCGCCATCATCGAGGCGGCCCAACGCGACGCCCGCGCGCTCTTGGAGGCGGACCCGGGCCTGACGGAGCATCGGGCCCTGGCTCGGGAGGTGCGCCTGCTCTTCGGCAGCGGCGCGGTGACAGGAGGCTGACCCATGCGCATCATCGCAGGCGAGCATCGAGGACGCACGCTGAGGGCGCCCAAGGGCGACGGCACGCGGCCCACCACCGACCGCGTGCGCGAGTCGCTCATGAGCATGGTCGCGAGCGCCCGCGGCGGGTTCGACGGCGCGGTGGTGCTGGACGCCTTCGCGGGGTCGGGCGCCCTCGGGCTCGAGGCGCTCTCCCGCGGG
>CANOCK010000074.1 GCA_947564525.1 uncultured bacterium | reverse complement strand
CCGCCCATGTCGCGCATCGTCGGCGTAAACAACCTATTGGCACACAACAGCTAGGCGTTGGGACGATTCGTGGTTTTTTCGTAGTGGACGGCCCCGAACATGGAAGCAAGCCAGAAGCTATATAGCCTCTGGCCTGCGAGAATCCTGGTCGGGTTGACAGGATTTGAACCTGCGGCCTCTGCGTCCCGAACGCAGCGCTCTACCAAACTGAGCCACAACCCGAATGGCTGCTTGTTGCAGCGAACGATATGATACCACACCGCTCCCGAGTCGTCGGGAAAAAGCTCGAATTCTCGTTGACCCCGAACAAGAGTTCGCCTATAGTATAAACATCCGTTCGTAAGAACGCTTGTACGGACAAAGGAGGCGCCATGGAGGTCATCGAGAAGCTCGACATCCTAGCTGACGCCGCCAAGTACGACGTGGCCTGCACCTCCTCCGGCGTCCAACGGAACGGCCGGAAGGGGCAACTCGGGCAGGCCACCATGGCCGGCTGCTGCCACAGCTTCACGCCGGACGGCCGCTGCGTCACGCTGCTGAAGGTGCTGCTCACCAACGCCTGCGTCTACGACTGCGCCTACTGCGTCAACCGCGCGAGCAACGAGTCGGTGCGCCGCGCCGCCTTCACCCCGCGGGAGCTAGCGGACCTGACCATCGGGTTCTACCGGCGCAACTACATCGAAGGCCTGTTCCTGAGCTCGGGGGTGCTGCGCAGCCCCGACCACACCAGCGAGCTCATGGCCCAGGCGCTCCAGATGCTGCGGGAGGAGTACCGCTTCCGCGGCTACATCCACGCCAAGGCGGTGCCCGGCACCTCCCCCGAGCTCATCGACCGCCTCGGCCACCTGGCCGACCGCCTGTCGGTGAACCTGGAGCTGCCCTCCAGCCGCAGCCTGGAGCTGCTGGCGCCGGAGAAGAGCCGGGCGAGCATCCTCGCCCCCATGCGGCAGATCCAGCAGAACCGCGCCGAGGACGCCGACACCCGCGCCCTCATGGCCAAGCACCTGTGCTACATGGGGTCGAGCCGTCCAGTGCGCAAGTCCCGAGCCTACGCGCCGGCCGGGCAGTCCACCCAGATGATCATCGGCGCCACCCCCGAGAGCGACTTCCAGGTGCTCGGGCTGGCGGCGGCCCTCTACCGCAACCTCGCCATGAAGCGGGTGTTCTTCAGCGCCTACCTACCCGTCAACCAGGACGATCGGCTGCCCGCTTCCGACGCGGTGCAGCTCAACCGCGAGCATCGGCTCTACCAGGCCGATTGGCTCATGCGCTACTACGGCTTCGAGGTGGAGGAGATCATCGACGAGGCGCACCCGTTCCTCCCGGAGGACGTGGACCCCAAGGCAGCCTGGGCGCTGAACCACCTGGAGCGCTTCCCCGTCGAGGTGAACGAGGCGCCGCTGGAGGAGCTGCTGCGGGTTCCGGGCATCGGGCCGCGAGGGGCGCGGCTCATCCTGCGCGCCCGCCGCCAGTCCACCTTGCGGGAGGAGGAGCTGCGCAAGCTCGGCGTCGCCTACAAGCGAGCGCGCTTCTTCATAACCATGAACGGGTCGTGGGGCGGCACGGGCGTGCCCTTCACCCGGGAGGCCCTCCACGCGCAGCTCGCAGCACCCGTCGAGGGCGGTCGGCACGGGCGGCGCTCCGGCGGCCGCTGCAAGGGACAGCTGAGCCTGTTCGACGCCGTTGACACGCCGGAGAAGATCGGCCCAGAGCGCTCGACGCCCGCATCCCAGGCCCTCCCTGGCCCGACTGCGGCCCACGTCCCCGCCGCAGCGGCCAGGCAGGGCGGCCGAGGGGACAGCAGGCGCGGCGCGGGCAGCGCGCCCCTCTTGGCGCCATCGCCCCAGAAGGGGCCTGCGAGGGCCGAGGCCCGGTGCTCCCGCACGCAGGGCGAGGGACCGGCAGCGCGCTCGCCCGAGGAGCTGTTCGCCCTATGAGCCGCCTCGCCCAAGGCAGCCACCCTCCGGCGAGCACCCCCGCACCGACGCCCGCCCTCGCGACCGCAGCACCTCAAGCGGCGGCGGAGCTCTGCGAGGGCGTCGCCTACGTCTACGACGACACCGTGGAGGGGCTGCTCTCGGCCATCTTCGCCGCCTACGCCAACCACGAGGACCCCTCGGACGTGGCCCCCGAGCGCTGCCTGCAGCCGCGGCTCGGCCAGCGCATAGCCTTCGTGGAGACCGATCCCGCCCATGCCCGGCGCGTGGCCCGCACCCTCAAGGAGCGCTGCGGCTGGAAGGCCTTCCACGCCGTGCGCTGCGCTGCCCTCTCGGAGCTCCCCGACGCCGGCACCGCCGCCTACCGGTTCGTGCGCTACGCCCTCGACGAACAGAAGCAGCGCGACTGCGGCCGCTGCCGCAAGCGCCGCTCGTGCCGGGGCGCTTCGGGCCAGGGCCCCTGCCCGAGGCTGGCCGGGCGCGCCCTCAGCGACATCACCCATCCCTGCGTGGAGCCCATGCACCGCATCACGCGCTCCATCAGCCAGGAGTGCGAGCACATGCGCCAGTTCATCCGCTTCGAGCATCTGCATGACGCCCGATCGGACCTGTGGTTCGCCCGCTGCAACCCGAAGTCCTCGGTGGTGCCGCTCATCATGGGGCACTTCGTGGAGCGGTTCAACATCCAGCCCTTCGTCATCTACGACGAGGTCCACAGCCTAGCTGGCGTCTACGAGGGGCGCGACTGGTACCTGGTGAGAGCCGAAGGAGAGCTGTCCCTGCCCGGGGCCGCCGCCGAGGAGGCATTGATGCAGACCGCCTGGCGCCGCTTCTACCAGGCGGTCTCCGTGGAGTCCCGCTACCACCCCGAGCTGCGCCAGCACTTCATGCCCAAGCGCTTCTGGAGGAACCTGACCGAGCTCCAGCAGGAGGTGCCCCGCAACCTCGAGCCCAGCGCTCAGCGACCCGGAGCCACTCCGGTCAGGTCGAAGTCGGGAATGAAGCTCTCCTCGCAGGCGCCCCCCTCCTGGAAGTAGTACTCATCGATGCCCAGATCGTCCGCGAAGCCCAAGAGCTCCTCGTAGGCCGCCTCGTCCACCACCTGGCCAAGGGCCGGCCAGCGCATCAGCGCCTCCCTGGCGGCGACGTCCCCCGCCGCGGCACGGCTGCCCAGCAGCGGGGTGTACTGGCTCATGAGCGACAGGCGCACCGCCTCGCCGAACTCCTGCCACAGCAGCGCCACCACCCGCTTCGAGTCGTCCAGATGCCCCGGCAGCAGCAGGTGCCGCACCACCACGCCTCCCACCAGGCGATCCTGCCCCCGATGCTCGTCGAAGCGCAGCGGCCCCGCTTCCTCCACCATGGCCCGCAGTGCCTCGAGCGCCCGCTCGGGGTAGTCGGGCACCTGGGAATAGGCGCGCCCGAGGGCGGCGTCGGCGTACTTGAAGTCGGTCAGATAGGCGTCCACCGTCCCCGTGTTTGAGCGGATGGCCTCCACGGACTCGTAGCCGCTCGTGTTCCACACCACCGGCAGGGCGAGCCCCTCTTGCCGCGCCAGGGCCATGGCCTCGCGCACCGTGGGCGCGAAGTGGGTGGGCGTCACCAGGTTGACGTTGAGGGCGCCCTGGGCCTGCAGGTCCAGGGCCATGGATGCCAGCTCCCGCGCCGTCACCTCCACGCCGGCCTCGGTGGCGGATATGCTCGCGTTCTGGCAGTAGCAGCACCTCAAAGGGCAGCCGCTGAAGAAGATGGCCCCGCTGCCGTCCCGCCCGCTCAGGGGCGGCTCCTCCCAGAAGTGCAGCGCCGCTCGGGCCACTCGGGGCAGCGCCCCTGCGCCGCAGGCGCCCTGCGCGCCCGAGGCGCGGTCGGCCCCACAGGCCCGCGGGCAGAGCGCGCAGGCCTCGTAGGCCCCTTCGGCGCGGGCCGCCTCGGCGCCAGGCCGCGCCGCGCCGAGCTTGGCGCCAGCGCCCTCGGCTGCGCCCATCAGTTGGAGGAGTAGTCGAAGCCGGCGTCGTAGTCGTCGTCGAGGTCGTCGTAGCCGTCCAGCTCGTCCTCGGCGGAGCTGCCGGCATAGACCTGCTCGGCCCGCTCCCAGTCGAGGCCAGCCTCGGCGCCCACGGACTCGTCGCCGTAGACCAGGGCCAGGGCGGCCGGCGCCTTGTCCGCCCCGCCGATGACGCACAGCAGCTCCAGCAGGTGCAGGGCGGACTCCGCCTGGGGCATGATGAGCTCGGCATCGTCAGCCGCCATGATGGCCGACGCCAAGGACGCCATCAGCATCTCGGCGGTGTAGCTGCCCTCGAAGCGCCCCTCGCGCACCGCGGCGATGATGGCCGCCGCGCCCTCGCTCTCCCCGCCGAGCATGGCCTCGTCCACTCCCGAGCCTGCCACGCTGCGCTGCTGGGCGCGATAGAGGGCATCCGCCTCGATGACCGCCAGCAGGTATGCCGTCGCTTGGAGCGTCCGGGCGGCCCGCAGCAGCTGGCCGCTGCCCGGGGCCCCCACGGGCTTCACGACGCCGAACAGCGCCTCGAGGAAGCGCTTGGCCGTCGGGTCCTCCTGCTCGCCCGCAACGTAGCACGCCAGGTTGTCGCGGCCAAGGCCGTCGGCGGCCGTCAGGTCGCGCAGCACGAAGGGCGCCTCCACCATGACGCAGTCGCTCAGGGTGGCCACGGCGTTCATCTCGCGAGCGAAGTTCGGCGTGGCGGCGCTCAGGTCCACCAGCACCGCCCCCTTGGGAGCCCGCTGGATCACGCCGTCTTCGCCGAAGTACAGGTCCTCCAGATGGGTCGCGCTCGTGCAGAAGGAGACTATCAGCGACGCCTCGGCCTCGTCGGCCACCCGCTCGAACCCTGCTGCGGCCAAGCGCGGCCCCACCGCCTCCAGGAAGCCGTCGTTGCCATGGTAAACGTAGCTATCCGCCATGCCCTCACTCGCCTTTCACGCGCTTCGCTATGCGATCGACCATCGACAGGCTCTCGCGCTTGTCGTGGCCCCAGAACACCACGGCCAGCATGCCCGGCCCCACGTGGCTGCCGATCACCGGCCCGATGCTGCCCTCGATGAACATGATGCCGTCGTCCACCTTCAGCAGCGCCTCCTTCAGGCGCTCGGCGTCCTTCGGGCAGTCGGCGTTGCCGATGGCCACGTACTTGGGCATGTCGGCGGCCACGGCCTTCTCGTAGCATGCGGCCAGCTGCTTGATGCCCTTCTTGCGCCCGCGCGCCACGCCCACCAGGGACAGCGAGCCGTCCTCGGCGATGTTCAGCAGGGGCTTCACGTCCAGGGCGGCGCCTGCCACCGCCACCGAGGCCGGTATGCGGCCGCCGCGGCGCAGGGCGTCCAGGTCCTCCACCATGAACTCCTCGTTGACGAAGAAGCGCGCCTCGGCCGCCCAGTCGGCCAGCTCGGCGGCCGTGAGCCCCTTGGCGCGCTGGCTGATGGCCTCGGCCACCAGCAGCCCCTCGGCCACCGAGGCCAGGTGCGTGTCCACCACGTGCAGCTCGAAGCCTGGATGCTCGGCCAGCACCTGGTCGCGCACGAGCATGGCCGCGTCATAGCTGCCCGACAGCGCCGAGGAGAACGACAGGTACACCGCGGGCACGCCACGCGCGGCGGCTGCGGAGAACGCCTCGGTGAGCACCGGGATCGAGAGCTGGGCGGTGCTGGGCGCGGCGCCCTTGCGCATGGCGTCGTAGAAGTCGTGGGCCGTGGTGGTCTGGAACAGGTCGTCCTCGAAGGTCTCCCCCTCCAGGATGTAGGGGAACCTCAGCAGGTGCACGCCCTCTTGGCACGCCAGCTCAGCCGGCAGGTCGCAGCAGGAGTCGATGATCAGGTCGCACTGGGGCATAGGGCCTCCTTGGGTCAGGGGTTCAGGGCAGGGACGCGGCTGGCGGGACGGGGCGCAGAGCGCGTCACGCCGAGAAGGCGAGCTCCGGGGCGTTGGAGGTGAGCTTGCCGGTGAGGTGCTCCATGCACTCGTAGGCCAGGCCCATGGCCGGCCCCACGTGCACGCCGATGACCGGGCTGGCCGGCTGCACCAACACCTCGCGCCCCACCAGGGGCTCGATTACCTCACGAGCCCAAGCCGCCGCCGGGGCTCGGTCGCCGATGTAGTGCACCACGATGCGTTTCAGGCCGCCGCAACGGGCCATGTCCTCCTTCAGGGTGGCCATGATCTTCTCCAGGGCGCGCTCGGTGGTGCGCACCTTGGCGAAGGTGGCCGGCGTGCCGTCGACCACCGTGAGCACTGGCGCGATCTTCACCAAGCTGCCCAGCAAGGCCGACACCGACCCGATGCGGCCGCCGGCCTTCAGGAAGGCCAGGCTCTCCGGTGTGAACAGGAAGCGGGAGCTCTTGATGGCGTCCACCGCCGCCTGGGCGCATTCCCTGAGGGTGGCGCCGGCGTCCCGCGCGTCGCAGGCGTCGAGCACCGCGAAGCCCTCGTCGCTGCAAGCGCTGGCCGAGTCCACCAGAACGCACTCGAACCCCAGGTTGCGGGACTTCACCGTGCGAGCGGCCCGCACCGCCCCGTCGTAGGTGCCGGACATCCGTGCCGACATGAACACGCCAAGCACCGCGCGGCCCGCCTGGGCGGCGCGCTCGAACAGCGACTCCAGCTCGTGCTGAGAGGGCTGGCTGGAGGTGGGGGCGTCGTCGACCATGGCGTCGATGCCCTGGTAGAACCGGTCGATGTCCATCTCCGACTCCCGGTGCTCCTCGCTGCCGTGGCGCACGAACAGCGAAGCCACCTCGATGTCCCGCTCCCGAGCCAGCTCGGGCGGTATGTAGGCCACCGAATCGGTGACGATCTGGATCCCGCTCATGGTCTCACCAGCCTAACCCTCGTCTCGTCGCCCATCCCGCCCGCTGGCGGCCGGGCCCTTCACACCAAGTCGCGCAGCCGCGCCACCAGGGCGCGGCGCTCCTCGCTCAATCCGTAGTCCAGCCCCACCGGGTAGGTGTGGGGGTTCAGCATGCGCAGCTGGCTCTCGTCCAGCGTGGCCAGCCCCGCCCGTGCCCGGTCGCGCGCTGCCATGGCCGAGCGCTCCTCGGGCCCGAGCACCACGCGGCCCTGGCGGGCCAAGGGCTCCAGCAAGGTGACGTAGCGCTTGCCCGACAGGTTCTTCTGCCGCAGGTCGTCCAGCGGGTCCACGATCACCTCGCGCTCGTCGGCGCCCACGGATACGTCGAACACCATGTCGCCGGCGATGGTGCCGTCGTCATGGTAGTAGCGCCGCACGTCCAGCACGCCCGGCGTCGTCAGCTTCGCCATGGACTCCGATATCTTCAGCCGCTTCTCCCACGGCGCGCCCGCGCCCTCCCGCGTGGCGGTCAGCTTGTAGACGCCCCCCAAGGTGGGCTGGTCGAAGGCGGTGGCCAGCTTGGTGCCCACTCCGAAGGAGGTGGCCGGCGCGCCCTCGTCGAGGATCGACTTGATGGCGTGCTCGTCCAGGTCGTTGGACAGCACGATGCCGCAGTCCTCCAGGCCCGCCTCGTCCAGGCGCGCCCGGGCCAGCTTCGACAGCCACGCCAGGTCGCCCGAGTCGATGCGGATGGCCGCCAGGCGCTCGCCGCGCTCGCGCATCTCCTTGCCCACGACGATGGCGTTGGCGATGCCCTGCTCCACGTCGTAGGTGTCCACCAGCAGCACGCAGTTGTTCGGCGCGATGCGGGCGTACTCACGGAAGGCGGTCAGCTCGTCGGGGAAGCTCATCACCCAGGAGTGGGCGTGGGTACCCGACACCGGTATGCCGAAGAGCTTGCCCGCCAGCACGTCGGAGGTCGAGGCGCAGCCGCCCACCACTGCGGCCCGGCTGGCCCAGACCCCGCCCAGGCCCTGGGCCCGGCGCAGGCCGAACTCCGCCACCGGCCGCCCGTCGGCCGCCCGGCAGACGCGCGCCGCCTTGGTGGCGATGAGCGTCTCGAAGTTGACGCAGTTCAGAAGCGCGGTCTCCAGCATCTGGCATTCCATGATGGGGCCGGTCACGCGCACAATGGGCTCCTGGGGGAACACCGGCGTGCCCTCCAGCACCGCATCCACGTCCACCGACAGCTCGAAGCTGCCCAGGTGATCCAGGAAGCCCTCGTGGAACAGCGGGCCCCCGCCCGGCGCCTCCAAGGTGCGCAGGTAGGCGACGTCCCCCTCGTCGAAGCGGTATCCCTCCACGATCTCGGCCAGCTGGGCCAGGCCGCAGGCGATGGCGTAGCCGCCGTCGAAGGGGTAGTCGCGGAAGTGCATGGTGAAGCAGGCCTGCTCGCTGGTGCGGCCCGCCTCGAAGTAGCCCTGGGCCATGGTGAGCTGGTACAGGTCGGTCAGCAGGGAGTAGCTCGGCCTCATGCGGCGCCCCCGCTCCCTTGGCCCTGGGCGCCAGATCGGAAGAGCGTCGTGTAGGGAAAGAGTGTAGATCTCGGTGGTCG
>CANOCK010000073.1 GCA_947564525.1 uncultured bacterium | reverse complement strand
GCTTGCGCTCGTCGGGGATGACGATGGCGTTGGCCTTCAGCTTCTCGATGCGGGCGGCCCGCTCCTGGGCCTGCTTGGCCTTGGTGGCCTTGTAGCGGAAGCGGTCTACGAAGGCCTGCAGGTGGGCGATCTCCTCGTCCTGCTTGGCCTTCTCGGCCCGCAGGCGCTCCAGGCGCTCCTCGCGGGCGCGCAGGTGGTCGGAGTAGTTGCCCTTGTACAGCACCACCTGGCCATTGTCGATCTCGGCCACGCGGTCCACCATGGCATCCATGAAGGCGCGGTCGTGGCTGACCACCACCACGCTGCCCTCGTAGCCGCGCAGGAAGCCCTCCAGCCACTGCACCGACTCCAGGTCCAGGTGGTTGGTGGGCTCGTCGAGCAGCAGCACCTCCGGTGCGCGGATGAGCAGCTTGGCCAGGGCGATGCGCATCTGCCAGCCGCCGGAGAACTCCGTGGTCAGCCGCGTCATGTCCCGCTCGCTGAAGCCCAGGCCGAACAGCACGCTGCGCACGTTGGACTCCAGGGCGTAGCCGCCCATCATCTCGTAGGCGTCGCGGGCGCGCCCGGCCGCCGCCAGGGCCTCAGGGGCCGGGTCCTCGCCCAGGGCCGCCTC
This sequence comes from uncultured bacterium, assembly GCA_947564525.1. GTDB lineage: Bacteria > Actinomycetota > Coriobacteriia > Coriobacteriales > Eggerthellaceae > D16-63. Next base: position 7,851 of record CANOCK010000073.1, on the reverse strand, counting down.
GAGCCGCTTCATCCGCTGCTCGGCCTCCAGGATCTCCACCTGGCTGGACAGCACCTCCTCGAAGACGGGGGCCTCCCCCATCTCGATGGCCTCCTGCTCCAGGTAGCCCACCCGGGCGTCCTTGGCCAGCAGCACGCGGCCCTCGTCTGGGTCCTCCTCGCCAGACACGATGTTGAGCAGCGTGGTCTTGCCCGCGCCGTTAGGCCCCACCAGCGCCAGGCGGTCGTACTCGTTGAGCTGGAACGTCACGTCCTCGAACAGCACGCGGCCGCCGAACGACTTCGATATGTGCTCCAGCTGCATTATCACGGCGATTCCCCTCCTCGGAGAAGGGTCAGTAGGCCATGCCCATGGCCTCGCGCACCTCGTCCAAGGTCGCGTCGGCCACGGCGTTGGCCCGGGCGTTGCCGGCTGCCAGCACCTCGCGCACGTAGCCCGGCTTGGCAGCCAGCTCCTCGCGGCGCGCGCGGATGGGCGCCAGATACTCGTTCACCGACTCGGTCACGTAGCGCTTCAGGGCGCCGGAGCCCTCGTTGCCGATCTCGGCGGCGATGTCCTCGGGCGAGCGGCCCGTCACCAGCCCGGCGGTGGTCAGCAGCGCCGACACGCCCGGGCGGCCCTCCGGGTCGAAGGTGATCATGCGCTCGGAGTCGGTCTGCGACTTCTTGATGAGCTTCGCCGTCTCCTCGGCCGTGGCCGACAGGCTTATGGCGTTTCCGTAGCTCTTGGACATCTTGCGGCCATCCAAGCCGGGGATGAGCACGCTCTCGGTCAGCAGGCCCACCGGCTCGGGGAACACGGGCGCGTAGCGGTCGTTGAAGCGGCGCGCTATCTGGCGCGTCTGCTCGATGTGGGGCAGCTGGTCCTTCCCCACCGGCACGATGTCGCCCTTGCAGAACAGGATGTCGCAGGCCTGGTGCACCGGGTAGGTGAGCAGCAGCCCCGTGAGCGCGTGGCCCGACGCCTCCTGCTCGTCCTTCACCGTGGGGTTGCGCAGCAGCTCGGCCTCGCTCACCAGCGAAAGGAACGGCAGCATGAGCTGGTTCAGGGCGGGCACGGCCGAATGCGCGAAGATGACCGTGCGCTCGGGGTCGATGCCGCAGGCCAGGTAGTCGATGACCATGTTGTGCACGTTGTCGGCAATGTGCTCGGTGGTGTCGCGGTCGGTGATCACCTGGTAGTCGGCGATGACGACGAAGCTCCTCACGCCCGCCTCCTGCAGCCGCACGCGCTCGACGATGGTGCCGAAGTAGTGGCCCAGATGCAGGCGGCCGGTGGGACGGTCGCCCGTGAGCATGGTGAACCTCTCGGGGTGCTCAGCCAGGCTCGCCTGCACCTCGTCGCTCATCCGCTTCTGAGCGAGGAAGGTGTCGCTCGTCGCATCTGTTGCCATCTCGTCCCCTCTCGGTCGGCGCCGCCAGGGCCTCCCGCCCTGCGCAGCCCATGAAAAAGAGGCCAGAGGCTCTTGTCCTCTGACCTCTCGATCCGTCATGGTGGTCGCTACAGGATTTGAACCTGTGACCCCCGCCGTGTGAAGGCGATGCTCTCCCGCTGAGCCAAGCGACCGTTTCAAAGCCTGACTATTGTAACCGCAAAGGCGCGCGGAATGCAAGATGCTATTCCGCAGGTTTTTCACCTTCCTCGCCCAAGGCCTCGGGGTTCCGAGCCCGGAAGGCCACGAGCAGGCCGAACGTCAGGGCCATGACGACGAGCCCCGCCCCGTCGAAGGCGATGAACCGCAGGATGGAGCCCGGCAGCGGCCCCGCCTGAGCCGGCAGCGCCGCCAGGATGGCCGCCTCGCCCGCCAGCCCGATGGCCTGCTGGGCCAGGATCACCCAGCCCAGCACCGGAAAGCGCGTCGGGCTCGCCACGAAGGGCGGGTAGGTGGCGTTCCACATGAGGAAGGCCACGCCCATGCCGCGGCAGGCTGCCTCCCCCGCCGTCCCCGAGAGGCCGTAGGCGCCCATGGACGAGGCCGGGGCGAAGGCGAACTGCAGCGCGCAGGCCACGTTGACCGCGAGCACGGCGGCGAAGGCCCCGCGCACGCACCATGTCAGGGCACGGCCGCGACGGCGAGGGGACGAGGGGGATCGGCGCATCGGAGGGTCCTCCTTCGGCGGGGCCGCTCGGAGGTGGTGGTGGGCCCAGCAGGACTCGAACCTGCAACCAAGGGATTATGAGTCCCCTGCTCCGCCATTGAGCTATAGGCCCATTCGAGCAAAAAGGGGCAGCGTTTCGACTGCCCCTTGCAATTCCTGGTGCGCCATGAAGGACTCGAACCTTCGACCTTGGGATTAAGAGTCCCCTGCTCTACCAACTAAGCTAATGGCGCAAAACGCTTTGCTATTGTAGACGAAGCGCGCCGGGCGCGCAACCCACATTTTCAAGCGTCGCTCGCGCTTGTGGGGTGGCTAATCGGACTCGAACCGACGACCTCCAGAGCCACAATCTGGCGTTCTAGCCAACTGAACTATAGCCACCATCAAGCGCAAGGCAAGATTATACGTATGCGGCGCCTCGGGCGCAAGGGGCAAAATCGGGGCAAGTCGGTGGGTCCCCGCGGGGAGCGCGACCCGGGCGCACGGCGGGTCGCGCGACGGCCATGGCGGCCGCGCCCAGCCGCCGCGACCCCCTCGCAGGCGCCCCTTCCGCCCGCCGCGCCGCCGGAACGCCGCCCTGAGCCCCGGCGCCCTTTGCTACCATCTACCCATACCTATATATGAGAACTGCCCACCCGCAAGCGAGAGAGCCAACGCCCGTGGAGACCATCACCCTAGCCCTGCTCCTGCTCGCGGCGGTGCTGCTGTCGGCCATCATCGACCAGGTGGTGCCGCGCGTGTCGCTGCCGCTCATCCAGATCGCCCTCGGCATCCTCATCGCCGCCGGAGCCGGCAGCGCGGTGCAGATCGAGCTCGACCCGGAGATATTCCTGGTGCTGTTCATCGCGCCGCTGCTGTTCGACGAGGCCAAGAGCGCCGACAAGGCCAAGCTCTGGCGCGACCGCAAGCCCATCCTGTCCCTGGCCATCGGGCTGGTGGTCGCCACCACGCTCATCATCGGCTTCTCGGTCCACGCGGTCATCCCCTCCATCCCGCTGGCCGCCGCCTTCGCCCTCGGCGCGGCCCTGGGCCCCACCGACGCCGTGGCCGTCTCCTCGCTCTCCAAGCAGATCGACATCCCCGAGCGCCAGAAGAGCCTGCTCAAGGGCGAGCTGCTGCTCAACGACGCCTCGGGCATCGTGTCATTCCAGTTCGCCCTCGCCGCCTGTATCACCGGCACCTTCAGCCTGTTTGAGGCCTCGGTGGACTTCCTCGTGGAGTTCGTCGGCGGCCTGGCCTTCGGCGCGGTCTTCGGCGTGGCGGCCATCGCGCTGGTGCGCAAGGTGCGCGACATCGGCGTGGAGAACACCACCTTCCACGTGCTGTTCGAGGTGTTCACGCCCTTCATCGTCTACCTGGCGGCCCAGGCCTGCCACGTGAGCGGCATCATCGCCGTGGTGGTGGCCGGGCTCATGAACGTCATCTCGCCCCGGGCCATCGGGCCGGCCATCGCGCGGATGAACATCGTGTCGTCCAGCGTCTGGCGGGTGCTCTCCTTCGCCCTCAACGGCATCGTGTTCGTGCTGCTGGGCACCCAGCTGCCCACGGCCATGCGCCACACCTGGGACGACCTGTCCATCAACAACTGGACCCTCATCGGCTACATGGTGGCCCTCACCGCCCTCTTGCTGGCCATCCGCTTCCTATGGGTCCTCGGCATGGAGCTGGCCCATGTGCGCGGGCGCGAGGGCGACCCGCGCTTCCACCGCGCCGACGCCAAGGAGGCCCTCATCACCACCTTGTGCGGCGCCAAGGGCACCATCACCCTGTCCATCCTGTTCACCATACCGGCCTACCTGTCCTACGACCCCCTGATGCGGTTCCCCCAGCGCGAGCTGATAATCTTCTTAGCCTGCGGGGTCATCGTCATCACGCTGCTGCTGGCCACCTTCGTCGTGCCGCTCTTGGCCCCCAAGGCCCGCCGCGAGGAGTCCGAGGCCGACGAGCACGCCCGCGACGTGGAGACCATGCTGGAGATCATGCGCAATGTGATCGAGAACCTGACCGCCCACATGACCCGCGACAACCGGCGCGCCACCCAGATCGTCATCAAGTCCTACAATGACCGCATCGCGCGGATCAAGGAGACCAACGGCATCGAGGACGAGGGCGCCGGCAACGTGGAGCTGCGGGTCCAGGCGCTGCATCTCGAGCAGGAGCGGGTGCTCGAACTGGTGGACCAGGACCAGGTGTCGGGCCTGGTGGGATACCAGTACCTGGCGCGCCTGGAGCGCATCGAGCGGCTGCTCAAGCACGGCAGGGGGCGCTTCTCCCCCGCCCGGCTGCTGATGCGCGTCCGCGTGCTGTTCCGCCGGGGGCTGTTCAGCCTGACGCGGAAGCTGCCGGACAGCGGCATGACGGCCCAGGCCGAGGAGATGCGCATGCTGCAGATCGAGGCCGAGAGCCACGCCATCGACGCCCTGCGGGCCATGACCGCCAACCCCGCGGCCGACACCCCCACCGAGGATGCGGCGGCCCTGCTGCTGGAGTACCAGCGCAGCGTGGCCATGCTGCGCTCCTCGCTGCCGAGCGTGACCAGCACCATCCGCACCTCCGACCGCACCGAGGACGTCAAGCGCTTCGCCTACGCCCGGGAGCTGGAGCAGATCCAGGACGCCTACGAGGAGGAGCGGCTCAGCCGCGGCGCCGCCCGCTACATGCGCGAGAACGTGTTCCTCATGCAGCTGGACCTGAACGACACCGTCTGACGCCGCCCGCGCTGGCGCAGCGAGCCACCGCTCGCCCTGCCTCGAAGGCCTCGGAGCGCGCTCGCCCCGACGCCTTCGCGCTCCGCCTTCGCGGCGACGGCAGGCTCGGCCGCTCGACGTGCGATGCGGCGCACCGAGACATGCCGTTCGCCTGCTCCCTGCCCATAGGGAGAAGGCCCCGGATCGGGGCCTTCTCCATGCCGTCGCCCTCTGCGATGGTGGTGCGCCTCTTGCGCCTCTTGCGAGCCTACATCTTAACGGGCGCGCTCACGCCCAGCAGACTCAGCGAGAGGGCCAGCACGATGCGGGAGGCATCGGCCAGGGCCAGGCGCGCGTCCTGGAGCTTCGCGTCGTCCACCAGCACGTGGCAGTTGGTGTAGAACTGGTGGAACAGCGAGGCCAGGTCCTGGGCGTAGTGGGTCAGGCGGAACGGCGCGCGGTCGCGGGCCGCCAGGGCCACCATAGCCGGGAAGTCGGCCATCTTGCGCATGAGCGCCAGCTCCGACTCGTCAGTGAGCGGGCTCAGGTCGCAGCCCACGGGCACCACGCGGCGCGCCAGGTCGCCCATGGCCATGGCGCCCGCCTCCACGGCTGCCGCAGCGTCCGGGTCGGCCGCCTCGGCGGCGCGCAGCAGGATGGAGCAGATGCGCGCATGGGCGTACTGCACGTAGTACACCGGGTTGGAGGAGTCCTTCTTCTTCGCTGCCTCGATGTCGAAGTCGATGGGCTGGTCAGAGGAGCGCGACAGCATGAGGTAGCGCGTGGCGTCCACGCCCACTTCCTCCACCAGCTCGCGAAGGGTGACCATCTCGCCGGTGCGCTTGGACATGCGCACGGCCTCGCCGTCGCGGTAGAGGTTGACCAGCTGGCCGAGGGCCACCTCCAGCGCGCCGGGCCAGCCCCACGCCTCCAGCATGCACTCGCAGCGCTTGATGTAGCCGTGGTGGTCGGCGCCCCACAGGTCGATCAGGTGGTCGAAGCCGCGCATCATCTTGTCGTAGTGATAGGCCACGTCCGACATGAAGTAGGTCATCTCGCCGTTGGCCTTGATGAGCACGCGATCCTTCTCGTCGCCCAGGGCCGAGGACTTGAACCAGGTGGCGCCGTCCTTCTCGTAGATGTAGCCCTTGTCGTCCATGGCCTTGAGCGAGCGGGACACCGGGCTCGTGCCGCCCTCGTCCTCGACGTAGAGCGAGCGCTCGGAGAACCATCGGTCGAAGGTGGTGCCCATGGTGCCCAGGATGTCGCGCTGGTCGTCCAGCATCTGCTGGTAGGCGATCTCGCGGAACGCCTCCATGCGCTCCTGGTCGGTCAGGCCCTCGTACTTGCTGCCCTCGCGGTCGATGATGCCCTGGGCGATGTCGCCCACGTAGGAGCCGCCGTAGCACTGCTCGGGCATCTCGGCGTCATGACCGAGGCGCTGCATGTAGCGCACGCCCACGGAGTTGCCGAACACGTCCATCTGGGTGCCGTGGTCGTTGATGTAGAACTCCTCGTACACGTCATAGCCCGCGTGGCGCATGACGCGCGCCATGGAGTCGCCCAGCGCCGCCCAGCGCCCATGGCCCACGTGCAGCGGGCCGGTGGGGTTGGCCGACACGTACTCGAGGTTCACCTTGCGCATGCCCTCGGGAACGGTGCCGCGGCCGAAGCCCTCGGCCTCCTCGCGCACCTCGCGCACCACCTCTTGGAGCACGGAGTCGGACAGGCGGATGTTGATGAAGCCAGGCCCGGCGATGTCCACCGAGGCGACCATGGAGTTGGCGGGCAGGTGGTCGACGATAGCCTGGGCCACCTCGCGGGGGTTCTTGCCGGCCAGCTTGGCCGTGCGCATGGCCACGGTCGACGCCCAGTCGCCGTTGGCCTCGTCGCGCGGGCGCTCCAGGGCCGCCTCGGGCGCCTGGTCGAGCTCCAGGGTGCCATCGGCCATGGCAGCGGCCAGGGCCTCGTCGACGATGCCTTCCAGTCTTTCGCGGATGTCCATAGCGGTCGGTCCACCTTCCATGTCCAGGTATTCACAGGGAGCGCCTCTTGGGCTGCATCCGTCCAGTGTACCAAACGACGCCGCCCATGCGGGGCCCCGAACGGGCCCGGCCAGGCCGGATGCGCTATCGCTCCACAGGATGCGAGGGAAGGGAGGTGCCATGGTGCGCCCAGCAGGATTCGAACCTGCAACCTACGGATTAGAAGTCCGTTGCTCTATCCGTTGAGCCATGGGCGCACGACTGCGTTCGCCGCGGAGAAGCCGCAGGTGCGCGCCTCGCCGCATCCGCCTATTATAACCGCTCCGCTCCCCTTGGCGCCAGCTTGGCGCCATCCGGCCAGCCCCGGCCCGGTTCGCCCGCGCCGCGAGCCCGGCCCTGAGGGGGTGGCCGTCGGGCTGAGAGGGCGCCAAGGAGGGGCGCGGGCCACCGACGGACGGCCGCCATGAAGGGGCGGTCCCTGCTGGAAGCGCAGGGGCATTCTGCTGGGATCATGACGGCATTCTGTCGGGAGCGCGCCATCGACCTGCTGGACGGGAGGCGTAAGGTGGATGCCATGGACCGAGACCTCCCCTTCGCCGCCCGGGCCCTCGCCGCGCTCCGGACCGCCGCCGCAGAGACCCTGTGGCCCACCCGCTGCGCCGTCTGCGACGCGCCGGGCGCCCTGCTGTGCCCCCGCTGCGCCGCCGCCCTGCCCTTCGTGGACGCCAACCGCGCCTGCCCGCGCTGCGGGGCGCCCCACGGCCGCTACCAGTGCACCGAATGCTGCACCACCCTGCTCTCCGCAGCCGGGCGCGAGGCGTTCCCCCTCGCCGGGGCCGCCAGCGCCGTGGCCCTCGACGACGCAGCGCGGCGGCTCGTCATAGCCCTCAAGGACCACAGCGAGGTGCGCCTGGCCGAGCCCGTGGGCCTACTCATGGCCGCCTGCGTGCCGCCGAGCTGGCTGGGCCCAGCGCCTACCGTGGCCTTCGTGCCCGCCACCAGCCGGGCCGTGGCCCGGCGCGGCTTCGACCACGGAGAGCTGCTGGCCCGAGCCGTGGCCGGGCGCCTGGGGCTGGCCTG
>CANOCK010000072.1 GCA_947564525.1 uncultured bacterium | reverse complement strand
CCTCCTTGAGCGTGTAGTCGCCCTCTTCGAGCAGCATCGGCAGCGTCAGCTCGCCTCGCTCGTTGGCAGTCCATGTGTCGATGGTCTCCTCCACTGGGTAGTGCGATGTGTAGGTGACGAGATCGCCGTTTTGGTCCTCAAGCTGGAAGCTCACGGGAAGCGGGACCTGACCTCCAGTCTCTGCGTCCACTTTGACCACCTTGAGCGGCGTCTGGGGGATGTGGTCATTCACGAGCTGCGGAGGAAGGTACTGGCCCTCCTCGCGGATGGTAGTCTTCCAATCCTCCACGGGAAGCAGGGTCTTTCCCCACTCCGCCTTGAATGCATCTGCCACATCTTGCGGGATCACCTCGTGCACGCGGTAGGTGCCGTATGCGAGCGCGCCCGTCCAATCGGCAGGCTTGCTCCAGCCGTTGACGCTGGCGTTGTCGTCCTTGGTAGTGGCAAGACCGTTGTCGTCCACCGTGATGGTGCACACGCGGTCGCCGGGCTCCACGAGCTTACCCGTCACGGGCGAGAGGACGGCATTCTCGGAATCGTTGTAGAGCTCGAACTTGACGCCGGGAACGAGCACGCGCACGACTTCCTGGGGCATGTCTCCGTCGGGCTCGTCGTATACCGTCACGGGCACCTCCTTCACGAGGCGGAAGTCACCGCGCTTCACGGTGTCTGGCACCTTCGGCGTGTTGTAGGTGTAGACGCTCTCGCCGACAGCGCCGTCTGGCGTGATGCGAACGCAGAAGACCTTGGGGTCTCCTCCGTGCCCGTCATCGAGGTTGTAGCCCTGGGGTGCACGGGTCTCTTGGATGAGCACCGTGCCGAGCGGGATCGAAGCGTCCCCGTTGGTCTGGTAGTAGAGGGGGTCTCCCGAGTGCTTGTACTCGTCAGAGAGATAGGCGAATCCGTCAACATCGGTCTCGAAGACCCATGTGCGAGAAGGCTCGCCGGACGCCTCAGCTGATGCGGCATCCGTGTAGTCGCCTGCGAAGTAGCGCACTGTGAAAAGCGCGCCTTCGAGCGTGGCGTCGCCTTGCGGGCGGCTCTCGCCCGTATCGGCATCGACCTTGCCGACGAGCATGCCGACGGGATCTGACTGCGGTATGTCGGAGACGGTCTGGCCGTTAACGCGCGCGGTCTCGTCCGAGGCCACCTTCACCGGGTACACGGTCGGGTCGATCGCGTGCCCCGGTGCCTGCTTGGTCTCCTTCACCCAATAGTCGCCCGGCTCAAGCTCCTCTAAGATGCCCCAGCCGTCCCCGTCGGTGGTGATGGAGCCAGCCACGTCCGTGAGGCCCGAGTTGCGGTACACGGTGTAGACCGCGCCCTCCACGGAGTAGAGCGGGTTGCCCTCGCACATCTCCTCGTTGGCCGTGACCTTCACCAGGTCGATGTTGCCGTAGGGGGTATACTTGAACGAGAGGATGATCTGGGTGCCAGCACCGGTGTAGAGCTGGAACGCCTCGAAGTTCGAGGGAACGTCGGCCGTCCTCGCGGCGATGAGACGTCCCGATGCGTTCGAGTTGATCATGCTTCCGTCGGCACCGAACCCGATGACGTTCTTCCTAGCCCAGCTCTTGAAGTCGGCGTTGCAGCCGTAGAGCGCGTACGAGCCGTCGGAGGTGTACGTGTCGGACACGAGGATGTGGGCGCAGGCCGCGTAGCGGGAAGAGGTCATTGCGGTGCCGTCGTACCACTTGTCCGGCCATAGGCTCGCATCGAAGCCGGGGCTCCCGTAGGCGAACCAGAGGTCCGCCACCACCTCGGCGTTGCGCCCGGAGGGGGCGTCGATGGAGCTCTTGGCGTAGCTGCCGGGAGAAGGCGTTGCCGATTGGGGGTCGGCGCAGTAGGCCATCTCGCCGTCGGCCTCCATCCAGGTGGTGTGGTATCCGCCGTAGTGGATCTTGCCGCCCGTCGTGAGGTTCGCGCTCTCGGCGGCATAGGCGCTTTTGCCCTGGACGCCGAGCGTCCCGAGCGCCGATGCCAGGGCGATGAGCGCGGCGAGCATGCATCGTAGGGCCTTGGAGGCGAGGGCCTCGTCTGCGATTTCCTTCATCTTGTGCCTCCTTAGCGCGCGACGGGCTCGGCGCGGCGAGCCTCGCGGTCCTGGTTGGCCGACGCCTCGCGGGCGTCCCTGGCCTTGTCGTCGAGCGAGGCGAGGTAGGCCTCGCGGCCCTTGCTGATCGCCTTCTTGAGCTGTGCTGGCATGACCTTGACGATGTCCTTGACCTGCTTCCCGTCCTCGTCGAGGACAGGATTCCCGTCGGCGTCGAGGGCGTCCTTCTTGAGCCAGACCTCCTTGTCCGCCAGAAGCGGGATGTCGCGGAAGTTCTCGCCCTTGAAGCGTGAGGGGTTCACGAACAGGGGCGTGAACTGGTAGTAGCTGACGTCCACTCCGTCGATGATGGTGCCCTTCGGCAGCGTCACCGAGTTGAACGTCTTGGTCTCGCCTGTCTTGCGGTCTGGGTACTCGATGTTCTCCCTCACGAAGTTCTTGTGCACGGTGACGTAGACGTTCTTCTTGTTATCTTCCATGTGAGTGCTCCTTTGCATCTCTTGTCGATCTCTGGGCGCGGCGTTGTTTGGAGGTTCGCCGCATCTTTCTGCCTTAGCGTTTACCACCCGATTCCATAGGCACCACCTCCTCTCAGATCGTCCTAGTCATCAGAAACCGCTCACGATGTCGCGCGCCCAGGCACCGCTCTTCACGAGCGAGAGCACGAGCAGGATGCACATGGCGAGGTACTGGAGCGCGTAGGTGAGCCCGTTCGCGATGGCGTCGATGGGCGTCCCCGTTTCGGGGTTCACGGCGACGATGCCGCCCAGGATCACGGGGAAGCTGATGAGCAGGATCAGGATGATGAGGCCCGCTATGCAGACCGCCCCGAAGCTCTTCAGGTACCCGAGACCGATCTGGCGCGTCTGGTCGAAGCCCAGGAACGCCAGCGGTATCGGCGAGAAGGCCGCCATGATGTAGAGCTGTATCGCTCGCGCCCAGCAGACGACGAGCGCCACGATGTAGGCGATGAGCACGACGAGCCAGCTGATTATCGCGACTATCAGGAGCGCCAAGAGAGCAGACAGGTCATCGTCGCCGGTGACGATGGACACCACCGTCATGTCGAGAGCGCCGCCCGTCCCGAACAACCCCTCCACGCGGTCTATCGCGAGCCCTATCACCTCGTAGATAGCGGCCATGAGGTCGAAGGAGTGCTGGATCAAGAACAGGAACACGGCGAAGAACACGAGGAGGAACACGACCTCCTTCACTCCCGGCAGCGACTGGTTACCGTCCATGCGCTGCGAGATCTCGATGAGCTTCAAGGTGAACACGAGCCCGAGCACCCCGCAGCCTATCGGCAGCACCGCCACCTGCCAGACGCCGCGCGCGATGTCGTACATCGACACGTCGCCAGCGCTCGTGAGCATCGTCTCGAAGGGAGCCGAGAGTACGCCGTTCGCGCCGATCGATCGCATGACATCGGTCTGCGCCGCGAAGATCCAGTTGCACCAGTCGCGCAGCACCCCGCAGAGCCATGCGTTGATGTCGTCTGCGATCGAGCCCCATGCGAAGTGCGTCGGGATGAGGAGCGCCGAGAGGAGTGCGAAGGTGGCCGCGAAGGCCAGTATGAACCGTCTGCTTGAGACGAGGTTTCCTAGCTTCTCCATCGGGATCAGAGCGCCTCGATGGTGCCGTCGGATGAGCGCGTGACCGAGATCATGGTCGATGCGCCGTCGTCGAGCGTGAAGGTCGTTGTCGCAGCCCCGTTCGCGTAGTCTATCCACGCCTCGGCGTCCCAGATGGCACGGCTGGCGTTGGGCGAGACCGCCGCCGCCCGTGCGGACACGGCTGCCTCGATCTTGGCGGCCTCTACCCCCATGGCCTCCTCCAGCTTGGAGGTGACGCCCATGAACGAAAGCGTCCTCTCGCCGAGGAGCACCTTCTTGTACGAGCATGCGAGCGCATCAGTCCTCAAAACGGTGTCCGCGCCTTCGGTGGCCACGGTAACGAGATAGGGACTTGCGGCCTCGGTCAGCGACTTCGAGGCGAGCACGGTCGCCGTTAAGGTCGTGTCGGTCGCCTCTTCTGTGTCGAGCGTCCAGTAGGTGACGTTTGTCTGGCCGTCCTTCGCCTCGACGAATGCGCCCTTGACGATGGAGAGCGTGTAGGTGGGATCTTCTATGCCCGTCCAGGAGGTGCCGACGAGCGCTTCCAGTCCTGCCGTCGCATCCGTGCGCCCTTCTGCAGGTGCGCCTTGCTGGGACGCAGATGATCCTTCCTTCTCGACGGCCTCGATGGCAGAATTTGTGCTTTCAACGTCCTCGCGGGCGAGCGAGCATCGTGCCACGCCCGACCCGATCAGCAGCAGCACGGCGATGACGGCGGCTGCGAACATGAGCTTGTTCTTCTTCGACATTTCCTCTTCCTTCCTATCTGATCTTGATGGCGCTCGCGAAGTGCGACGCGCCGCTTGCAATCGTGCAGGCCGCACCCGAATGCGGCTCGTGGATGTAGCGGTCGTCCCCGATGTAGATGGCCACGTGCCCGGGCCTCCACAGGATGTCGCCGGGCGATGCCTGAGACACCGGCACTTTTCTCCCGAATGCGGCCTGATCTTCGGAGTTTCGTGGGATGGCGATGCCTGCCTGCCGGTAGCAGTACTGGGTAAGCCCAGAGCAGTCGAGACCCACGCCCGGCGTCGTTCCGCCCCATACGTAGGGCACGCCTAGCTGGCTGTAGGCGGCGGCGATGACCGCGTCTGCCGAGAGCGCCCCGCTCTCAAGGTCCTCGACTGTCATCGAGTCGAAGCGGCGCAGGTTGTAGGTATCCATGGCGGACTTGAGGGAGTCCACGTAGGCAGAGCTCGTTGCCCATCCCGCATCCTTGAGTCCCTCCGCCATCTTGTCGGAGGAGCGCTCGGCAATCGCCTGTTGGATGAGGGCGTTGTTGCGGTAGTGGGATACCTGCAGGAACACGCGGCTTCTGAAGCGAATGCACTCCACATCTCCCTTGAACACCGTGAAGTACGCCGTTATGGTGGTGAAGGTGCCGGGTGTGTACTCCTCTTGGGTCGTCCATCCCGCCTTTCCGGCGACTTCCGGTGCTGATGCGAAAGACGACGCCCATTTCATCCCGAATAGGTTGTGGTCACGTGTCGCGAGCTGGCTCATGGTCTCGCCCTGTCCCGACTCGCAGATGATCTGCGCGATGGTGCACCCAGCGGGGTGACCGAACTCCTCCTGGCAGCGGATGGCCTCTTCGACCATCTCGTAGGTGATGTAGGGCGGAAGCCCTTCCATAGAGCGCTTCTTGTCCTCTGCATCCCAGAACCCGAAAAGCGCCGATACGATCTGGCCGACGAGGAGCGCGACGAGCACGAAGGCAATGATGCCTGCGAGCACGCCTCCGGCGGTCACGATCCCGCTTCCGCCGACGGCACCGGCGATGGCGGTGCTGCCCGATGCTGATGCCGCCGTCTTCGCGGCACCGCCTGCTGCCTGTGCGGACGCTTGCGCCGCGCGGGCCTGTCCCGGGGCCGCTGACGCAGAGGATGCCTTGCCCGCTCCTGCGGCACCGGCGCTCTTGCCCTTCGCGGTCCCTGCGCCCTTGCCGCCCTTGGATGCGCGCACAGCTCCCTTCGCCTTGCGCTCCCGTGCTGCTGCGATGCCGCGCTTTGCGCCCTTCCCGGCGTCGTATGCGCCCTGCGCGCCCTCGAACTCGTCGGTGTCGTCGAGCTCGGACACCGCCTGGCGCTCCAGCACCTGGCGCACCTTGAGCCGCCCGTTCGTCTCGTCCGCCACATGTGGTGTACCCTCTGATGGCCCCTGGGCCGAGGCTGGCTTATTTCCTGCGCTTGCGGAGGCCGCCGCCCTTGCCTTGCGGGGGTTTCCCTTTGCGCCTTCCTTCGGGCGGCGCGTGCCGAGGGCGTCCTCCCTGCTCGCGAGCGTGGAGAGGCTCTGGGCCTCGTCGTCTTTCACGATTCCCGAGTTCACGGCGTCGACCTTCTCCGCCGTGACGATGTCGGCGATGGTGGAGCGATCCTTGTCGAGTTCTCTCGGATCCATCTAGCTTCGGCTTTTCTTTGCGTTTGACTCGAAGGCATGGGCGCGCTTCAGCTGCGCGATCTCCTCGGGCTTGGTGTTCCACAGGTCGTAGAGCGCGCCTTTTGGGAAGTCGTCCCGGATGGGCACGCGCGCGCCACCAGCGACGAGCAGCCCCTCTCCGGCTTTGATGGACTCGTCGATGTACTCCTTTTCCGCCGCAGAGAGGGAGAGCATGTCCGCCCATGCGGCGAGGTCTTGGCTCGCCTGCTTGTGCAGCAGCATGAAATCCGAGTTCAGCACCATGGTGCGGGCGCGCTCGTGGGTGAGCATGTGGGAGGTGTTCTGCGAGATGCCGGTGCAGATGAGGTTGAACTTGCGCCCCTCCGCCCAGAACTTCGCGAAGTAGTCGATGATGGTCGGGTGTCCGAAGAGCGACTGCACCTCGTCGATGTAGAGCCAGGTGGTGATGCCCCGCTCGAAGTTCGCGTACATCCGGTTGCGCACCGCCTCAAGCGCGGTGAGCATGCCGAACACCCGCATGTTGGTTGAGAGGTCGTGCAGATCGATGTTGGTGATGCGGTTGTCGAAGCCCACGTTGGACTGGCGGTTGAAGAAGGAGAGCGCGCCTGTGACGTAGCGCTCGTACCTGAGCGCGATGTCTCGCGCCTCGGTCTCGGGCTGGCCGCTCAGTATCTCGTGGAAGTCGGAAAGCGTCGGCACGCCCTGCCCGTCGGCGCACTTGGAGTATGCCGCCTCGACGCATCTCGTGATGATCGACTTGTCGGCTTCGGGAAGGCCTTCCGAGGACTCCGCCATCATCGCGCTTGAGAGAGCCAGGAACGCGTCGATCTTGAACGCGAGCTGGGCGGCGTCCGCGCGCCCCTCCACGTCCGAGAGGTCGAAGGGGTTGAGCGCGGTGTCCGCGTCGGGGGCGAGCCGGACGTTCACGCCGCCCAAGGCCTCGATGAGGTTTCCGTACTCGCCAGCGGGGTCGAAGATGATGATCTCGTCCTCCGGATAGGCGAGCACTGTATTGGTGATCTCGCGTTTCACGGAGAAGGACTTCCCGGAGCCGGGCTTGCCGCAGACGAACCCCATGGGTGAAGCGAGCTTCTTGCGGTTGCATATGACGAGGTTGCCCGACTGCTTGGACTGCCCGTAGTAGCCCCCGCCCTCCTGGTTGAGCTCTAGCGAGGCGAAGGGCATCTGCATGGCTATCTGGCCCGTGGTGAGGTAGCGGGTGACGTCGATGTGGTTCATGCCGAGCGGGAGCACCGAGTTCAGCGCCTGGCGCTGCCGGTAGTAGAGCGGCTCTATCCCGAGCGAGTTGCCCTGCCCGATCGACACGATCTGGTCCACTTGCCGCTCAAGGGCCTCCACGGTGTCGGCGTAGGTGTAGATGAGGCCGGTGTAGGTGAAGAGGCGCTCGTTCTTGTTGCGAAGGAAGTCCAGGAGCTCCTCGGCCTCCTCCTTGGAGTACCTCAGCTCCGGCGGCAGGATCGTGTAGTCGTAGCCCTTCTTCATCGCGCTCATCTGCTCGTCGATGATCTCCTTGTCCATCCAGTCGAGCTGGCGCTTCACGAGCGCGAGGGCGTCGGACTGCGCGATGGGATGGATGTGCAGGTTCACCGAGAGCGGCATGGGAAGGTCGATGATCTTGGCGAGGTAGTCGTCTTCGAGCATCGAGCCGAACGTGCGGATGGAGACCACGCAGCCGTAGGCGTCGTCCACCCGGAATATGTCTGCCCTGCCGTGCGGCTTGAAGTCGATGAGCGCTGGCGCTATGAGGTCTTTTGTCCTCGTGTTGGACACGGGGCTCACCTTGTCCCAGTCAAACGTGAAGGGTGATTTCGGGCGCAGCTGCGACTGGATCGCCTCGATGCGCTCGGTGCCGTTCAGGGCGTGCGCCTCGCAGCGGATGCGCGAGAGCGTGTCGATGACGTCGCCCTTTATGCGCGACAGCTTCGGTACCGCCTCCCACACGTCGTCAGCGACCACCATGTAGGTGAGGTAGCGGTGGCGCGTGAGGTTGGAGACCCCCTCTCGCATCTTGTCGTTGAGGATCCGGTTGTACTCCTTGGCGTACTTCTCCGTGTCGGGGTCGGACGCCTTGAAGAAGCGCTTCTTGCCGATCTCCTCGTCGGGGATGGGGACGTTTGCGATCGTGAGCTGGACGCAGGAGTCCGCTCCGAAGTAGTTGTAGAGCGATGAGAGCACGGTGAAGATGTTCTGCTGGTTCTCGCGGCGCGCCGACTGGTAGGAGATGTCCGAGAACTCGATCGTCTGCGAGAAGAGCCCTTCCTCTACCTGGGCTATGCCGTCCTTGTAGATGGCGTCGTAGCCGATGTAGGAGGCGGTCTCGCCCGCCTGGGCGCGCGCCTTCTTCTGTCGCTTGAGCTTCTCCTCGTGGGTCTTCTTGGATCGGTCCGACTTGCTGGCAGAGCCCATCAGCTGCCTTACGAAGCTCGACGAGCCCGACCTCTCGCGCTTGGCCTTGGCTCTCGCCGCGCGCTCGGATCTGATGCGCGCCTTCGCGAGCTTCTTCTCAGCCTTGAGCCTCTCCTTGTCGCTCGCTCTCTCTTTCCTCGCACTTCTCGCATTCTCTCGTTGGCTCATTGGCCTCTGCTCCTTTTCGTCTTGCGATCCTCTTCGCCCTGCGCGTGGGCCTTCCCGCCTCGGTGCGCGGGAGGGATTTGTCCTGCGGGCTCTCGTAGAGGAGCTTTTGGTCTTTCAGGTGGTGGTTGATCAGAAGGGGCGCGAACTTCTCTGCGCGCATCCCGAACGGCCGCCAGAACCCGGCGAGCCAGAAGGGTATGGAGGCGCACATGATGGGAAACGCCGCGTCGGCGACCTCTACGCCGACCCAGAAGTGGAATATCGCCGCCACGAGGATCGCCGACCCGAAGCCGCCCGCCACGCACGCGAGCGT
>CANOCK010000071.1 GCA_947564525.1 uncultured bacterium | reverse complement strand
ATACGAGATCGTGATGTGACTGGAGTTCAGACGTGTGCTCTTCCGATCTCGGCAACGCCCAGGCCCTCGGCTACGGTCCGGACCGCCTGCGGGTGGCCGCGGGCGACGTGCTGGGCCGCCGAGTGCCGCGGCCCCCGAGCGGCAAGGGCTATGACCTGGTGTTCCTGGATCCGCCCTACGCCCTTCCCGTGGAGGAGGCCCTGGGGCTGCTGGCCCGCGCTGTCGACGAGGGCGCCCTGGCCGCGAAGGCCCTGGCGAGCTACGAGCACGACGCCGCTGCCAGCGCCGCCGTGGACGCCTGGCTGGCCGCCGCTCCCTTCCGCCTGCGCAGCCGCCGCAGCTTCGGGGATACTGTCATCGACATCATGGAGCGAGAGGAGCACTCGTGAAGCGCGCGCTGACCCCCGGCACCTTCGACCCGATCACCTCGGGGCACTTGGACATCATCACCCGTGCCGCCCAGCTGTTCGACGAGGTGGTGGTGGCCGTGGCGGCCTCGGCGGGCAAGCGCCCCCTGTTCACCCTGGAAGAGCGCACGGCGCTGGTGGAGGAGGTGGTGGCTCCCTTGAGCAACGTGCGGGTGAAGCCCTTCACCGGCATGCTCGTCGACTTCGCGCGCCAGGAGGGCGCCCAGGTGGTCATCAAGGGGCTGCGGGCCATCACCGACTTCGAGTACGAGTTCCAGCAGGCTGCGCTGAACATCCAGCTGGACGGCAGCGCGGAGACCATGTTCATCATGTCGCCGCCGGAGTACATGTACCTGTCCTCTTCGGTGGTGCGGGAGATCGCGAGCCTGGGCGGTCCCGTGGGGCGGTTCGTGCCGCCGTGCGTCGAGGCGGCGTTGCGGGCCAAATTTGCGTAATGGCTGCGTAGTGATAGAATGATATGGCATATGTGCATTAGCGCGAACAGGCGTGGCCAACGCAGGAGAGCGCAGCTTCACAGCTGAAAGGAACATCATGGACGAAACAGGAGTTCTGGGACTGCTCGAAGAGCTCTCCATCCTGCTGGAGGACGCCAAGCCGGTCTTCGGCAAGAACAACCTCCGCCAAGTGGACATCGCCGCTGCGTTCGAGATCATGGACGACATCCGCGACACGTTCCCCACCGAGTTCCAGCAGGCTCGCCAGATCGTGCGCGAGCGCCAGAGCCTCCTCGACGACGCCGAGGCCGAGGCCTCCCGCATGATCGAGGACGCCCGCAGCCAGGCCATGACCATCGCCAGCGAGCAGGAGATCGTGCGCATCTCCCAGCAGCAGGCCGACACCATCCTGGCTGACGCCCGTGAGCTGGAGCGTCAGACCCGCATGGGCGCCGAGGACTACGCCGATGGCGTGTTCGCCCACGTGGAGCAGAGCCTCGACACGCTCATCAACAACGTGCACCGCTGCCGTGAGCGCCTGAACAGCACCTCCCTCAGTGTGCGCTAAGGGCCGCGCGGCCCTTCTATCGAACCGACCCGTGACCGCCGCGCTTGCGCGGCGGTCACGTCTTCGTAACGGCTGGGCGCGCCCCTGAGCTCCAGCCTCGACCATGGAGTAAGCTATGACCATGACTGACTGCACGACACGCATCCACATCCCCGAGCGCCTGTTCGCGCCGGCGGAGACCGAGCGCTTCGAGGGCACGTGCGAGCTGCCGGTGCTCAAGGCCGGCCCCGACCTGTACTCCTTCGCCGAGCCGCTCGCCTGGGCGGTGGACGTCACCAACACCGGCGACGCCATCCTGGTGTCGGGTACCGTGGAGGGCCAAGCGGCCACTGCGTGCGGCCGCTGCCTGGCGGACGCGGCGTTCGACCTGATGGGCGAGGTGGAGGGCTACTTCGTTATCGGGACGGAGGACCAGCCGTCCGACCTGGACGAGGACGAGTTCGACGTCCTGCCCGACGACCGCACCATCGACCTGCTGCCGCTCATCCAGGCGGCGCTGCTCCTGGAGCTGCCCCTGCTGCCCCTCTGCCAGGACGACTGCCAGGGGCTCTGCCCCACCTGCGGCCAGAACCTCAACGAGGGCCCCTGCGGCTGCGCCCCGGCGGATGCCGGCGAGGAGCCGGCCCCCCAGGGCCCCTTCGCCAAGCTGGCGGACCTCAAGCTCGACTGAGCCGGCCCGTTCATGCTCGGCCCCTCCTCGTTCCTGCGCCCAGGGCCGCCGCCTGCGGCCGAGGGCTTCGAGCTGCCCTGCATCGCCGAGCTGGGCGCCATGGCTTGGCGCGGCTTCGGCCAGGGCTGGCACGAGCGCAACGGTGGCAACGCCTCCTACCGGCTGACGGCCCTGGAGGCCGCTTGGGTCCGCGAGGCGTGCCCGGCAGGTCCCTGGGAGCCCTTGGGGGCGCTCGCGCCCGGCGTCGGCGGCGAGCTCTTCCTGGTGAGCGCCACGGGCTCCTGTTTCCATGCCATGGAGGGCGACCTGGCCCCGCTGCTCGGCATCGTCGAGGTGGACGGCGAGGGCCTGGCCTGGCGCCACCGCTGGGGGTTCTCCGATGGCGGTCGCCCCACCAGCGAGTTCACCGGCCACCTGCTCATCCACCAGGCGCGCATGGCGGCCACCGATGGCGCGGCGCGGGTCATCTACCATGCGCACCCTACCTCGGTGGTGGCGCTCTCCAAGCTGCTGCCCCTGAACCCGCGGACCTTCACTCGCGCCCTGTGGAAGGCCATGACCGAGAGCGTCATGGTGTTCCCCGAGGGCCTGGGGGTGGTGGGCTGCCTGGTGCCCGGCAGCCTCGAGCTGGCGCGGGCCTCGGCCGAGCAGATGCGGCGCTTCCCGGCGGTGATATGGGCGAGCCATGGGCTGCTGGCCTCGGGAGAGGGGTTCGACGACGCCTTCGGGCGCATGCATGCCATCGTGAAGGCCGCGGACATCCACCTGGCGGCCCGGACGGCCAATGGCGGCAGCGACCGCTTCCCCAACGAGCTGCCCGACGCCACGTTGCGGGCCATCGCCGAGGGCCTGGGGCTCCAGCTCAACGAGGCGTTCCTCGGCGGCGAAGGCGCCTGAGATGGGGGCGGCGGAGGCCCTCACCGCGGCAGCACTGGCCGGGGTGGCGGCGCTGGCGGGCCGGGCCGCCTGGGTCGACCTCCGACAGCGGCGCATCCCCAACGCCGTGGTGCTGGGGCTGGCGGCCCTGTGGCTGGCCTGGCGCGGGGCCCTGGGCGCCGCCGCTGGGGCCGCCGCCCTTCCGGCCGAGGGCCTGGTGGGAGCGGCTGCCGCCTTCGGGGCGGCCTTCGCCCAGGCCGCGCCCTTCGGGCTGCCCACAGCGTTCGAGGGGCTGCTGGCCGCCGTCGTGCTCGGGGGCGGCATGCTGGCCTTCGCCCTGGCCTGCGAGGCGCTGACCAAGAGGGAGGCCCTGGGCGGCGGGGACGTGAAGCTCATGGCGGCCCTGGCCCTGTTCCTCGGCCCTGGCCGCAGCGCCGTCTGCCTGCTGGTCGCCTGCGTGGCGGCCCTGGTCGGCGCCGCGGGCGCCGCGCTGTGCCGGCGAAGTGCGGCGGGCGAGCCAACCCCGGGCGGCGTGGCCCCAGCGCCTGCCGGCACCTTCCCCTTTGCCCCGGCGCTCGCCATCGGCGCCGCCGTGGCCCTGCTGACCCCGGCCGCGGGACTGCTCTTCGGCCCCTGAGGGGCGGCCGCCCTCGCAGGGCCGCGCAACTGGCGCGAGGCGGCATTCTTCCGTCGGCTTTCGTGAAGAATGTGATGGATATGCTCGGGTTTCCATGGACATTGGGTCCCAAGTTGCGTATCATCAACGCTCAAACCAGGTTATGCGAGGAGCAGGCGTGCAACTTCTTCCAACACAGATATCCATCGTGGAGATCGCCATCGTCGTGGTGCTGCTGGTCCTCGCGGTGGTGCCGCTCGTCATGGTCATCCGCATGGGCGGCCGCATCAGCGGGTTGGAGACCACCCTGCAGGAGGAGCGCCGCCGCATGGCCGAGCTCCACACCTACCTCGAGCGCGTGTGCCGCACCAACACCACGCGTCCCGAGGACGTGGCGGTCCTCGGCGTGTCGGCCGACCCCTACGCCATGGCCATGGGCGCTGCCGACCCCTACGCCATGGGCGGGGCGGTGCCCCCGAGCCCGATGGCCCAGCCCGGGGCCGGGGCGGACTACCTCGGCTACGGCGCCCAGCCCCAAGGGGCCGCGGTGGCCGCCCAGCCCACGGTGCCCGCGGTGCAGCCCACCGCCTTCGCCGCCCAGACCCCGCCGGTGCAGAGCGCCTTCGACCCTCAAGCGGCCCGTGCTCAGGAGCAGGAGCGCGCCAAGCAACAGGCCCTCGAGTACGCCCAGTACCAGGAGCGCATGCAGGCCCAGGTGGACTCCCTGCAGCAGCAGGCGCTCAGCCAGGCCCTCGGCGCCTCCGGCAGTCGCTCCCAGCGCCAGACCCAGCCCGTTCCTCCCCGATAAGCGAAGAAGCGAGTTCATGGACAACGCAGACAAACCCAAGCCCGGGCTCTTCGAGCGCCTGGGCCTCTCCCGTCCCGCCGCCGTCTCCGAGGAGGAGATCAAGGGCATCGTCGCCGAAGCCGAGGAGCTTCACGACGACGAGAAGCGGATGATCCACGACATCATGGACCTCGGAGACATGTCGGTCCACGAGATCATGCAGCCTCGGGTGGACATGATCTTGGTGGAGGACACCGCCACGGTGCGCGCCGTGCTGGAGCGCATGCGGGGCACCGGCTACTCCCGCCTGCCCGTCTACCATGACGACATGGACGGCATCGTGGGCATCGTTCACTACAAGGACCTCGTGCCGGCCCTCATGGACGGCCGCGAGGACGAGCCGGTGACCAAGTACATGTACGAGGCCATGTTCGTGCCCGAGTCCAAGGACGTCATCCCGCTGCTCGGCGAGATGCAGGCGGCCCATCAGCAGATGGCCATCGTGGTGGACGAGTACGGCGGCACCGACGGGCTCATCACCGTCGAGGACATTGTGGAGGAGATCGTCGGCGAGATCATCGACGAGACCGACCTCGACCGCTGCCTCATGACGCCATTGGGCCCCGACGCCTGGCGCATCGCCGGCGCCTACCCGGTGGCCGATGCGCTGGAGCTGGGCTGGCCCGTGGTGGACTCCGACGACTACGAGACCGTGGCCGGCTGGCTCATGGACGCCTTCGACTCCGTGCCCCAGACCGGCGACGAGTTCGAGGTGGAAGGGTTCTCCTTCAAGGTGGAGAAGATGCGCCGCTCGCGCATATCCACTATCTGCGTGCGCAAGGTGGCCGACGGCCAAGAGACGCCAGCTCAGGAAGGGGATTAGCCGGGCCCGTGGCGCGCCTCGGGCGGTCAGGACCTCGGGCGTCAGCGCGGCTTCGGCCGCCGGTCGCTGAGAAAGCCTCGCCCTCGGCGCCGTTTTGAGGTATCATGACCGAACGTTAAAAACTCGCATCCGTCACCGGGCAGCAAATCCGACCACAACCTTAGTACGCTGCTTGACCGCCATGGGCGGTCTTGGTTGTTTGTACGAGAAGGAACGCTGTGTCGAAGCAGTCCAACATAACGAGCAAGGGCGTTGCCGTGCGCGTGGGGGTCGCAGGGGTCGCTTGCGCCGTGGCCGTGGCGTCCTTGGGCACCGGCTTCGCCTCGGCCGGCGGCCAGGGTAGTGGCACCAGCTTCGGGCTGTCCGACGCTGCCAGCGTCGAGGTGCCCCAGGTGGCCCAGACCAGCCCGGTGGAGGCCCCGGAGCCTGCCGCCGAAGGGGCCCCCATGGAGTTCTCCGAGAGCTTCGTGCTGGAGACCACCGCCAAGCGCGACATCACCGCCAACGTCGAGGAACTGGAGGACCGGCTGGAGGCCGAGCGCATCGCCGCCGAGGAGGCGGCGCGGGCGCGCGAGGCCGCCTGCATCGAGCAGGCCCAGCAGCATCAGGCCGAGGCTGCGGCCCGCGGCTGCTCCGACGTCTACGCGGTGGACTTCACCATCGGCCGCGACGCCTTCGTGGAGCTGTGGGGCGGCCGCATCGACGCTTACCTGGCTGGGTTCCCCCTGGCAGGCTACGGCGCCACCTTCGCCGAGGCTGCCTGGGAGTACGGCGTGGACCCGCGCTGGTCTCCCGCCATCTCCAACACCGAGAGCACCCGCGGCACCAACTGCTTCCGCGCCTACAACGCCTGGGGCTGGATGGGCAATGGCTGGTCGAGCTGGACCGAGGCCATCCATGGCCACGTGAAGGGCCTGGCGGACGGCTATGGCTTCACCATCAGCGTGGCCAACGCCCAGAAGTACTGCCCGCCCACCTACATGGACTGGTACCAGAAGACGAGCGCCGAGATAGCCAAGATCTAGGGCCATGAGCAACGTCATCATCGTGGGCTGCGGCCGCGTGGGGTCGCGCCTGGCCAACATGCTCTCCGACAACGGCAGCAACGTCTGCTGCATCGACAAGAACCCCGACGCCTTCACCAACCTCGGGCGCAACTTCAACGGCACCGCGCTGCAGGGCGTGGGCTTCGATGAGGACGTGCTGGAGCGCGCCGGCATCGAGGATTGCGACGTGCTGGCCGCGGTGACCCAGTTCGACAACGCCAATCTCATGTGTGCCGAGGTGGCCAACCGCCTCTACGGTGTGCCCCATGTCATCGCACGCCTGTACAACCCCGACCACGAGCGCAGCTACATGCAGCTGGGCATCGACTACGTGTGCGGCACGTCGCTGGTGGCAGAGGAGATCTTCTCCAAGGCGGTGGTGGGCCGCGGCTCCCACGTGGAGACCTTCGACGACATCGAGGTGCTGCGGTTCTCCCTCGACCTGTCCCATGCGGAGAACCCGCGCTCCATCCGCGTGTTCGAGCTGGAGCACGACCACGAGGTGCGCATCGTCGCCTTCGAGCGCGCTGACGGGTCGTCCTCGTCCATCCCCACGGGGGATTCCGTGCTCTACAACGGCGACACGGTGCTGGCCGCAGTGCGCCAGGACCTCATCCCGGCGTTCTCGAAGTACATCCTGGACTGAGCGACAGCGGAAGGGGCGCGGCCATGTACGTGGTGATAGCGGGCGGCGGCAAGGTGGGGTCGTACCTGGCCCAGGTCATGCTCGACAGCGGCAACGAGGTGGCGGTCATCGAGGAGACCCTCTCCACGGCCGACCGGCTGTCGGTGCAGCTGGAGGGCAGCTACCTGGTCATCAACGGCGACTGCTGCAACTCGCGCTTCCAGGAGGACGCGGGCATCCGCCGGGCCGACGCCTTCGTGGCCTCCACCGGCCAGGACGACAGCAACCTGGTGGCCTGCGAGATCGCCAGCCGCGTGTTCCATGTGCCGCGCTGCATCGCCCGCGTGAACAACCCCAAGAACCTGCGCATCTTCCGCGAGGTGGGCATCGAGTGCGTGTCCTCCACCACGCTGATCGCCAACCTCATCGAGGAGGAGGCGCTGTCGGGCTCCATGTCGGTCATCAGCGCCCTGTCCCACGGCAACGTGCGGCTGCAGGAGGTGTCCATCGGCCGCTTCCGCCACGGCTCGGACGAGGAGGGCGTGCTGGTGTCGGACATCCCGCTGCCGCCGGGCTCGCTGGTGGTGGCCGTGTCGTCCCGTGGGGACGTGGAGGTGGCCGGGGAGGACACGGTGCTGCGCCCGGGCGATGCCGCCATCGTGGCGGCCGACAACGACGTGTTCGACGAGGTGCGCGAGGCCTTCCGCGCGCTCTAGGCTCCGCTGGCGCCGGGTGCCCGGTGGCCCCGGCAAGGCTTCGGGCGGCGGCACCGCTCGGCCCGGCGCTGGGCTGCCGTGGGCCGTGGCCGGCGGCGCCCCTGTGCCTGACGGGCCCTTCGGCAGGCGCCGCTTGCGCTTATAATGGCTGGCAACGGAAGAAAGGGGCAGCATATGATCGACCGCTACACGCGCCCGGAGATGGGCCGCATCTGGGAGCTTCAGAACAAGTTCGACATCTGGCGCGAGATAGAGGTGCTGGCCTGCGAGGCCCAGGCGCAGCTGGGCACGTGCGGCATCACGGCCGAGGAGGCCCAGTGGATCCGCGACCACGCTGGCTGCACCGCCGAGCGCATCGCCGAGATAGAGAAGGTGACGAACCATGACGTCATCGCCTTCACCACCAACATGGCCGAGTGCATCGACGCCGACGTGCCCGAGGGGCAGGAGAAGCCGAGCCGCTGGGTGCACTACGGCATGACGTCGTCCGACCTGGGCGATACGGCGCTGAGCTACCAGATCGTGCAGGCCATCGACGTGATCCTGGCCGACGTCAAGGAGCTGGGCGCCACCTGCAAGCGCCGCGCCTTCGAGCTGCGCGACGCGCTGTGCGTGGGGCGCACCCATGGCATCCACGCCGAGCCCATGACCTTCGGCATGAAGTTCGGCAGCTGGGCCTACATGCTCAAGCGCTGCCAGGTGCGCATGGAGCAGGCGCGCGAGGTGGCCGCCACCGGCGCCATCTCCGGCGCGGTGGGCACCTACTCCAGCATCGACCCGGCGGTGGAGCGCTACGTGTGCGAGAACCTGGGGCTCACGCCCGACCCGCTGTCCACCCAGGTGCTGGCCCGCGACCGCCACGCCCAGGTGATGGCGGCGCTGGCCGTGACCGCCTCGACCCTGGAGGCCATCGCCCTGCAGGTGCGCCTGCTGCAGCAGTCCGACGTGATCGAGGCCGAGGAGCCGTTCACCAAGGGGCAGAAGGGTTCCAGCGCCATGCCCCACAAGCGCAACCCCATCACCGCCGAGCGCGTGTGCGGCCTGGCCCGCGTGGTGAAGGCGAATGCGCAGGTGGCCTTCGACGACGTGGCGCTGTGGTACGAGCGCGACATCAGCCATTCCGGCGCCGAGCGCGTGGCGCTGGCCGACAGCTTCACCGCGCTGGACTACATGTTCGGCAAGATGCAGTGGATGCTGGACGGCTTGCAGGTGTACCCGGCCAAGATGGAGCACAACCTGTGGCGCACCCGCGGGCTCATCTTCAGCTCGAAGGTGCTGCTGGCGCTGGTGGACACGGGCATCACCCGCGAGGACGCCTACGTCATCGTGCAGCGCAACGCCATGAAGGTGTGGGAGGACATCCAGAACG
>CANOCK010000070.1 GCA_947564525.1 uncultured bacterium | reverse complement strand
CCCTCGGCGGCGGCCAGCAGCCGCCCCCGGCGCGCCATCGGGCTCGCAGCCGCCGCTCGCGCTCCCTCTATGCCGAGGCGAAGCGCGAGGCGCGCCAGTCGGCGGCCGTGCGCATGGCCCAGCGCGCCGCCTTCGATGGCGCGCTGGCGGGCCAGTGGTCGCTGCTGGAGCCCGACCAGGCATCGAGCACGCTGCATGCCGTGGCCCTCGTCGAGTCGCTGCTGGACCGCTACGGCGTGGTCGCCCCGGACGTGGCCCTGCTCGCCGCCGTGCCCGGCGGCCTGTCGACGCTCTACCCGGTGCTGCGGCGCATGGAGGAGGCGGGCGACCTGGTGCGCGGCATGTTCGTGGAGGGGCTGGGCCCTGCCCAGTTCGCCGCGCGCGACACCGTCGATGCCCTGCGCGCCTACGCTGCGGAGAGGAGCCCAGGCGGCGACTCTGCGGAGGAGGGGGCCGCTGGGACGGCCCCCGAGCACGGTGCCCGCGACGGGGCGGGCGCGCCACAGGACGGCGAGCCTGCGACGCGCTCCGTGCCGAGCGCTGCCGGCCAGGGCCTTTCCGAGGAGGCACCCGCGCGGCCAGCGCCACGGGAGCTCGCGGTGCTGGCTGCCGACGACCCGGCCAGCCTCTACGGGGCCGGCCTTCCCTGGCCAGCCGTGGCGTGGGAAGCGGCCGGGGGTGCCGTGGCCGACGATGCGTCGCTGCTCGCCCTCAGGCCCTCGCGGCGCTCCGGTGCCCTGGTGGTGCTGGCCGACGGTGCGCCGGCGCTCTACGCCGCCCCGCGGCTCAAGGCCCTGGTCGCCTTCACGGCGGAGCCGGCGACGCTGGGGGCGGCCATCGAGGCGCTCGCTGCCTTCGCGACCGCCCAGGCGAAGGCGGCGGGGGCGGCTGGGGCGCGGACGAAGCTGCTGGTCGAGTCCGTCAACGGCGCACCGGCCATCGCCACGCCCACGGCCGCCCTGCTCGAAGCCGCGGGCTTCGTCCGCCAGCCCAACGGCTTGCGCCTCTACGTGAACCCGTTCTGAGGCGCCGACGGTCCAGCAGGCGGCCAGAGGGAGGCCAGGTTCGGCCGGCTGCGTGGGCGGCGCTCCGGCCTCCTGCCTTCCGACTCCAGCTTGACTATCCAGTCGAATGGGTGGTTCATGGTCATATGTTGAAACTGATATTAAAATATTGTATAAATGTTAATACCAATATGAGATAGGAGGTATTGGCAAGCCAGATTGCTTGGTTGCTCCTTTTTTGGCATGAGGTGATTGGAGCGCAGGCTGGGCACCGCGCTGGGCTCGTCGACATGCGGGTTCGAAAGGATGAGGACGAGGCCATCATTGGCCAGGCGGGCTGTTCCTGCGGAGGGGCCATGAAGGAATCCCTGCCCCATATGGCCCCATTCTTGCCAGCGCGATGCGGGTCGATGGAGTGGATGGCTAGTCCATCGCGTGTTCGAGGAGGTGCCACCATGAAAGCTAAAACGAACTCGTGGATGAGGTACGCGCTTTGCGCTCTTGCGGCAGCGGTCGCCTTGGCCCTCACGGTGGCTGCTTGCATGAACGGGCAAGCTGCTGCGGCATCTCGCATTGACGAGACGCGCGCCTTCGTGGGCGATGATGGCCTTGTTTACGGCGTGCCCTTCGAGGGCGACGATGGTTTGATAGTCATGCCCGACATGACACGCGTTCGCGCCACCAACGGGAAATACGGTTACATCTCCGTTGAAGAGATGCATGCGGCCATCGTCGACTATGCGACTACCGAAGAGGAGAGGCTCGCCTCCATACGAAACGTCGCGAGCATGAGGGCGCCTGCTCTGGCCCATGCTACGGAAGAGTACTTCGGTGCCGCTGCGTTGACGTCGGCTGAGCTGAGCAGCCTTGCAGACGGGCTGCATCGAGGAGGTGGCTACCAGAATGCGCAGGCGACCTATGCGGAGCTCGCAGCCGAGCCTCTTGCGCAGGCGATCAACCAAGGAGCCGTGAACCGCGAGGTGGCCATCGCTCTTGTAAGTGAGTACGTGCGAACCGAGGAATCTGCCGACATCGCTCGATTCGTCGACGACGCCGAAGGCTCTGCCGAGGCGAGCGAGGCTGAGGCCGTCAAGGCCTATGCGGCTGCCATCATTGATAACCGCGGGGTCGACCCTGTGACCCCGAACGAGGTGATCGTCACCCCAGCCATCTTCGAGGCGGTGTACGAGATAGCCAAGGCGGAGCTTGCCGTTCCGATTCCCGTTTACGCAGCTGATGGCACGACTGTCGTTGGGACTTGCATGGTCGATCGGATGTGAGTTGCCAGGCCGCCCTGGCGAGCCGCAGCTGCTGGCGGCGCGTGGCGCGCTCAGCGCTCGAAGGCCAGCTGCTGCGGCTCCAGGCACTGCAGCTTGGCGATGTAGGCATCGGGAAGGTGGGCCACCAGGGCGGCGAGGGGGTCAAGCTGGAGGACGGCCCCCAGGGCGCGGGCTGGGGCGGCCAGGTCGGGCAGGGGCAGGCCAGGTCCCAGAGGCTCCAGCGCCTCCTCCAGCGCGTCCAGGGCGTCCAGGTTGCAGCGCCCTTGCCCCATCGTCAGGGCCGTGCCGGCGTTGCGCTCCATGGCCGCTGCCAGGGCCCGCGCCGTGACAGGGCCCAGCCCTTCGGCGCAGGGCAGCTGCACCGTC
Organism: uncultured bacterium; assembly: GCA_947564525.1. Lineage (GTDB taxonomy): Bacteria > Actinomycetota > Coriobacteriia > Coriobacteriales > Eggerthellaceae > D16-63. The sequence goes on along the minus strand of CANOCK010000070.1, from coordinate 6,391 downwards.
ACGCCGTAGCGGCCGAACCCCCAGCCCTCCAGGGGCCAGCGGGGCACCACGTCCTCGGCATCCACCACGTTGAACACGTTGCCGTGGAGGCCGTCATCGCGCTCGGGGCTGCGGGTGCACGCTGGCGCGGCGAAGGTGTAGGCGTAGACGGCGCTCGGGCCGGTCAGGGCCTCGGGCGTAGCGCTCAGGCGGTTCAGGTCGGCGGCCAGCAGGTTGGCCACGGCCCCGCCACGGCTGTGGCCGCACAGGAGCACCCGCGTGCGGTCCGGCTGCGCGCCGATGGAGCGGGCGTAGAGCCTCAAGGCCTCCAGGGCCTCCTGCTCGGCCAGCTCGAACCCGCGATGGTCCCCTTCCTCGCCCAGGTCGAAGTTGCTCAGCCACTCGGTGCCGTAGCTGCCGCGGATGCCCATGAGGATGACCGTCTCGGCCCCATGGTCCCCTGGCACCTCCTTGTGGGCCAGGGTATAGGCCGCTACGGCATGCTGTCCGGTCAGCAGCGCTCCCAGCTCGTCGAGGACGCGGCTGCGCAGGGCATAGGAGCCGGTGTGCACGTCGGAGAACCCGAGCGCCCCCAGCGCCCCCTCGGCGAAGGGGGCCCCGTCGGGGGTGCTGTAGAAGCGCGACTCGGAGTTGCACACCGCTGCGAGCACCGCGCAGGCGCGGGCAAGCCCGTGGTTGTAGCGGTAGGGGTCTTCCGTGAGCCAACGATCCTCGAGGGCGAGCGTCGTGGCCGCTGTGGCGGACGGGGCCTTCCCTGCCCAAGGGACCGTTGCCCCGGCAATCCCGGCGGCCTCGCTGCAGTAGGCGGCCAGCACCGCCGATTCCGACAGCACGGCAGGGGTCGGGACCGGTACGTGCTCCTGCTCAGCGGCCACGTTGAGGTAGGAGGCCGGCGCGTTCAGCACCGCGGCGGCCAGCAGCCCGAGGGCGACCTGGCGGGCCAGGCGGCGAAGGCGTGCGAGCGCGAGCAGGATCATCGGGACTCCTCGGGGCGATGCGGTCGGCATGGATGCTGGCGCCAGTATAGGCAGCGCCCATGGAGGTTCCAAGGGCTGTCGGCCAATCTTGCAGAACCGTAAGGTGCTGTAAGGTGCCGTGCCCCGGCGCTCGCAGCCCAGAGTGGCCCGGCGGGGCCGCCGACCACCATGCCGAGCACCGTGGCGCGGCCACTGCCGTCAGGGCGGCCGCCGCTCTGACGCCCATGGCAGATGATGGGCTGGCCTTGTGGGCCAGACGATTCTGGCCTGCAAGTGACGTGCTTTCCGAGGGAGCCCGCTGATGTCATCGTTCCGTACGAGGCGTATCCGGTTGACAGGGCTGGTAGCGACGAGGGGCGACATGCCTTCGTCCCGGGGGCGTCAGCTGCGCGACGGTTCGGCGACGCAATTCCGCTGTTTGTGTGCAGCGCCGCTGCGTTGGGGCGGAGTTGCTATCATGGCGAAAGCTCGAAAGCTAAGCGAAGCGCTCCGGATGTCCGAGGCCTCCCGCCATGGCAGCCACGGCACCGCCTCGCGACCTTGACCGAACCCGTCGAAGGAGCCCCCTATGAAGAAGATCCTTTCCCTCGCGAAGCCCGCCCTCGCGGTTGCCGCCGCAGCCGCGCTGAGCCTCTCCCTCGTCGCCCTGGCCGGCTGCTCGGGCGGCACCGACGCCGCCACCAACGCGGCTTCGAGCGGCTCCAGCTCCTCCAGCGCCGCCGAGGCCTCCGACGCCGACCTCATGTCCGGCACCCACCACGCCATCATCCAGGTGGAGGGCTACGACCCCATCACCGTGGAGCTCGACGCCGACGCCGCCCCCGTCACGGTGACCAACTTCGCCAACCTGGCCGACGACGGCTACTACAACGGCCTGAGCTTCTACCGCATCGTGGACGACTTCTGCCTGCAGGGCGGCACCACGGGCAACACCGCCTCGGGCAACGACCCGCTGCTGCAGCCCATCAAGGGCGAGTTCTCCAGCAACGGCGTGGACAACCCCCTGGCCGACAAGTTCGACCGCGGCACCGTGGCCATGGCGCGCACCTCCGCCCCTGACTCCGCCACTTCCACCTTCTTCGTCACCCTGGGCGACAACGACGCCGTGGGCACCGCCCTGGACGGCAAGTACGCCGCCTTCGGCACCATCAACGAGGAGGGCATGGCCATCATCGACGCCATCGTGGCGGACTACCTGGCCAACGTGGACGACCCGCAGATGGGCGCCATCAGCGACCAGGCCAAGCAGGCCAAGATCGTCAGCATCCAGATGGTCGACTAGCGCGCTGGCGCATCGCCCCGGGCCGCCCTGCGCTTCGGAGCGCCTTCTCCCCGATCGAGCCAACGGCCGCCTGCGCCCTCTGGGGCCGGGCGGCCGTCTTGCGCTTGGCAGCCCGAGGGTGCGAGCTTGCGGGCCCTGCGGCGGGCGCCTTTGCCGGCCGTGTCGGGCCGAGCGCGGTGCCCGGGGGCTTACGAGCGCCTTTCGGCTAGGCAACCTTCCGTGGCCTCGGGCTCCTGTCGCATAGGGCTGGCCCTATACTTTGGGCAGATGAACGGAGGCACCCATGGTCACTATCCGAACGAAGCGCGTCTACGAGCCCTACGAACCGAGCGACGGCTACCGCGTCCTGGTGGACCGCCTCTGGCCCCGAGGCCTGACCAAGGAGCGCGTGCACTACGACCAGTGGGCCAAGTTCCTGGCGCCTTCCAACGCCGTGCGCAAGGCCTTCGGCCACAATGCCCAGAACTGGGACGCCTTCGTGGCCGCCTACACCGCCGAGCTGGATGCCAACCCGAAGGCCCATGCCTTCGCCGGGCAGCTGGCCCAGGGCGCCCACCCCACGGTGACCTTGCTCTACGCTGCTCACGACCCCAAGCTCAACCAGGCGGTGGTGCTCCAGCGCTGGCTGGTCGAGCACATGGGCGGCGCGCCTGGGGCGACGATGCCCAAGGCAGCCTGACCGCCGGAGCGCCCCTGCGGGCGCCGACCACGATGACAGGCGCGGCGCGGATGGCCTGGACTCCCGTGCCGCGCTTGTTCGCGCACGGGGTCAGCCGCGCGGAGGGCGCGCGGAAGGGGCCAGCCCAGCCCCTCCGCTGCCGCCCTGCGAGCCGCAGCCCCCGCTCCAGCCCCCTTAAGCGTCCAGCAGCCGCTGGAGGTAGGCGCGGTAGGCGTTACGCAGCCGCTCGGGGGCGGCGATGGTCACGGTGCCGCCCAGGCCCGCCACCCAGCCGAAGAACTGCTCGCTCTGCCGCACCGGCACCACCGCCTGGGCGCTGCCGTCCTCGCGGGCGGCCAGCGTGGCGTCGGAGCCGAAGCGGTCGATGATGATGTCGGCCTTGTCCGGCGCCACCTCCAAGGTGGCCACCACCTTCTCGCCTCCCATGCGCCCGAAGTACTGGTACTCGCTGTCCTCCTGGGCGCGGCGGGCGATCTCCGGCGAGCGCGTGGCCTCCGCCTCGGCCACGGCCACGCGGCCCATGCGGTCGATGCGGTAGTCCGAGAACCCCTCGTGGGAGTCGCTGTAGGCCTCCAGGTAGTACAGCCCGTCGGCGAACACCACCTTCACCGCCGTGAGCATGTAGGGCTTGCCGCCATGCTGGAGCACCGGCTCGCCGTCGGGCCCGTGCTTGTAGTACAGGAACGACACCTTGCGCCGCTGGCGCATGGCCTCGTGGATGACGTCGATGCTGGAGAAGACGCTGTCGTTCTTCGACTTGATGCGGCCGGCCACGTGGATGCGCTTGTCCAGCAGCGCGCACTGGCTGCGGCTGGCCAGCGACTTGATGTTGCCCACCAGCAGGTTGCATTGCTTCTGGGTGATGAAGCGGCTCGACTGCACGGCGTCCACCAGCAGCATGAGCTCCGCCAGGCTGAAGTCGCGGCGCCCGACGGCGTACTCCACGGGCGAGCAGTCGCGCTTGCGCACGTCGAGCCCGGCGTCCCGCAGCAGGTCCAGGTCGCGGTAGATGCCCTTGCGCTCGGCGCTGACGCCCTCGGCGGCCAGGCGCTCCAGGATGTCGGCCATGGTCAGGCCGTGGTCGGCGTCAGTCTCCTCCACGAGCATCTTCTGGAGCAGCAGCAGCTTCAGCTTGGAGCGGGCGTTGCCGGTCATGGGGCGGTCCTTTCGGTGGGGCTACGGCTGCGGGCGCCGTTGGTGCGGGCGGCCGATGCTGCCATAATGGCGCCCAGCGGCTCCCCGTAGTGGAAGCGGGCAGCGCTGTTAGGATGGGCCGGGGCTATTGCTCCCGGCCTTTCTCCTTCTTTTGCGAGCGGAGCCAGCTCCGTGCTTTGGGCACGAGCGCCACCATCGCCACCGCCAAGCCGGCCAAGGCCTCTAGAGGCTCGACGATCTTGATGGCAAGCTCCATGGGGCACCGCCTCCTCTCTTCTCGGTCGGGGACCGGTAGGGACAGGAAGCGCTGCCAGCACACGGGGCCTGCAGCCGCTGGGCTTGGCTTCGATGCTATCACGGAAGCGAGGGCCCATGTTTGGAGATTATGTGTGTTTCCCCAGTTCAGAGTGGTATGGGTGGTGGATGCTCCTGCTGGATTCAGGGGTGGCGCGCCCGGCTTCCAGGAGCGCGCCGGCCGGCTCTCGCCGGTGGTCGGCGGGGCTCCTCGCCGATGGGTGCCAGCCTCGCCGCGCCTGTCGCCGCCCCTCATTCCCTTCACGACCTGCTGGTATAATCGCATCCGGAAAACGACGCGCGCCCATCGGCCGCCATGGCGGCAGGAGCGCGCTCAAGCGAGAAGGAGCCCTATGCTGAAGATCGTCGAATCGCCCGATGCCATCCTCTCCACGATGTGCGAGCCGTGCGACGTGAGCGACAAGACCCTGAAGCGCCTGGCCAAGCAGATGCAGCACGCCATGTACAAGCACGGGGGCTGCGGCATCGCGGCGCCCCAGGTGGGCGTGACCAAGCGCCTGGTGGTCATCGACGTGGACTGGGACGGCGAGTCCAGGGAGCGCAACCCCATCGTGCTGGTGAACCCCGAGGTGGTGGAGCTGCGCGGCGAGCCGGAGGTGGGCGGCGAGGGCTGCCTGTCGTGCCCGGGCGTGAACGTGGCCGTGCGGCGCCAGCCCTGGGCGTGCGTGCGCTACCTCGACCTGGACGGCGAGGAGTGGGAGATCGAGGGCGACGGCCTGCTCGGCCGCTGCCTGCAGCACGAGATCGACCACCTGAACGGCAGGACGTTGTTCGAGTCCTGCGACCCGAGGATCCGCCTCGAGGCGCTGCAAGCCTACGAGCGGGCTCGCGCTGCCGGGGCGCGGCCGGGCGACACCAGCCTGTCCGTCGGCCTGGAAGCGGAGGAGTAGCCCATGCGCGTCGTCTACATGGGCACGCCGGACTTCTCGGCGACCATACTGGAGGAGCTGGCGGCCCACCACGAGGTGGCCGCCGTCTACACGCGCCCCGACGCCGTGCGCGGCCGCGGCAAGAAGCTGGTGCCGAGCCCGGTGAAGGAGCTCGCCGAGCGCCTGGGGCTGCCGGTGCTCACGCCGCGCACCCTGCGCGACGAGGCGGTCCAGGCGGAGCTGGCCTCCTTCGAGCCCGAGGCCATCTGCGTGGCGGCCTACGGCGCCCTGCTGCCGCGGGAGGTGCTGGAGCTGCCGCCCCATGGCTGCCTGAACGTCCACGGCTCGCTGCTGCCGCGCTGGCGCGGCGCGGCGCCGATCGAGCGCGCCATCCTGGCGGGCGACCCCGAGACCGGCGTGAGCATCATGGAGATGGAGGAGGGCCTGGACACCGGCCCCTACTGCGTGCAGCGCTCCATCCCCATCGCGGGGCTCAGGGCGCCGGTGCTCACCGACGAGCTGGCGGTGCTCGGCGTGCGCGCCCTGCTGACGGCGCTGGAGCTGGTGGAGGCCGGCCAGGCCCACTGGATCGCCCAGGCCGACGAGGCCGCCGTCACCTACGCCTCCAAGCTGGAGAAGGGGGAGCTCGACCTGGCTCCCGAGCTGCCGGCGGCCCAGAACGTGCGCCGCGCCCAAGCTGCCAGCGCCGCCCATCCGGCCCGCTGCCTTATCGGCGGCCGGGCGGTGAGCGTGGAGGCGGCGCTCCTCGCCTGCGACGGGGCCGAGCCCGTGGACCCCGAGGCCAGCCTGCCCTACCGGCGCGAGGAGGCGGCGAAGCTGCCCCAGGGCCTGGCGCCGGGCCAGGCGGCCTTCGTGGGCGGCCGCCTGTACCTGGGCTGCGCCCCCGCGGCGCAGGCCTCGCCCGAGGCGCCCCAGGGCCTGCTGGAGGTGGTGGAGGTGAAGCCCGACGGCAAGCGCGCCATGGAGGCCGCCGCCTTCGCCGCGGGCCTGCCGGCCCTGCGCGAGGGGCTGGCCTGCTGGGAAGCCGTGGCCCGATGAGCGCCGCGGGCTCTCAGGAGATCGGAAGAGCACACGTCTGAACTCCAGTCACATC
>CANOCK010000069.1 GCA_947564525.1 uncultured bacterium | reverse complement strand
TCCACCGGCAACCGCTCCTACACCGCCCACTGGGCCGTGATCGCCTACACCGTCAGCTACGACCTGGCAGGCGGCAGCGCCTCGGGCAACCCGTCGAGCTACACCATCGAGTCGCCTGCGTTCACGCTCAAGAACCCCACCCGCACCGGCTACACCTTCGCCGGCTGGTCCGGCACGGGCCTCTCGGGCAGCGCCAACAAGTCGGTCACGGTGCCCAAGGGCTCCACCGGCAACCGCTCCTACACCGCCCACTGGGCCGTGATCGCCTACACCGTCACCTGGAAAGCCAACGGAGGCGACTGGTCGGGATCCACGGCGGACAAGACCACGAGAGTCACCTATGGCTCTGCCACGACCGCTCCTGTCTCGCCCGCTCGCACTGGCTACACCTTCAAGGGTTGGTCGACCACCTCTTCCGGCTCGGTGACCGCTCTCCCGTCGAGTACCACCAAGGCCGCCACCTATTATGCGGTGTGGGCTTTGAACTCCTATACCATGACTTGGAACCCTAACGGGGGGAACTGGTCGGGCAGCACGGCATCGAAGACCACGACCGTCAGCCATGGCAGCGCCATCTCGGCTTACGCCACTGCACCCATCCGCTCCGGATACGTGTTCAAGGGCTGGGCGGCCAGCTCTACGGCTACGACGCCCATCACGTCCTTCGGCACTGCCTCCAGCGCGAAGACCTACTATGCGGTTTGGGGAGGCATCGCACCCACGGGATCGAAGAGCGACGTGTTCTGGTTCGAGAACACGGACTCGAGGAATGGACCAACAGGGGTTTATGGCTGGGCCGACATCAAGGCCGCCGCCAAGGATCTGGCTGCCTATGCAGCGGATCCAACACGATCCGCCTACTACAAGCTCTACTCGAAGATGCTGGGAAAGCATGGGGATGAAGGGTTCCACTTGAAACTCGGTTGGTCGACATCCCTCTATGACGTGGTCCTTCTCGGGATATGCGACGACAAGCTCGCTGACGGAAGCGGGCGTGCTGGGCTGACCTTCATATTCGAGGATGCCTTTGGTGAACCTGACGAGATGTACTCTGGCGGGGTGAACACTGGCAACTGGTCGGGCTCTGAAATACGCGCACGCTTGAATGGGTCTGCTTTGACGGCGTTTCCGGCAGGCATGCAAGCTGAGCTCAAGACAGTGAGCAAGGTGTCACAGAAGGCGGGATCTAGGGGATTGGACCGAAGCAACGACAAGATGTTCCTCATAAGCTATGGAGAGTATCTCGGGACGGGCACATCCGGCAGCTATGAAAAATACATACCCGACGAAACGGAGGAGATGATAACGATATACAAAGGCGCTCGAATGCTTACAGCCGAGGTTCACCATGTCTCAGGTCCTACCGGAAACAACGTAACTTGGTGGACAAGGTCGGGGATGGTGAACATCAAGGACGACTTCATCGCATACAATTACTTCAGTGCTGATTCCAGCTCACCTTGGTCACCAACGAACTACTCAGCCGACGCACGTATATACCTGAGGCCGTGCTTTGCAATATAGGGGCTAGGGTGCTCAAGCGGGCAAGCTCGGCAGGCTGACGCCAGAGGGTTCCGAAGGGCGCGTTTCGAACCCCTTCGCCTGCCCCTTCGGAACTGCGAGCTGAAGGAGGCAGGCGATACGGGAGAGGTCTCGCGCATGGCGGCGCAGTCTCTCGCTCCGTCGCGTTTGATGCTACGATAGGGTCCATGACTTCGCAGGCGCCCGGCTGCCCGCCGGCCCGGCGCCTGCCTACCTATATATAGGCGCGTTCCGGCCCCGGACGCGCCTGGGCACACGAAGGGGAAGACGCCATGGGATTCTTCGACCGCATCAGCCAGGGCCTCACGCGCTCGCGCGACAAGTTCAAGGAGTCGGTCAATGTCCTGCTCGACCGCGGCCCCGACCTGGACGAGGAGTTCTGGGACGGCCTGGAGGAGACGCTGATCATGAGCGACGTCGGCGGCAGCGCGGCCTTCCGCATCGTGGACGTGCTGCGGGAGCAGGCCACCCGCAAGGCCCTGCCCGACGCCTACGCCGTGCTCGACGAGCTGAACGACCAGATAGCCGCCACCTTCACCGAGGGCGGCTCCGAGATCCTCGGCGGCGACCCGGCCATCGTGCTGTTCGTGGGCATCAACGGCACCGGCAAGACCACCACCGTGGGCAAGATCGCCAAGGAGGCCACCGATGCCGGCCGCTCCGTGCTGCTGGGGTCGGCTGACACCTTCCGCGCGGCGGCCATCGAGCAGCTGGAGGTGTGGGCGGAGCGCGCCGACGTGCCCCTGGTCACCCGCGAGCGCGGCAGCGACCCGGCCAGCGTCTGCTACGACGCCATCGACCGCGCGGAGGCCATCGGCGCCGACCTGGTGCTCATCGACACGGCCGGCCGCCTGCACACCTCCGATGACCTCATGCGTGAGCTGGAGAAGGTGGTGGGCGTGGTGCGCAAGCGGGCGCAGGTGCCCGTCTACACCGTGCTGGTCATCGATGCCACCACCGGCCAGAACGGCCTTACCCAGGCCAAGCAGTTCGATCGGGCGCTGGACCTGGACGCCCTGGTGGTCACCAAGCTGGACGGCACCGCCAAGGGCGGCATCGCCCTGGCCATATCCCACGAGCTGAAGCTGCCGATCATCAAGGTGGGGGTGGGGGAGGCCATCGAGGACCTGCGGGACTTCGACGCCCATGACTTCGCCCGGGCCTTCGTCGGCGACTTCGACGGCCGCCAGCAGGCCTAGGGCCAGGGGCGGGGCAGCGTCCTTCGGGCGCAAGGGCCCGATTCGACGGCTGGCGCTTTGCCTTCAGGATTCAAGGCTCGGCCCCGGTGGCCCCGAGGGCCTGGCGGGGGCGTTCTCGGCCACGGACGTTGCGCAGCGGTCGCGGCTGCGGCTGCCGAGCCGTGCCCCTAGCCTAGCCCAGGTCGCTGCGGGCGGAGAACACGGCGGCGATGAGCGCCTCGGCATCCTCCTGGTTCGGCTCGCTCCAGGGCATGTCGGTCAGCACGCACAGCAGGTAGTCGCGCCCGTTGCACTCCACGATGCCCGCATCCACCATGGCGGGCACGTCGTCTTGGTCGCGCGGGTACCAGCCCGCCTTGTCGTAGACGGCCACCTCGGTGACGGTGGCCTCCCGCACCGCGCGGTCCAGCAGCGCGCTCACCTCGCTGCCGAAGGTGGCCTCCTCGGCCTCCGCTTCCTCCTCCACGGCTGCGTTGGCCTCCTCGGCCGCCTCGGTCACGGCGGTGCGCATGAAGGAGGTGTCGGTGCGGCCGAAGTGCTTCGCCAGCGCCTCGGCCGTGGAGCCACCGCCCTTCAGGTAGTTGTAGGTGGCCATCCACAGCTTCGCGGAGTCGCGCGCCGTGTAGTGGGGGTACCAGGTGTCGTAGGCCACGCTGCTGGCCACCCCGATGGAGTCGAGCCACAGCACCAGCTTGCTGTCGGGGAAGCGCGCCCGCATGGCGTCGTAGGTGTCGTTGTCGGAGTAGACGATGATGTTGAAGAAGTCGTCGGACACCTCGGACACCGCCACCTGGCCGCCGTCCACGTAGCTCTCGGCCACGTAGGCGCAGTAGGGGCCCTTGAAGGAGCTGGCGCCGTAGATGGACTCGTCCAGGTTGTAGGCGATGCCGCGGCCTGTGCCGACGTCCATCAGCAGGAAGCTCGCGTCGAAGCCGTCGGACTCGAAGGGCTCCAGGGCCTCGTCGATGGCGCTGGCGTGCTCGGGGGAGAGGGCGGGCAGCTCCACGGATTCCGGGTCGCCGAGGGAGAAGCCGACCACGCCCTCGCCGCCGCTGATGGCGGAGAGGTCCGTGGGGTCGGGGTCCTGGTAGGCGGGATAGGTGGCCAGGCGCTCCTCCAGGATGTTGGAGCGCGCCGGCGCCGTGGGCGCGGGCTGGGCGGCGTCGGGCTCGCCCGCTTCGGGGGCCGAGCCGCAGGAGGCCACCCGCAGGCCGGCGAAGGCCACCACCGCCGCCACGGCCACGGCCACGCCCGCCTTGGCCCAGCGCGAGCGCGCTGCCGCTGCGGGGTCCAGCAGGCGGGCCGAGCCGCCCATGGGCGGGGACTGGAGCACCAGCTTCTGGCCCTGGCCGCCGCCAGCGCGCTTGGCCCGGCTGCCGCTGGCCTCGCGAGCGGGGGCGGCGCCGTGGCGCGGGGCCTCTCCCTGCCGCTCGGCGCGGGCGGCGCGGCCTGCGCGGGGGCCGGTCACCCGGGCATGTTGGGCGGTGCTCATGCGGCCGTTGCGCACCCGGTAGGGCACGCCGTGCTCGGCGTAGGGAACGCGGGTCCGCCGCATCTCGCCAGGGCCCTTGGCCCGGTCGTGGCCGCCATGCTCGCGGGCTGCGCGATCGGCCGCGGCCCCGTTGCGCTCCCGGGCGCCCTCTCGGCGCTGGCCCTGGTCGCGCCTTTCGGCGTCCCCGGCCCGCGGGGCTGCGGCGCGCCGGCTGGACGCTTGGGCGTCGATGGCGGCGCGCTTGCGCTTATGTGACGGCTCTGATGCCAAGGAACCCCTCCGTGCAGCCCGTCTCGAGGACGCTTCCCCGGCGTGGGCATCCGGTGCGTTTTGCCTTAACTTCTCCTTAATTTTATCTTAACTTCTGTAGTATGTAGCCACACCCCTATTCCACACGATTCCTCTAAAGGGGCCGTCGCGCCCCGCTGAAAGGCAGATGCGCTATGCTCGAGAACCTCTCCCAGCGCCTCCAGGGCGTCTTCTCCGGCCTGCGCGGCAAGGGCCGCCTGTCCGAGGACGACATCAACGCCGCCATGCGCGAGATTCGCCTGGCGCTGCTGGAGGCCGACGTCAACTTCAAGGTGGTGAAGGCCTTCGTGGCCCGGGCCAAGGAGCGGTGCCTGGCCAGCGACGTGCTGGACTCCCTCACCCCGGCCCAGAACGTCATCAAGATTGTCCTCGACGAGCTCACGACGCTCCTGGGTCGCACCGACTCCAAGCTGGTGCTCTCGGGGCGCATCCCCAACGTCATCATGCTGGTGGGCCTGCAGGGCTCCGGCAAGACCACGGCGGCGGCCAAGCTGGCCTACCGCCTCAAGCAGGAGGGCCACAGCCCGCTCCTGGCCGCGTGCGACGTGTACCGCCCCGCGGCCGCCGACCAGCTGGCCACCTTGGGCGACGAGATCGGGGTGCGGGTCTATCGCGGCGACGGCACGGATCCGGTGGCCATCGCCCAGGAGGGCGTCCAGGACGCCATCGACTCCATGCGCGACGTGGTCATCATCGACACGGCGGGCCGCCTGCACGTGGACGAGGCCATGATGGCCGAAGCCGCCGCCATCAAGGCGGCCACCAAGCCCGACCAGGTGCTCATGGTGGTGGACGCCATGACCGGCCAGGATGCCGTCAACGTGGTGGAGGCCTTCGCCGAGCGGGTGGACTTCGACGGCGTGATCATGTCCAAGATGGACGGCGACGCCCGCGGCGGCGGCGCGCTGTCGGTGCGCGAGGTGACCGGCAAGCCCATCAAGTTCATCAGCTCCGGCGAGAAGCCTGACTCCCTGGAGGAGTTCCATCCCGACCGCATGGCCAAGCGCATCCTCGGCATGGGCGACGTGGTCTCGCTCATCGAGAGCGCCGCGCGGGTGCAGGCCGCCGAGGAGGAGGCCGTCGAGGCCGAGCGCATCGCCAAGGGCCAGATAACCCTCGACGACTTCATCACCATGAACCGCCAGGTGCGCAAGATGGGCGGCATCTCCAAGCTGCTCTCGGCGCTGCCCGGCGGCGACAAGGCCCTCGGCGAGGGCCAAGTGGACGAGCACGCCTTGGACGACATGGAGGTCATCATCAACTCCATGACCCGGGCCGAGCGCGCCAAGCCCGAGATCCTCAACGGTAGCCGCCGCGCCCGCATCGCCGCCGGCGCCGGCGTCACGGTCACCCAGGTGAACCAGCTCATCGCCAAGTTCAACGAGACGCGCAAGATGGTGCGCAAGATGACTGCCAACATGGGCCAGCAGGCCGGCCGCAAGGGGAAGAAGGGCAAGGGGCGCCGCCGGGGCGGCCTGCCGGGCATGGGCGGCATGTCCATGGCCGACCTGCGCAGCCTCCAGGACATGATGGGCCGCTAGCGGGCGCTCTTGCGCCCATGGCGCCTCCTCGGCCCCGCTCGCTTTCTGCGCCTTGCTAAAAGGCGGCATTGCCCGTAATATATGCTATTGCTGTTTTTAAGATTCTAGAAAGGTAACCATCCAATGGCTGTGAAGATTCGCCTGGCCCGCCATGGGGCCAAGAAGCGCCCCTACTACCGCATCGTCGTGGCTGACTCGCGCTGCCCGCGCGACGGCCGCTTCATCGAGGAGGTGGGCCGCTACAACCCGCTCACCGACCCGGCCACGGTCAAGGTCGACCTCGAGGCGGTGGACCGGTGGATCGGCAACGGCGCCCAGCCCACCGACACCGTGGCGTCGCTCATCGCCAAAGCGCGCGAAGCGTAGAGCCCGATAGATCATGGCTGAGATAGCTCAGGACCTGACCGAGCTGGTGAAGGCCCTGGTCACTCCGCTCATCGAGCATGCCGACGAGCTCGCGGTCACGGCCGTGGAGGACGAAGGCAAGGTGACCGTGGAGATCCGGGTGAACCCCGACGACGCCGGCAAGGTGATCGGCCGCCAGGGCCGCGTCATCAAGGCCGTGCGCACCTTGGCCCGGGCGGCTGCCTCTGCGGAGGACGTCCTGGTCGATGTGGAGCTCATCGACTAGATGGGCCATTGGATCGATTGCGCCGTGCTGGCGCATCCCAAGGGACTCGAGGGAGGACTCGTCTGCCGAGCGGCGGCGGGTCTTCCCTTTTTGCTGCGCGAGGGCATGGCCTGCGCCCTGGTGCCCCCGCAGCTCGATGCGCCGCGCTTCGTGACGGTGCGCTCGGCGGGGGAGCCGTCGCGCAGCGGAGAGGCGCTGGTGCGCTTCGCCGAGGTCGGCGATGTGGCCCTGGCCGAGCGCGTGGCCGGCTGCCACTGCCTGGTGCGGGCCGACGACCTGGACGCCGAGGCCCTGGGCGGCCTGGTGGCGGCCGAGGGGCTGGGCTGCGGCGGCTACGCGGTGGTGGACGCCGAGGCAGGCCCCATCGGCGTGGTGGAGGCCATCGAGGAGGGCCCGGCCCAGCGGCGGCTGGTGGTGGCGCGCCCGGAGGGCGCGCCGGTGCTGGTGCCGCTCGTGGACGAGCTGGTGCTGGCCGTGGACGACGAGGCCCGCACCGTGGCCGTGGCGCTGCCGGCTGGCCTGCTTGACCTGTAGGGAGGCGCCGTGCGCATAGACACCCTGTCCACCTTCCCGGGCATGTTCGACTCGGTCATGGGCGCCTCCATGATGCGCCGGGCCCAGGAGAAGGGCATCCTCCGCTTCGAGGCCCACGACCTGCGCGACTGGACCTACGACCGCCACCGCACCACCGACGACGACCCCTACGGCGGCGGCGACGGCCTGGTGATGAAGTGCGAGCCCCTGTTCGAGGCCGTGGAGGCTATCGCCGCCGAGGTGGCGGGCGGAGCCGTCGCTCAGCGTCCGGCCGACCCTGGCGCCGTCGCGCTCGCGGAGCCGGCCGCCAGCCCCGCGCCCTCGGGCCCCGTGTCCGCGGAGGGCGCCCCCCATGTCGTCTTCATGGCCCCCCACGGCCAGCAGCTCGACGAGGCCCTGGTGGCCGAGCTGGCCGCCGAGGAGTCCCTGCTGTTCGTGTGCGGCCACTACGAGGGCATCGACGAGCGGGCCTACTCCCTGGCGGACCGCATCGTCTCCATCGGGGACTACGTGCTCACTTCCGGCGAGCTGGCGGCCATGGTGGCCATCGACGCGGTGGTGCGCAAGCTGCCCGGGGTGCTCGGCGCCCCCACCGGGGCCGATAACGAGTCCTTCTCCGACGGGCTGCTGGAGCACCCGCAGTACACCCGCCCCGCTGCCTTCCGTGGCATGGAGGTGCCCCCCGTGCTGCTCTCGGGCGACCATGGCGCCGTGGCCCGCTGGCGCCGCGCCCAGCAGCTCGAGCGCACGGCGCGCCTGCGGCCGGACCTGCTGCGCCGCGCCTGGGAGGCCGGGCTGCTGTCCCCCGCCGACCAAGAATTTCTGGATTCTTCGCCCCTATGAGCGGGCGGGCGCTCCGCTTGGGGTATCATGTTCTACCTGCGCGCACGCGCGTGGCGAACCCCTGAGAGACCCCGACGGAAAGGGTGCGAGGACCATCCATGGACTACGGCGACCACGCCTCTGAGCAGCAGAAGCCCGGGCTCCTGCGCAACCTGCTCTCCATCCTCGGCACCATCCTGCTGTTCGTGGCGGTGTCGTGGGTCCTGCGCGCCCTCGTCGTGCAGCCCTACGAGATCCCGTCCGGCTCCATGGAGGACACGCTCCAGGTGGGCGACCGCCTGTTCGCCGAGAAGGTGACCTACTACCTCGAAGAGCCCAGCTATGGCGACATCGTCACCTTCGAGGACCCCGAGATACCGAGCCGCACCCTGATCAAGCGCGTGATCGCCACGGGCGGCCAGACAGTCGACCTGCAGGACGGCCGCGTGCTCATCGACGGCGTGCCCCTGACCGAGCCCTACACCGACGGCCTGCCCAGCTACCCGCTCACACCGGCCTACGGCAGCAGCCTGGTCTACCCCTACACGGTGCCCGAGGGCTACCTGTGGGTCATGGGGGACAACCGCACCAACTCCCAGGACTCGCGCTACTTCGGCGCCATCCCCGCCGACAGCGTGACGGGCAAGGCGTTCTTCATCTACTGGCCCTTGGACCGCATCGGCCCCCTGGCCTCCTAGGGCGGCTGCGGCAGGGCCTGCGCGAAGGCCACGACGACCGGGGAGGGCAGCCGCGCTGCCCGGCCCCGCTTCGAGGATTACGGCACGGAAGGCAAAGGAGAGGCATGGCACAGGAGAAGGGGAGCGCAGCGCGCGCGGACGCGCCCACGTTCCAAGACGTCATCATGAACTTGCAGCGCTATTGGGCTGACGCGGGCTGCGTCATCCTGCAGCCCTACGACAACGAGGTGGGCGCCGGCACCAACGCGCCGGCCACGACGCTGCGCTCGCTCGGCCCGGACACCTGGCGCACCGCCTACGTCCAGGGCTGCCGCCGCCCCACCGACGGGC
>CANOCK010000068.1 GCA_947564525.1 uncultured bacterium | reverse complement strand
CGTTTTTGGAGATGGAATTCCGGAACTCTGTGTCTACTTAGACTTTAGCAGCACTTGACGACGCTGCAGCCTTCGCACGTCGGCCCGTCGCCCTCTTGGGCCCCCCCCCAACGGACGCTCTGCCCCTCGGCGCCGAAGCGCCCGCTGCACGCCCCCTAGCGGCGGATGTTCAGCGTGAGCTCCTGGTCCTCCACCGAGGCCTTGCCCGCCACCAGCATCTGGTCGAACAGGCTGGCGTCGGTGCCGAAGTTGCTCGGCAGCACGATGGTGTTGCTCGACGAGTTCTCGGCCAGCTTCGCCTGCACGTCGATCTGCTGGGTGAACATCAGCAGCGCGTTGGCCTCGGCCACGTCCAGCCCCGAGGACTTGATCACGTCCAGGGACTCCTTCAAGCCCTCGGCGATGGCCTTGCGCTGGGCGGCGATGCCCTCGCCGGTCTTCTGCATGGCCTCGGCGTCGGCCTGGGCGGCGATGACGGTCTTGGAGCGCTCGGCCTCGGCCTCGTTGCGGGCGGAGACCATGTCGTTCTTGGTGGACACGATGCGGTTCATGGAGATGCGCACGTCCTCGGGCAGCTTGATGTTGGTGATCAGCGTGGTGACCACCACGTAGCCGTAGGCCAGCATCTTGTGGCCCACCTCGTCGGCGATGGCGCGGGCGATGGACTCCTTCTCCTCGAACACCTGGTCCAGCGTGCGCAGCGGAATCTGGGAGCGCAAGGCGTCGGCGAAGTAGGCCATCATCTGGCTGACCGGGTCGGTGAGGGTGTACAGGCTCAGGTACACGCCGTTGTCGACGATGTTGGCCGTGGGCTTGGCGTTGACGTAGTACTGGATGCTTATCCCCAGGTCGATGGTGACGTTGTCCTGGGTCTTGGCGTCGAAGGTGAACTGGGACTGCTGAGTGAGCAGGCTGACGCAGCGCACCCGGTCCACGATGGGCAGCCGCACATGCAGACCCGGGTTGACCATGGAGTGGTAGCGCCCGAAGCGCTCGATGACGCCCACGTGGGACTGGTCGATGGTGTAGACCACCGGGTAGTAGCCGGGCTCGGCCGTCTGGCTGCTGCCGTGCTTGGCGGCATGGCCGCTCACAGCGCCCTTGAGCAGCGGCACCAGAATCAGCAGGACGATGGCGAGGATGACGATGGGCATGACGAGGAACTCCATGGGCTGGCCTCTCTCTCGGATCGGGCCGTCCCCTGGCTGTCGCGCCCACCATCGGGCGCCCAGCGGCCCGAGCGGCGGCGATGCGTCTCTCCCCATTATGGCGCCAAGCCGCCGCCCTGCCAAGGGCGCCGCACCAGCTCGGCCGCTGGACCGCCTACGTCGCGCCACCCTCACTCGGCCACGGCACCGCCCTTGGCCGCAAGCGCCACCCGCGCGCCCCGCACGCGAAGGAGGCCGGCAAGCGCCCTCGCGCCTGCCGGCCCCCCCCTGACCCGTCCAACCAGCGCCAGGCGCCGGGCGCGCCGCCGCTACTTCAAGCCGGCGGTCTCGGCGTCCAGCGCCTCCTCCAGGTACTCCTTCATCGGGTCGGGCCCGAAGTCCTCGAGCTCCTCCACGTGCCAGCACTCGGTCTTCGGCAGCCCCTCGATCTCGTCGGCGACGAACACCGGGTCGACGCCGGCCTTGCGCTGGGCCGTGTAGTCGTCCAGGGCCTTCAGCGCCCACTTGCCCAGCAGCAGGATGGCCACCAGGTTGATGATGGCCATGAAGCCCATGAAGATGTCGGCCAGGTTCCACGCCAGGTCGAAGCTGTTCAGGCAGCCGTAGAGGATGGCGGCCAGGCACGCCACGCGGAACACCAGCAACAGCGCCTTGTTGTTCTTGATGAAGCGCAGGTTGCTCTCGGCGTAGAAGTAGTTGCCGATGAGGCTCGAGAACGCGAAGGCGAAGATGGCGAACGTGATGAAGTGGATGCCGAACTCGCCCACGGAGTTGTTCACGGCCATCTGCACCAGCGGCATGCCGTTGAGGGCCTGGGCCGCCTCGGGGTTCTGCACGTAGAAGATGAGCACCATCATGGCCGAGCAGGTGCAGATGAGCAGCGTGTCGATGTACACCGACAGGCTCTGCACCAGGCCCTGCTTGCAGGGATGGCTCACGCTGGCGGTGGCGGCGGCGTTCGGCGCCGAGCCCATGCCGGCCTCGTTGGAGAACAGGCCGCGCTTGATGCCCAGCATGATCACCGACCCGGCGAAGCCGCCGGCGATGGCCTGGAAGTCGAAGGCCGATGCGAAGATCAGCGCGAACACGGCCGGGATCTCGCCAAGGTTGGTCACCGTGGTCCACACGGCCAGCGCGATGTAGGCGATGGCCATGATCGGCACCACGATGGACGTGATGATGGAGATGCGCTTCGCGCCGCCGAAGATGACGAAGGCGGTGAACACGATGGTGACGATGCCCACGCCGATGGCCACGCCATTGGTGGCGTAGTCGGGGATGTAGTACTCCAGCGCCGAGGTCATGTTGTAGGCCTGGAGCCCGTTGAACCCGAAGGCGAAGCACAGGATGAGCGCCACGGCGAACACGATGCCCAGCCAGCGCTTGCCCAGGCCCTGCTGGATGTAGTAGGCCGGGCCGCCGCGGAACTCGCCCTCGCCGGCGCGCACCTTGAAGATCTGGGCCAGCGTGGACTCCACGAAGGCCGACGCCGCGCCGATGATGGACATGGCCCACATCCAGAACACCGCGCCCGGGCCGCCGGTGGCGATGGCCGTGGCGATGCCGGCGATGTTGCCCGTGCCCACGCGGCTGGCGGTGGACACCATGAGCGCCTGGAACGACGAGATGGACCGCTCCCCCGGCACGTGCTTCTTCTCGAGCAGCTGGGTGAACATGTCCTTGATGTAGCGGATCTGCACGAACTTGGTGCGGAACGAGAACCAGATGCCGACGACCACCAGCAGTATCACCAATATATAGGTGTACATGAAGCCGTCGATCTCGCCCGTGACGGACACGAGCCAATCGTTCAAGCCCTCCATGAGCCCTCCTTCTTCCCTCTCCCTCTGCGGTTCTTTAGTCAGCTAAAGCGCGCCCATTATACGCGATGGCGAGCACGACCGGGACGGTCAGGCCCGGTAGAGCAGGGCACCGGAGGTCAGGCCTCCGCCGAAGCCCACCAGCATGACGGCGTCGCCCGGCTCGATGCGACCGGCCAGGTAGGCGTCGGCCAGGGCCATGAGCACGCTCGACGCGCTGGTGTTGCCCACCGACGCCAGGGAGACCTGGAAGCGGTCGAGGCCCACCCCGAGCTTCTTGGCCGCGTACTTGATGATGCGCTCGTTGGCCTGATGCGGCACGATGCACTTCACGTCGTCGATGGCCAGCCCCGCCCGCTCCAGCACCGCGCAGGCGGCCTCGGCCATGGCGTTGGAGGCGAACTTGAACACCGCCGGCCCGTCCATGACGATGAACGGGCTGGCGCCGCCCTCGCCGCCCTCGGCCGGCGCCTCCCCGAGCGTCGCGACGGCGCGGTCGCCGAAGCGGGCCATGGCCGCGGAGTGGGCGCCGGCGGCCTCGACGGGGCCGCCGAAGGGGAAGGTGGTCATGTCGAAGGCGTTGCCCACGGCGAGCACGCCGTCGAGGTCGTCGGTGTTCCTGAGGAAGCTGCTCAGCACGCCGGGCTCGCCCTCGCGCCACTCCAGCACCACGGCCCCGGCGCCGTCGCCGAACAGCACGCAGGTGGCGCGGTCGGTCCAATCCACCAGGCGCGTCAGGCGCTCGGTGCCCACCACCAGCGCCCGGCGCAGGGGGTTGCGCCGCGGCGGGCGCCCCTCGGCCGCGGCGGCACGCTGCTCGGCAGCGGACAGCTCCAGCATCTGGGAGGCCACGTCCATGCCGTAGACGCAGCCGGCGCAGGCGGCGTTCAGGTCGAAGGCCACGGCGCTGGGCAGCCCGAGGGCCGCCTTGAGCATGGCCGCCTGGGAGGGCACCACGGTGTCGCCGGATATGGTCATGCAGACGATCAGGTCGATGCTGGCCGGGTCCACGGCCTCGGCGGCGTCGGAACGCCAGCCGCCCTCCTCGGCGCCGAGGGCCCGCCGGGCCGCCATGACGCCCAGGTCGGTGGCGGTCTCCCCCACGGCGATGCGCCGCTCGCGGATGCCGGTGCGGCTGACGATCCACTCATCGCTCGTATCCACGAGGCTGGCCAGCTCGTCGTTGGTCACCCGACGCTCCGGGAGCGCCTTGCCGCAGCCGATGATCTTGCACCCCATGAATCGTCCCTCCCGCCGTCGCGCACGGCAAACTTCACGCGCCAATCCCTCCGGTTTCTGCCATAATATCAAATGCCTTGCCCGCCAGGGCGACCTGCTGATGAGAAAGGAACACCATGGCTACCATCGACACCATCCGCGAGGTGCTCGTCGAGAACCTCGACCTTGACGCCGACGCGATCACCGAAGAGGCGACCCTGGAGAGCCTGGGCGTCGATTCCCTCGACATGGTTGAGCTCATCTGCGACATCGAGGAGAAGTGCGGCATCGACTTCGGCGAGCCCGAGGGCTTGGCCACCGTCGGCGACATCGCCGCCCACATCGACTCGCTGAAATAGGACCGTCCATGGCGCCCAGGCACCCAGCAACGCCGCCGACGCCATGACAACGCGATGACCCGAGCCCGACCCCGCACGCGGGGCGCTCGGGTCATCGGCATTTAGGAAGGGGAAGCCGATCGGCGCGGCCCGGGGCCGCCGCCGGAGGGAAAGGGGCGTCAGACCTCATCATGAAGACACGGATCACCGAGCTGCTGGGCATCGAGGCCCCCGTCATCCAAGGGGCCATGGCCCGCATCGCCGATGCCAGCCTGGCCGCCGCCGTCAGCGAGGCGGGCGGCCTGGGCATCATCGCCTGCGGCGGCGCCAGCCTGGAGTGGGTGGAGGAGCAGGTGCGGCTCGCCCGCTCCCTGACCTCCAAGCCCCTCGGCGCCAACGTCATGATGATGGACCCCCAGGCAGCCGCCGTGGCGCGCCTGCTGTGCGACCTGGGCATCGACGTGGTGACCACCGGCGCCGGCAGCCCCGCCGAGCACATGGGGCTGTGGAAGGAGGCGGGCATCAAGGTGGTGCCCGTGGTGGCCTCGGCGGCCCTGGCGGCCCGCATGGAGCGCCTGGGCGCCGACGCCGTGGTGGCCGAGGGGACCGAGGCGGGCGGCCACGTGGGCGAGCTGACCACCATGGCCCTCGTGCCCGCGGTGCGCGCGGCGGTGGGCATCCCCGTCATCGCCGCAGGCGGCATCGCCGACGGACGCGGCCTGCTGGCGGCCCTGGCACTGGGCGCCGAGGGCGTCCAGTGCGGCACCCGCTTCCTCACCGTGGAGGAGTGCACCGTGTGCGACCCCTGGAAGGAGAAGGTGCTCAAGGCCAGGGACTCCGACACCATCGTGACCGGCCGGGGCACGGGGCACCCGGTGCGCGGCCTGAAGAACAAGTTCGCCCGCGAGTGCCGCAAGCGCGAGCTGGCCTGCAGCAACCCCGCCGACCTGGAGGGCATGTACGCCGGCTCCCTGCGCCGCGCAGTGGAGGGCGACATGGAGACGGGCTCGATACTGGCCGGCCAGATCGCCGGCATCGTGGCCGAGCGCGGCACCGCCAAGGAGGTCGTCGACTCCATGGTGTCCGAGGCCGAGGCCCTGGGCGCCCTGTCGCTGCCCGAGCTGCTGGCCCGCAACGCCGAGCGCGCCTAGAGGGAAGGGAGCCCGACCATGACCAGCCCCCTCCCCTTCAACGCCAAGACCGTGCTCATGGCCTCGGGCCAGGGGTCGCAGAGGCCCGGCATGGGAGCCGACCTGCTGGACGTGCCCGAGGTGGCGGCCACCTTCGCCCTGGCCTCCGACGTGCTCGGCCGCGACGTGGCGGCCCTGTGCGCCAGCGGCGAGGGCCTGGACGACACCCGCAACGCCCAGGCGGCCATCGCCACCCTGTCCATCGCCATCGGCCGCGCCCTCGAGGCCCGCGGCGTGCGGCCCGACGCCCTGCTGGGCTTCTCCCTCGGCCAGGTGAGCGCCTTGGCCCTGGGCGGCATGGTGAGCGACGCCGACGCCCTGCGCATCGTGCGGGAGCGCTCGCGCATCATGGGGGAGGTGGCCGACGCCAACCCCGGCGCCATGAGTGCGCTGCTGAAGGGCGACCCCGCCGACGTCGAGGCCGTGTGCGCCGAGTGCGCCCGAGGCGAGGTGCTGGTGGCCGCCAACTACAACTCCCCGGCCCAGACCGTGGTGGCCGGCACGCCGGCGGCGGTCGAGCGCGCCGAGGCCGCCTGGAAGGAGCGGGGCGGCCGCGCGTCGCGCCTGGCCACCTCGGGCGCCTTCCACAGCCCGCTCATGGCCGACGCCTGCGAGCCCTTCGCCGCCTTCCTGGAGGGCGTGTCCTTCGACGAGCCGGCAGTGCCCATCGTCGGCAACGCCGACGCCCAGCCCCTGGGCGCCGCCGACGTGCGCCGGAAGCTGGTGGAGCACCTGGTGAGCCCCGTGCGGTTCACCGACAGCGTGGCCGCCCTGACCGCGGCCGGGGCCGCCTCCTTCGTCGAGGTGGGCTTCGGCGGCGTGCTGAGCGGCCTGGTGAGGCGCTGCGCCCCCGAGGCGGAGCGCTTCTGCGTCCAGGACCGCGAGAGCCTGGAGGGCCTCGTCGCCGCCTTGGCCTGACCGCGCGGCGCGGCCGAGGAGGCCCGTCGCCCGTAGCCCATCCCCGGAGGAAAGGAACCCCTTCCCAATGACCGACCGAGAAACCGCCTTCGCCGCCATCGTCACCGGCTCGAGCCGCGGCATCGGGGCCGCCATCGCAGCCGCCCTGGCCGCCCAGGGCATGAACGTCGTCCTGAACGGCTCCAGCGAGCGCAGCCTCGCCGCCGCCGAGGAGCAGGCCCGCGCCCTGGCCGACCGCTTCGGCGTCGAGGCCCTGGCCGTGGCGGCCAACGTGGCCGACCCCGACGAGGCCGCTGCCCTGGCCGCTGCGGCCCTGGAGGCCTTCGGGCGCGTCGACGTGCTGGTGAACAACGCCGGCATCACCCGCGACGGGCTGGCCATGCGCATGGCGGCCGAGGACTTCGACGCCGTGGTCGACGTGAACCTGAAAGGGGCCTTCAACTGCGCCAAGGCAGTGCTGCGCCCCATGACCAAGCAGCGCCACGGCCGCATCATCAACCTCTCCAGCGTCTCCGGGGTCTACGGCAACCCGGGCCAGGTGAACTACGCCGCCTCCAAGGCGGGCGTCATCGGCCTGACCAAGGCCCTGGCCAAGGAGGTGGCGCGCAAGGGCGTCACCGTGAACGCCATCGCCCCGGGCTTCATCGCCACCGACATGACCGCCGCCCTCTCCGAGGAGCAGCGAGCCCACGCCCTGGAGCGCATCGCCTCCGGGCGGCTGGGCGAGCCCGAGGACGTGGCGGCCCTGGCGGCGTTCCTGGCCTCGGAGGACGCGGCCTACATAACCGGACAAGTCATCTGCGTGGACGGAGGTCTGACCCTATGAGCACCAACCTGCGCCGCCCCGACGGCACCCATCGCGTGGTCATCACCGGCACCGGCGCCGTGAGCCCCGCGGGCATCGGGACCGAGGCCCTCATGGAGGCCGTCATGGACGGCGCCTGCTGCATCGGCCCCATCGAGCGCTTCGACACCGGGGAGTACGAGGTGCACAACGCCGGCGAGGTGCGCGGCTTCGACGGCACCGAGCACGGCCTGACCAAGAAGGAGGCGCGCCGCTTCGAGCGCTTCGTGCAGTACGCCATCGTGGCCTCCGACGAGGCCCTGGCCCAGGCCGGGCTGGACATGGAGGCAGAGGACCCCACCCGGGTGGCCATCGCCTTCGGCACCGGCATCGGCGGCATCGACGAGCTCCAGAGCGGCTTCGCCACCTTGGAGCAGAAGGGCCCCAAGCGGGTGAGCCCCCTGTTCGTGCCCACCATGATCGGCAACATCGCCGCCGGCAACCTGGCCATCCGCTACGGCATGAAGGGCGCGTGCCACAACATGGTGACCGCCTGCGCCACCGGCGCCCACAACATCGGCTGCGCCCTGCGCGACATCCGCCATGGCTACGCCGACGTGGCCCTGGTGGGAGGCGCCGAGGAGTCGGTGTCGCCCATCTGCATCGCCGGCTTCGCCAACCTGGGCGCCCTGTCCAAGGCCGAGGACCCCGCGGCGGCCAGCCTCCCCTTCGACGCGCGCCGTGCCGGCTTCGTGGCCGGCGAGGGAGCGGGCGCCCTGGTCATCGAGTCCCTGGAGCACGCCCTCGGCCGCGACGCCGAGCCCCTGGCCGAAATCGTCGGCTTCGGCTCGACCGGCGACGCCTACCACATGACCGCCCCAGACCCCTCGGGCGACGGCGTGGCCCGGGCCATGGCCGACGCCCTGGCCGAGGGAGGCTTCTCCCCCGCTGACATCGGGCACTTGAACGCCCACGGCACCGGCACGCCCGCCAACGACGCCACCGAGTCGCTGGCCCTGCGCGCCCTGGCTGGCGACGAGCTGGGCCGGCGCATCCCCGTGACCTCCATCAAGGGCACCACCGGCCACACCCTGGGCGCGGCGGGGGCCCTGGAGGCCATCGTGTGCGCCCTGTCCGTGGCCCGCGACTGCGTGCCGCCCACGGCCGGCTTCGTCGAGGCCGCCGAGGACTGCCCGGTCAACGTGGTGCGCGAGGCCATCACCGGCTGCCCGCAGAAGGTGGCGCTGTCGAACTCCCTGGGCTTCGGGGGGCACAACGCCTGCCTGGCGTTCGCCCCCTACCGCTAGCCCGCCCATCCGAGGCGCCCGGCGCGCCAGGCCGGCAAGGGGCCGAGGCGCCCCGCCGGCTCCGCTGGGCGCCTCGGCCACGAACCATGCAAGCTCGGCCATGAGCCACCCAAGGGCCCCTGGCGCGAGCTGGAGAGGAGAGCGAGACCATGGAATTCCCCATCGGCAAGGAGGGCATCGAGGCGGTGCTGCCCCACCGCGACCCGTTCCTGTGGGTGACCCGGGTGCTGGAGTGCGTGCCGGGCGAGAGCATCGTCGCCGAGCTGGACGTGGACCCCGAGCTGCCGCTGTTCGCCGGCCACTTCCCCACCTACCCGGTGCTGCCCGGCGTGGTCATCATGGAGGCCCTGGCCCAGGCCGCCTCCATCAGCGTGCTACTGGACCGCGGCGACGAGGGGGCCCTCGGGTTCCTCACCGGCATCGACGGCGCCAAGTTCCGCCGCCAGGTGCGGCCCGGCGAGACCCTGCGCCTGGAGGGCACCATCGTGAAGTCGTCGAAGCGCCTGTGCGTGGCCGAGGTGAGGGCAACTGTCGACGGCGAGGTGTGCGCCACCGCCACCCAGAAGTACGTGCTGGCCCCGGCAGCGTAGGGCAGGAGGAGGAAGCCATGGCCAAGACAGACTGCTACGTTTCCATCGGCGGCGCCGAGGCCGCCCCTGCGAGCGCGTCGGCGCCCGTCGAGGAGGCCGCCGCGGTGGCCTTGCGCCTCGAGCGCATCGCCGAGGAGCTGGCCGCCACGGCGGCCAAGGGG
>CANOCK010000067.1 GCA_947564525.1 uncultured bacterium | reverse complement strand
CTCGCGCCAGCGGGGCGACGGGGCGCGGCCAGGCGCTCCCGCAGCGACTCCAGGGCGGCGGCGCGCAGCTTGTGCAGCTGCGAGAAGCCGATGCCCATGCCCTCGTCCAGCTCCACCTGGAGGGACGCGAGGGCGAATGGCGTCTGGCCTAGGCGGTCGACGTGCTCGCCCACCTCGGCGGCGGTGACCGCCTTGGTGCGCGCCGGCTCCGCCACCGGGCCCTCCACCGCCACCCGCAGCTCCTCGGGCGGCACGGCGGCCCGCAGCCGCTCGACCATGGTGCGCTGGACGCCTTCGACGGCATCGGCGTCAGCCACCTGGAAGCCCATGGCCACCGGCTCGCCCAAGGTCAGCCGAACGGTGCCCGTCAGAGGGATGCGGGGCTCGCGCCCGTCGTCGGCGAAGGCCGCCGCGGCGCTGCGCACCTTGAAGACGCGGTCCTGGCGCCCCACGCTGCGCGTCGCCCCGTCCAGGGGCAGCCATGCGCTGGGGTCATGGGCGGCCAGGGGCTCGGCCACGGTCAGGCGCTCGTGGCCCTTCCGCGTCCAGAACTCGACGAGGTCCCCCGGAGCGAGGGGCTGTTCCAGGGCTAGGAGCGCCCGGCCGTCCTGCACCTCGCGCACGCGGCCGACGAAGGCGCCGCGGTTGTTCGGGCGCTGGTAGCTCATCATGGCGTTGCCGCGTTCGCCAGCAAGGTAGGCCGTGGTGAACCCGCGGGAGAAGGCCGAGGCCAGAGCGGTGCGCTCCTCATCGGTGGCCTGGGCGGGACGGTTGGCCAGCACCGCGTCGAGCACGCGGCGGTAGGCGGCCACCACGGTGCCGACGTACTCGGGGGCCTTCATGCGGCCCTCGATCTTGAAGGAGGACACGCCCGCACCCACCAGGTCCTCCAACAGGTCGATGGCACAGAGGTCGGCTGGCGAGAGCAGATGCTCGCCCGGGGACGCAGTGGGCTGCCCGTCGCAGAGCAGCTGATAGGGCAGGCGGCAAGCCTGGGCGCAGGCGCCGCGGTTGGCCGAGCGCCCCCCGATCATCGAGGACATGAGGCACTGGCCCGAGTAGCACACGCACAGGGCGCCGTGGACGAAGGCCTCCACCTCCAAGCCGCACTCGCCAGCGACGGCCGCCAAGGCCTCCACCTCGCCCAAGGAGAGCTCGCGGGCCAGGGTGACGCGGGAGGCGCCGAGCCGGGCGGCAGCGCGGATGCCTGCGGCGCTGTGGATGTTCATCTGAGTGGAGCTGTGCAGCCGCACCGAGGGGATGGCCTCGCGCAGCCGAGCCGCCAGGCCCAGGTCCTGCACGATGAAGGCGTCGGCCCCGGCCTCCCACCCGTGGCGGGCGAGGCTCACGGCCTCCTCCATCTCGCCAGATAGGATCACCGTGTTCAGGGCGACGTAGACGCGCACGCCACGGCAGTGGGCGTAAGCGCAGGCATCGGCGAAGTCCTCGAGGGTGAAGTTGTCGGCGCTGCGCCGGGCGTTGAAGGCCGGCAGGCCCAGGTACACGGCATCAGCGCCGCTGCCCACGGCCGCATGGAGCGCCGCCAGGCCGCCAGCCGGGGCGAGGAGTTCCGGTCGCGCCATGGGCTAGAGCTTCGTCGCCGCTTCGTCGGTGGCCTTCAGCTTGTCCACGCCGGCGTTGTAGGCCTCCTGGACGGCAGCGAGCCGGTCGGCGTAGGCGCCGCCGTTCGCAGAGCCGTTGGCCACGTCGGTGTAGAGGGCGATGTAGTCGTTCAGCGCGCCCTTGAGCTGGTTGCATCCGTCGACGTAGCCCTGCTGCACGTCCTTGAGCACCTCAGGCGGCTGGAGGGCCGCCAGGCTGTCCAGGGTGCGGAAGGCATCGTCGGCCTGGGTGCGCATGGTCACCACGTCGCCGCGGGACACGGCGCCCTCGAAGCCGTCCAGCCGCTGGGAGAGCTGCTCGATGGTGGCGTTCACGTCGGACATGTACTGGCGGTTCTCCGCCTGGGCCTTGGCCTCCTCGCTCGTCTGCTCCAGGCCCGCGCAGCCCGTGAGCCCGACCGCCGCCACCAGGGCGATGCATGCAATCGCCACCAGGCGCTTCATGAGATTCCGCTTCACCGTTGCCTTACCTTGCCTTCCGCTTCGCCTTCGTGCCGTGCTCATGGGGCAGGGCAAAGACCGCGCCTTGCCCTGCCAATCGATCCTATGGTGCCCCGGGCAGCCCGTTAGGCCGCAGGCGTGTCGCCTCCGCTGGAGGGAGGCTTGTCGCCGCCGGGATTGTCCCCGCCGGAGGGAGGCTTGTCGCTCCCGCCGGGATTGTCCCCGCCACTTGGGTTGTCGCCGCCGGGGTTGTCCCCGCCGGAAGGAGGCTTGTCTCCGTCGGGGTTGTCCGGGTTGTCGGGGTTCTCCCCTTCAGCGGGGTCGGTCGGGGTCGGCTCGCCCTTGACGTCGCCACCCTCGTCCGGCGGGTCCTCCTCGCCATCGCCGTAGCTGCCGCCGATGTGGTACTGGGAGTTGCTGAAGTTGGCGGTGTACTTCGGAGCCGCGGCCGTGGGGAACTGCTCGATGGGCTGGCCCGCCAGGATGCGGTCCATGAAGCCGGAGAACACGCTGGTGCAGGTGGGGATGATCGGCTTGGCGTTGACGTAGTCCGCACGGTCGCCCATCCAGATGGCCACGGCCATCTGCGGGGTGATGCCGCAGAACCAGCTGTCCATGTAGTTCTCGGAGGTGCCGGTCTTGCCTGCCGCCGGCTGGCCGTTGGCCAGGCGCGCGGGGGTGCCGGTGCCGCGGGTGACCACGCCCTCCATCACCTTGATGGCGGCGCAGGCCACCTCCTCGGAGAGCACGCGCTCGCCCTCGGGGTTGGTGTTGTCCACCACCACGTTGCCGTCCTTGTCGAGGATCTGCTCGATGCACTCGGCATCGTAGTGGATGCCGCCGTTGGCGATGGTGGCGTAGGCGTCAGCCATCTCCAGCGGGTTGACGGAGCCGGCGCCGAGGGTGAGGGCGCCGGTTTCGGGCAGGTCGGAGGTGATGCCCACCCGATGGGCCATCTCCACCACCTTCTCGGGCGTGAGGTACATGACCAGGCGTGCGAAAGCGGTGTTGGAGGACACCTCGAAGGCGCTGGCGATGGAGCGGGTGCCGTAGTTGGCGTGGTTGATGTTGGAGACGGTCCAGCCGGGGAACGTGACCGTGGTGCTAGCGTCGATGCTGGTCTGGGGGTTGATGCCCGCTTCCAGCGCAGCCAGCAGCGTGAAGGTCTTGAAGGCCGAACCGGACTGGCGGCCGCTGCCGCCCTCACCCGTGGCCATGTTGACCTGGGTGGCGTCGTAGTCCTTGCCGCCGATCATGGCCCGGATGAAGCCGTTGTCGGGGTCGATGGCCACCAGGCCCACCTCGTACTCGTTGCCCACCTGGTCCAGCTTCTCCTGGGCTGCGGCCTCGGCCGCTTGCTGGTCGGCGATGTCGAGGGTGGTGTAGACCGTCAGGCCGCCCTTGAAGATCTCGGCGGTGGAGTAGGCGTACTTGCCCTCGGCGTCGGAGAGCTGGTTGCGCACGTAACTGGTGAAGTAGGGGTAGGCCTCGATGCCGGTGGTGGAGGGGATGGTCTCGGTGAGCTCCAGGGGCTCCTCCTTGGCGGCGTTGGCCTCCTCGGCGGTGACGTAGTTGTTGGAGACCATGCGGTCGAGCACCAGGTTGCGGCGCTTGAGGCAGTTCTCCGGGTTGTCGATGGGGTTGTTGTAGGTGGGCGACTGCGGGATGCCCACCAGGGTGGCGGCTTGGGCGAGGCTCAGCTCGTCGGCGTTCTTGGAGAAGTAGCGCTCAGCAGCTGCCTCGATGCCGTAGGCGCCCGAGCCGTAGTTGATGGTGTTGAGGTACATGAGGAGGATCTCGTCCTTCTCGTACTGCTCCTCTAGCTTGATGGAGATGTACATCTCGCGCAGCTTGCGCTTGATGGTGATGTCGGTCATCTCCTCGGAGAGGATGGTGTTGCGCACGAACTGCTGGGTGATGGTGGAGGCGCCCTCCAGGGCACCGCCCATGAGGTTGTTGAGCAGCGCGCGGGCCACGCCCATGAAGTCGACGCCATTGTGGGTATAGAAGCGCTCGTCCTCGGTGGCCACCGTGCCCTCCAGCACGTAAGAGCTGATCTCGTTGAGGGTCACCGGGTGGCGGTTCTCCAGCTGGAACTCGGCGAGCACCGTCTCGCGGTCCGAGGCATAGACGGTGGTGGGCCGTGCGGTGTTGTAGGCTTCGGCGTTGGAGTAGTCGGGCAGGTCCTCCAGGGCCGTGCGAGCCAAGGCCGAGACGGCGACGCAGCCGGTCACGACCAGCGCCGCGAGGATGGCGATGATGATGAGGAGTATCGTCTTCTTGTCGCTCTTCCGCACGCCGTGGCGACCCTTAAGCGCTCGCGATCCCACAGGCACCTCCAAAGCTCATTTCGTCAAAACGCTGCTATTGTACCATCCGGTTCTTGGCCGCCCGCGGAGGGGCAGGTCAGGCGTGGCGAAAGCCATAGGGTTTCGCGCTTTTCTCCACGAGGTCTGCATGAAACCGAAGGGGCTGGGCGCTGGGGCCGAGGGGACGGCCGGGCGCTGGCGCGGACGCCACAGGACGGCGCTGCCCTTGGTCGCTAGCCCGCGCCGCCCTTACATATATATAGGTAGGGCAGCGCAAGCGGCGGAGCGGAAGGGCGATGCTGGGCCTTGGCGGAAGGACCGCAGCCGGCACAGGCCCTGCACCTGGTCCGCCGAGGCTGCAGCGGGCCGCCCGACAGGGCACCCAGCGCACCGCCCCCCTCACAGGCGCGCCGCGTCAGCCCCCAAGGCCGCCTCGACCGCTGCCATCTGCTCGCGCACGGCCCCGGAGCCCGTGCCGCCGAAGGTGGTGCGCGCATCGGCGATGCGGCGCAGGTCCAGCTGCTCGGCGATGTCAGCCTCGAACAGGCTGCTCTCAGCCTGGAAGTCAGCCAGGGAGAGGTCGTCCAGGTCGCAGCCGCGCTTCTCGCACAGCAGCACCAGGTGGCCCACCACCTCGTGGGCCTGACGGAAGGGCATCCCCTTCTTCGCCAGGTAGTCGGCCACGTCAGTGGCGGCCAGGTAGCCCTTCTTGGCCTGGGCCATCATGGCCTCGGGATGCACGGCCATGGTGGCCACCATCCCCGCCGCACAGCGATAGCAGTCGTAGAGGGTGTCGGCGGCGTCGATGGCCCCTTCCTTGTCCTCCTGGAGGTCCTTGTTGTAGGCCAGCGGCAGCGACTTCAACGTCATGAGCAGGGCCATCAGGTCGCCCACCACGCGGCCGGACTTGCCGCGGATGAGCTCGGCGAAGTCGGGGTTCTTCTTCTGCGGCATGATGGAGGAGCCCGTGGAGAAGGCGTCGGAGAGCGTGATGAAGCCGAACTCCGCCGTTGACCACAGGATGACCTCCTCGCACAGGCGGCTCAGGTGGATGCACGACACGCTGGCCGCGTAGAGGAGGTCCAGCAGGAAGTCGCGGTCGCTCACCGCGTCGAGGGAGTTGGGGATAGGGCGGCTGAAGCCGAGCGCCGCCGCCGTGGCATGGCGGTCGAGCGGGTAGGTGGTGCCGGCCAGGGCCGCCGCGCCGAGCGGGCAGGCGTCAGCCGCGTCGCGCGCCGCTGCCAGACGCTCGAAGTCGCGCCCGAGCATCCACGCATAGGCCAGCAGGTGGTGGGAGAGCAGCACCGGCTGGGCGTGCTGCAGGTGGGTGTAGCCGGGCAGCACCACGTCGAAGTGGGCCTGGGCCTGCTGCACCAGGGCATGGCGCAGCTCCAGGTTGGCCTCCATGAGCTGGGTGCAGCGCGCCTTGGCGTAGAGCCGCGTGTCGGTGGCCACCTGGTCGTTGCGGCTGCGGCCCGTGTGCAACCGCGCGCCGGCCGTGCCGATGCGCCGGGTGAGCTCGCCCTCGATGGCCATGTGGATGTCCTCGTCGTTGACGTCGAAGGCGAAGGCGCCCGCCTCGATGTCGGCTTGGATGCCGTCGAGGCCCGCCGCGATGGCCTGGGCGTCCTCGGCGCTGATGACGCCTTGGGCGGCCAGCATGGACGCATGGGCCTTCGAGCCCGCGATGTCCTGGGCGTAGAGCTTGCAATCGACGGGCAGCGAGGCGCCGAAGCGCTGGGTGAAGGCGTCGACGCCCTCCTCGAACCTTCCGGACCAGAGCGCCATCAGGCACCTACCTTCTGAGCGGCCTTCACGACCGCCTCGGCTTCCTCAACCACAGCGGAGTTGGTGGCCGTGAACTCGTCGGCCGTGGAGGCCACCGCCTTGAACTGGTGCATGGGCGCGCCCATGGCCAGCCGGTTCTTCGCCCATTCCTTGCAGGTGAGCACGTGCAGGTCGATGAATCCCTTGGCAGCCTGGTGATCGAACTGGTCCGTGGCGTCGTAGGTGGCCAGCTCGTAGCTGTAGAGGGAGTAGTCGCTCTTGCGGCCCACCACGGTGCAGCTGCCCTTGCAGAGCTTCAGCTTGACGGTGCCGGTGACGCACTGCTGGGTGCTGGCCAAGAACGCGTCCAAGGCCTCCTTCAACGGAGAGAACCACAGGCCGTTGTACACCTGCTCGGCCCAGGCCTGCTCGATGCCCAGCTTGTAGTGGAGGACGCCCCGCTCCAAGGTGAGGTCCTCGAGGGCCTTGTGCGCCTGGATGAGCGCCAGCGCGCCCGGCGCCTCGTAGCACTCGCGGCTCTTCACGCCCACCAGCCGGTTCTCGATCATGTCGAGGCGGCCGAAGCCGTTGGCCCCGGCGATGCCGTTCATGGCGTAGATGACGTCCAGGAAGCTCATGGGCTTGCCGTCCAGGGCGCACGGGATGCCGGCTTCGAAGGAGACCTCCACGTAGGTGGGCTGGTCCGGAGCCTGCAGCGGGTCGGCGGTCATGGTGTAGATGTCCGCCGGGGGCTCGGCCCAGGGATCCTCCAGCACGCCGCACTCGATGGCCCGGCCCCACAGGTTGTCGTCGATGGAGTAGGGCGAGGCCTGGGTGGTGGGAACGCTGATGCCGTGGGCCTCGGCCCAAGCCATCTCGTCGGCACGGCAGCCCAGGTCCCAGTCGCGCACCGGCGCGATGATCTCGAGCGAGGGGTCCAGCATGAGGATGGAGGACTCGAAGCGCACCTGGTCGTTGCCCTTGCCGGTGCAGCCGTGGGCGATGTACTTGGCGCCGTAGGCGTGGGCGGCGTCCACGAGGTGCTTCACGATGAGAGGCCGCGACAAGGCGCTGACGAGGGGGTACTTGTTCTCGTACAGGGCGTTGGCGGCCATGGCGCAGCTCAGGTACTCGCTGGCGAAGGCCTCGCGCATGTCCACCACCAGGCACTCGACGGCGCCGGTCGCCAGGGCCTTGGCCTTCACGGCCTCGAGGCCGGAGTGCTCCTGCCCCACGTCGCCCACCACCGCGATGACGTCGAGGCCATACTCCTCCTGCAGCCACTTGATGCACACCGACGTATCCAAGCCGCCGGAGTATGCCAGTATCGCCTTTTCCTTCTGCGCCATGATGATGCCTTCCTTTCGCTGAGTGCGTGCGCGGATGCCCAGAGCGCAGCCAGGGCCCAAGGCGCATGGCGGCGCGAGTGGTCGAGTCTATGCCGTTCGGAATCTCGGAGAGGGCGTCTGGGTAGCGCCCCAAAAAGAAACGGCGACTCTAGCGGAGTCGTCGTCGGTCAGCGCGAACGCGCAGGGATGCAGCGGCACCGGCCATGAGGGCCGTTTCGAAGGTATGTGCCTTGGCGAGCTGCATTTCTGCCTTTCTCGGGTTCGCGTTTTGTGCATGTTAGCACAGACGTGGTCGAAAGTGCACAAAAATCTTAGGGCAGACCGGGTGGGCGGCCCTCCCCCGAAGGGATGGCAGCCAGCTGCTTGGGCCTCAGGCACAGGGCGACGACGGTGCCCACGAGCGCGCCCAAGGCTGCGCCAGCCAGCACGTCCGTGGGGTAGTGCACGTACAGGTACAAGCGGGAGAACGCGATGAGGACCGCGAGGATGGTGGACGGGATGACGACTCCCTTCGGCATGCGGAACGCCACGAGCACGGCAAGGGCGGCGAACGCGGCGGCCGCGTGGCCGGAGGGGAACGACGTCCCGAACGGGCGCGGGATCAGCAGCGCGAAGGCAGGGTTGGCGTCGCACGGGCGCGGGCGCACCACCAGCTCGCCGATCACCAGCTTGGCGAGCACCCCCGCCACCACGATGGCGACCACCGCCGCGATGCCGACGCGCCGGTACCGGCGCACGCAGATGAGCACGATGCCCAGCATGACCCAGCCGATTCCCATGTTCCCGAACGTCGAGATGGCCACCATCGGCAGGTCGAGCCAGGGCGCCCTCACCACCGAGAGGGCGTCGAGCATGGCAAGCTCATCCACTGCTGCATCTCCTCTCTTGCCCTTCGCCCGGCGCATTCCGGGTCGCAGCGCGCTGGCTGCTGGCTGCTGGCTACTGGCTACTGGCTACTGGCTACAGCATATCAGCCTGCCTGCGGGTGGCACCCGGTTGCGACCAGTCAACAGCATCGTGGGCGCGACAACGTCGGTAATACGATGGAAACAAACGGCGCGCATCATCGGGTTCGCATCGAATGGATGGAAGGCATCGCACGCGCTCGCAAGCGTGCGGCGCTCCGATAGGCGCCGCACCCGAGAGCCGGCGTCCGATGCGCAACGGGAAGGAAGTGCTTCGCAACCATGGCGGAACTCATGGAAGCCCTCATGCTCATCTGCTTCGGCCTCTCTTGGCCCCTCAACGCCTACAAGGGCCTCCAAGCGCGAACGGCAGCGGGGACCAGCTGGCAGTTCATCGCGCTCATCACGGCCGGCTACCTCGCAGGCATCGCCGCCAAGCTGGTCTCGGGCAACATCAGCTGGGTGCTGGCGGTCTACGTGGTCAACCTGGGATGCCTGGCTCTGAACTGGGCGGTCTACTTCCGCAACCGCCGCCTCGACGCCCGCAGGGCGTCGGAGTGCGCGCCGGCCGCCCATGCGGCTACGAGCAGGCTCACCGTATAGGCGAAGGCAGGGGCGGGTGCGAGGTGCCCGGGTAGCGCGCCTTTGCGGCAAAAGCCCCTCTGCCACTCTCTCGCTGTTTGAAGCGCGGAATGATGTTGTGCGGGCTGGCGGGTGAAGTGCCTGAGACGAAGCACCCGACCCCGTCTCACGTAGGCCGTTCGAAAAAATGTCCGCATCCCCCGAGGGCCTTCCGGCAGATTATTTGCGTTTGTGCATTGCCCTGCGGGTCCCTCGGGTTGATCAATGGCAAGTTTTCGACTATTTGTTGATTCTAAGGTTTAATAGCGACCTGGAATCCGCGCTCCGAGCAATGCACAATCGAAAATAATCTGTCGAGTCGCGGAATGGGAGTGCGGATAAGAAGCCTGCACTACGCGTCAGCCTGGTGAGACGAAGCACCCGACCCCGTCTCACACTCCCGTCTCACGCTGAAAGCCAAGTTTCGTCCGCTTTGACATAAGCCGAGCGACCCAAGGGGGGGGGGGGTCGAAAGGCCAAGCTTTGCCCGATTCGACACATCGCAGGCCTCCCTGACGCAGCCTTTCATGTCAAAGCTCGCCAAGCTTGGCCTTCCAGCCTCCCATCCGCGCTCCCTTCATGCCATGCCGGGCAAAGCTTGGCTTTTGGGACGAAGCACCCGACCCCGTCTCAC
>CANOCK010000066.1 GCA_947564525.1 uncultured bacterium | reverse complement strand
CCGGCTTCGCGGTGCCGACAGGGCTCCTGCGCGTGACGTTCACCGTGGACGCCACCCGCTACGCCTGAGGGCGGCGGTCCACTGCCGCACCTACGTTGCACCCGAGGCCGCTCGCCCCTAGCGAGCGGCCTCGGCGCCTTCTCGGCCATCGGTCGCGCGAAGGGGCTAGGGCGGCTGCGTCTTCCCTGTGGTTTTCGGCGGCGGCGCTCTTGGGGCGGCCTGGGTCTTCTATACTGGCGCCAGCAAGCTGACGGCCCTGCTCGGGCCGCTGTCGCGACGAGAGCGCGCGGGCGGCGCGGACGCGGGCGCGGCCCCTACTTATATATAGGTAAGGAACATGCCCATGGATATCCTCTTTATGGTCCTTTGCGCCACGGTGGTGATCGGCTTCCTGGTGTTCATCCACGAAGGCGGCCACTACCTGGCGGCGCGGGCCTTCGGCGTGCGGGTGACCGAGTTCATGCTCGGCCTGCCGGGCCCCTCGGTGGGCTTCACCCGCGGCGGCACCCGCTTCGGCGTGACCGCGGTGCCCCTCGGCGGCTACGCCAAGGTGTGTGGCATGGAGGCGGGCGAGATGAAACCCCACCTCAAGGAGGTGCTGGCGTCGCTCTACGAGCGCGGCACCGCCGAGATGGAGACGGTGGCCCTGGATTGCGGCATCACCGACGACGAGGCCTTCGAGGCGCTGGAGGAGCTGGTGGAGTGGGGCAGCGTGGTGGCGCCCACCAAGAAGGACCAGACCAACACCTATCGTGCCCCTGCCAGCTATCCGGTCCGCCGGCGCCGGCGCCGCGGCCCCACCGTGGCTGACGACTGTGCCCAGGCCCGCTACGCCCTGGGCGAGCCGCGCCCGGTGCCCGACGCCACCGCCTTGTTCGAAAGCGAGTACTGCCAGCAGTACCGCGCCCAGCCGTTCTGGAAGCGCTCGGTCATCCTGCTGGCCGGCATCGCGGTGAACCTGCTGTTCGCCATGGTGGCCTTCATCGTCATCTTCTCCGTCATCGGCATGGACCTGCAGTTGGAGTCGGGTGAGGTGGTGCACCGCACCATGAGCCCCCTGCAGTCGGTCCAGGCGGGCTTCGTGTACATCGGCATGGTGGTGCAGGCGGTGGCGGGGCTGTTCAATCCGGCTACGGCCGCCCAGACCGTCAGCGACTCCACCAGCATCGTAGGCATCGCCGTGATGTCCAAGACCTACTTCGAGGCGGGCGTGGTGGCGGCGCTGCAGTTCATGGCCATGATCTCGGTCTCCCTCGGCGTGATGAACCTCCTGCCCATCCCGCCGCTGGACGGCGGGCGCTTCGTGGTGGAGGTCTTCCAGAAGCTGACGCGGCGCCTGGTGTCCACTCGGGCCATGACCTACCTGTCCATGGCAGGCATGGCGCTGTTCATCGGGTTCTTCGTCATAATGCTGAATCAGGATGTGCAGCGGTTCATATTGGGAAACTGGTAGCGCAGCGGAGGTGGCGGCCGTGACAGACCCGGAGACGTTGATGGTGCTCGCCGTGCTGCTGCGGACCGTGGTGACGACAGCCGTTCTGTTCGTTGCCGGCTACTTCGTGATGAGGGCGGCGGTGCGCAACGGCGTCATGGAGGCCCATGAGAGGATGGCGAGCAAGGATGGAAGCGCGAAAGACGAGCGATAGCCCTGCGGCCGTTGCTACCCGCCAGGTCATGGTGGGTAGCGTGGCGCTCGGCGGCGGTGCCCCGTGCGTGGTGCAGTCGATGTTGAACGCGCCGGCCCGCGACGTGGCGGCCAACCTGGCTCAGGTGGCTGCCTTGCAGGAGGCCGGCTGCGAGGTGGTGCGCATGGCCATCCCCTCCCGGAGCTGCCTGGACGCCTTCGCGGCGGTGTGCGCCGCGTCGCCGCTGCCCGTGGTGGCCGACATCCACTTCGACGCCGAGGCGGCCGTGGAGGCGGCCCGACGCGGCGCGGCCAAGCTGCGCATCAACCCGGGCAACATCGGCGGCCTGGCCGCCTGCGACGCGGTCATGGACGCGGCGGGGGAGGCGGGCATTCCCATCCGCATCGGGGTGAACGCCGGTTCCCTCGAGGCTGGCCTGGCCGCTCGTACCGACCTGGCGCTGCCGGAGAAGCTGGCGGAGTCGGCGGCGGGCTACGTGGCCTACTTCGAAGGGCGCGGCTTCCATGACCTGGTGGTGTCCGCCAAGGCCCATGACGTGCCGGCCACCATCGCCACCTACCGCCTGCTGGCCGAGTCCATGCCCTCCGTGCCGCTGCACATCGGCGTCACCGAGGCGGGCACCGCCTTCCAGGGCATCATCAAGTCCGCTGCTGGCCTGGGGGTGCTGCTGGAGCAGGGCATCGGCGACACGCTGCGCATATCCCTCACCGACGACCCCACGCTGGAGGTGCGCGCCTGCTGGACGTTGCTCCAGGCCCTGGGCCTGCGCCGTCGCGGCCCGGAGCTCATCAGCTGCCCTACGTGCGGCCGCTGCCAGGTGGACCTCATCGCCCTGGCCAAGCAAGTGGAGGAGCGGCTGGCTCAGGTCGACCGGCCGCTGAAGGTGGCGGTCATGGGGTGCGTGGTCAACGGCCCGGGCGAGGCCAAGGACGCCGACCTGGGCGTAGCCTGCGGACAGGGCTCAGGGGCGGTGTTCGCTTCTGGTAAAATCGTTCGGAAAGTCGACGAGGCGGACATCCTGGACGCCCTGATGGAGGAGATTGAATCCCTATGACCGACATCCTGCGCATGAGCAACCTGTACGCGCCCACCCTGAAGGAAGATCCCGCCGACGCCGACATCGCCAGCCATCGGCTGCTGCTGCGGGCGGGCATGATTCGCAAGACCGCCTCGGGCGTGTACACGTTCCTTCCCTTGGGCTATCGGGTGCTCACCAAGATCGAGGACATCGTGCGCGAGGAGATGGACGCCATCGGCTCCCAGGAGATCATGATGCCGGCGCTGCAGCCGGCGGAGCTGTGGCATGAGAGCGGCCGCTGGGACGACTACGGCCCCGAGCTCATGCGCCTGAACGACCGTCACGACCACGGCTTCTGCCTGGGCCCCACCCATGAGGAGCTGATTACGGCTCTGGTGCGCAACGAGCTGCGCTCCTACAAGCAGCTGCCCTGCACGCTCTACCAGATCCAGGTGAAGTTCCGCGACGAGATCCGCCCGCGCTTCGGCCTGCTGCGCAGCCGCGAGTTCATCATGAAGGATGCCTACAGCTTCAACGCCGACCAGGAGTCGCTGCAGAGGACCTACGACGACATGAGCCGCGCCTACGGCATCATCTGCGACCGCTGCGGTCTGGCTTACTACCCGGTGGAGGCCGACCCGGGCCAGATCGGCGGCAGCGTGACCACCGAGTTCATGGCCCTGGCCGAGTCGGGCGAGGCCGAGCTGGTGCACTGCCCCTGCGGTTACGCCGCCAACACCGAGGCCGGCGAGTGCCAGTGCGCGCCCACCACCTACGAGGTGCCGGCCCTGGAGAAGGTGTCCACCCCGGGCGTCCACACCATCGAGGACCTGGCGAAGTTCCTGGGCATCCCCGAGAGCGCCACGGTGAAGGCCCTGTCGGGCCAGGACGCCGAGGAGCGCCTGGTGGTGCTGTTCGTGCCGGGCGACCACGAGCTCAACGAGCTGAAGGCCGTGCGCGAGGTGCCGGGCTTCCAGCTGCTCACCGACGAGCAGATGGAGGGCTTCGGCCTGCACAAGGGCTCCATGGGCCCGGTGGGCCTGCCCGAGGGCGCGCGCATCGTGGCCGATCGCAGCCTGCAGGCGGTGCCGCAGTGGGTGGTGGGCGCCAACGAGGAGGGCTACCACTACGTGGGCGCTCGCCCGGGCGAGGACTTCGCCGTGGACGCGTGGGCCGACCTGTGCGTGGTGGCGCCGGGGGACGCGTGCCCCGAGTGCGGCAAGCCCCTGCAGGGCGCCCGCGGCATCGAGGTGTCCCAGGTGTTCCAGCTGGGCGACAAGTACTCCAAGGCCATGGGCGCTACCTTCGCCGACGAGGAGGGCAACGAGGTGCCCTTCACTATGGGCTGCTACGGCGTGGGCATCTCTCGTACCCTGGCTGCCATCGTGGAGCAGCACAACGACGAGCATGGCATCGCCTGGCCGCTGTCGGTGGCGCCGGCCCACGTGTGCATCGTGCCGCTGACCGTCGGGGATGACCTGGTGCAGCCCGAGGCCGAGCGCATCGCCCGCGAGCTGGTGGGCATCGGCTTCGAAGTGGCCATCGACGACCGCGACGAGCGCGCCGGGGTTAAGTTCGCCGATGCCGACCTCATCGGCTGGCCGCTCCAGGTGGTGGTGGGCAAGCGCGGCTTGGCCAACGGCACCGTGGAGATTAAGCTGCGCCGCACGGGCGAGAAGAAGGAGGTCGCCCTGGACGCCCTCACCGACCTGCTCGGGTTCGCCCATCGCCACAAGGTGGCCACGTCGCCGGCGGGCGTGGGTCGCTTCGACGCGCTGTTCAACTAGGGAACGCTTGCGTAACGGCCGCCGCCTCGGATTCGCGGGGCGGCGCCGCTGCGTCATGATGGACTCGTAACTGTCAGGCTCGGCCCTCTGCGCCTGCGGCATGCCGTGGGAGGGTCGGGCGGATCGATTGCGAGGTGCATCATGGCGAACGCGACGGACAACATCATCGGTGGGTTCAAGGACATCTTCCTGGCGGGGGTCGGCGCGCTGGCCATCGGCGCTGAGAAGTCGAAGGACCTGGTCGACCAGCTGATCGCCAAGGGCGAGCTGACGGTGGAGCAGGGCAAGGAGCTCAACGAGGAGCTGAAGCACAAGGCGGCCGACACCGCGACCAACGTCCACGAGGACCTGATCGCCGCCCATATGGCCACCATGACCCCCGAGCAGCGCCAGGCCTTCGCCGCCAAGGTGGCCGAGCTGGCCGAGCGCGACGTCGAGGAGCCGGCGGACATCCGCGCCGGCCGCGAGGAGGAAGCCCGCGTGGTGGCCTCCGTGGAGCGCACCGAGAAGTAGAGCAGGGCTTCCAAGGGGTTCGACCATGGCCGAGAACGCGCTGCTCAAATACGTGTTCACCACCCGAACGACCGTCAGCGACCAGGACAAGTTCGACCTGTCGGCGGCCACGCGGCGCACGCGCATGCGCCAGATCGTGTCCATCGCGCGCAAGCACGGGCTGCCCGGCTCCAT
The DNA here is from genome assembly GCA_947564525.1 of uncultured bacterium. Taxonomy (GTDB): domain Bacteria; phylum Actinomycetota; class Coriobacteriia; order Coriobacteriales; family Eggerthellaceae; genus D16-63. Next base: position 4,593 of record CANOCK010000066.1, on the reverse strand, counting down.
CACGCCGGTGGAGTTCCGCGCCATGCTGGAGGACTTGGGCCCCTCCTTCGTGAAGATCGGCCAGACCCTTTCCACCCAGTCGGATATCCTTCCTCAGCCCTACTGCGACGAGCTGAGGAAGCTCCAGGCCGATAGCGACCCGCTGCCCTTCGATGAGATGCTGGCGGCTCTGGACGAGCAGTACGGTGCTGGCCGACGACGCGAGGTGTTCGCCGAGATCGACTCCACGCCGTTGGGCAGCGCCAGCCTGGCTCAGGTGCATCGGGCACGGCTGGTCACCGGCGAGGACGTGGCCATAAAGGTGCAGCGCCCCGGCGTGCGCGAGACCATGGCGTTGGACATAGAGATCATGCGCAACCTGGTGGGGCGCCTCGGGCGCTTCGTCAAGGACGACCAGCTCGTCGATCTGCAGGGCGTCGTCGAGGAGATGTGGGCCACCTTCCTGAAGGAGACCAACTTCTGCGAAGAGGCCAGCAACCTGGAGGAGTTCGCCCGCAACAACGCCGACTGCGTCTACGTGGCGGTGCCCAAGGTGTACAAGCAATACTGCAACGAGTACGTGCTGGTGATGGAGTACGTCGAGGGCGTGCCCATCGGCCACGCCGGCGAGCTGCGGCGGCGTGGCTACGACCTGGAGGAGATCGGCACCAAGCTGCTGGACAACTACGCGTCCCAGATCCTCGACCAGGGATTCTTCCATGCGGACCCGCATCCGGGCAACATCCTGATCCGCGGCGGCCAGATCGTCTACATCGACCTGGGGCTCATGGGGCGGCTGGATGCCACCGATCGGGCCGACTTCGGCGCCATGGTCAAGGCGGTGGGCCTGCGCGACTCGGCGGGGCTATCCGACGCGCTCATGCGCTTTGCCGTGAAGGTGGACGAGAGCAAGGTCAACTACCCGCAGTTCCTCGAGCAGCTCGACGACATCATCGGCAAGTACGCCACCGAGGACGTGGCCTCCATCGACATCGCGGCATTCCTGGCCGAGGTGCTGGCGGTGACCCGGGCCAGCCACGTCACGCTGCCCTCCAGCGTGACCAACGTGTCGCGCGGGGTGATCACCGTCGAGGGCACGGTGGCGCCCTACCTTCACGACCAGAGCATCATCTCCATCATCAACCGCCACGTGCTCGAGAAGAGCGACCCCGCGAGCGAGGCGAAGCAGCTGATGGAGGACGTGGCGCGTGGCACCGTGTCGTCCGGGCGGGGGCTCATGCAGGCGGCCACCTACTCTGGGCAAGCGCTCAAGATGCTTACTCGCGGCCAGCTGCGCATCAACACCGAGGTCATAGGGTCGGACAACCTGTTCCGCGGCATGTCCCTCATCTTCACCCGCGTCACGCTGGCGCTGATCATCATGGGGCTGTTCATCGGGTCGAGCATGCTGGCGCTGAGCCCTCTGGAGCCGAAGCTGCTCGGCGTGCCAGCCCTGGCGTTCCTGGGGTTCGCCGCGGCGGTGGTGCTGTCCATCTGGGTGTTCGTGAGCATCCTGCGCAGCGGCTCGCGCTTCTAGCCGCGACCATCTCCGTTGATGGCCTGATTGCCCATTCGTCTGGTCGACTGACTGTTTGGTGCTGCTGACCAGCTCTTTCTCTCAGCTTGCTACTTAACTTCCTACAACTTAACACCCTGTTAAGCTGAGGTGTTAAGTTGTAGGAAGCTTGGGATGGGCTCGGGGCCTGATGGAGGGGCTGTGGTGGGCCAATCCGTGGCGTTTCGGAATTTTCGCTGCTTTCACCTGGGGATTTGCCTGCCACCTGGGCGGGTTTGGGAAATCCTGTCTTGCCAGTCGTCGGAGCGCTTGCTATAGTCACAAGCGGCTAAACAGCGGTTCTCCGCAAGGGGAGTTGCAGTGAATCGAATACGGGACTGTTCGGAACGTCTATTCTGGAACCAGAAATGGGGAGGGCATCTGCCTTTCAAGATTCTGGTTCTCGGAATTATTCCTTGATTTGCTGCAATCTTGCTGTTTAGCCGCTGTGGTGGATGCCTTCCTCATTTTCACCTGGTGGCTTTTAGCGCATCGTGATCAGGCTTCCTCCGCAGCGGGACAATCTCATAGCGGAAGGAGCTGGGTGCAATGCGAGCCCCTGCGAACCCTTCGATCAGCCATCTGGGAAGGCTGGTCATCATTTGCGCTGTCGCTCTGTCGGCAGCTGCCATACCAACGATTCCTGCCGTAGCGGACGAGCCGACGGACGCTCTCGTGAGCGAGCTTGCCGCAGCTGACGAGGCTGACGTGCCGGAGTTCGAGGCTGCGCCCCAAGGGGTCGACGCTGCGGCCGTGCTGGACGACGGCGCTGCTTCGGGTGAGGGCGCCTCCGCTGATGGCACCCCTACCTTGGCGAGCTACCTGTCGAGCGGCATGCTGCGCGTGAGCGCCGACGTGGCGCTGGTGGACGGCGACGACGAGGCCGTCGAGCCCGTCGTCGGGTCCTTCACGGTGGATGGGCTCACCTACGCGATCGTGGGCGAGGGGGAGGTGGCCCTGGTGGCCGTCTCGCCCCGTACGCTCGCTGGCGGGCTGGTGGGCGGTTCGGCTGGCAGCTCTTCCGGGGCCGACGGGGCGGAAGGCCCTGATGCGGATTCCGACGCAGGCTCCGACGCTTCGGGCGCCGGCGAGCCTGCGGTGCTGACGCTTCCCGAGACCATCAGCTACGACGGCCCCGGCTATGCCCTCGCTGCCATCGGCCCTCGCGCCCTTGTCGGGTGCGACGCGGCCACGGTGGCGCTGCCGGCCTCGGTCGAATCCGTCGACCAGGCCGCCTTCGAGGGCTCCTCCGTCGCCTCCATCGAGGTGGCCGAGGGCAACCCCGACCTCTCCTCCTACGACGGCATGCTCTTCGATGCCGAACAGACCAGCCTCTTGCTCGTTCCCGAGGGCAAGCAGGGCGCTGCCCGCGTCCCTTCGACAGCGGAGGTGGTGGACCCGTCGCGCTTCTCGCATTCAGCCGGCGTGGACGCCATCTCCGTGGAGGCGGGCAGCGCAGCCTTCTCCTCGCGGAACGGTTGTTTGTACGACGCCTCTGGCGAGACCCTCCTGCGGGTCCCCGCCGGCGCCACCGACATCGAGATAGCCGACGGCTGCGCCACCGTGGCCGCCGGCTCCCTGGAAGGATGCGCGAGCCTCGCCACCATCCATGCCCCAGCGAGCGTGGTCGAAGTGAGCTCTTCTGTGGGTGGCGTCGGCTCCGAATCGCGAGCAGACGGCTCTTTTGGAGAAGTGCCCAAATTGGGTAGCATCAGGGTCTACGCCGATGGGGCGCTCGAGCCTTGGGAGTCGACGGGCTTGGAGGTCGGCTCTGCATCCGATGTGGGAAGTGCGGCTGCCGACCGCGCATCCGTGCGTCCTCATGTGACGGTGTATAGCTCGTCAGGCGCCTTCTACCGATCCATCGACGCTTCCTGTGTGTATGACAAGTGGAGCAATCAGGAGGTCTTCACTTCCCACGCTCCCGGCATAGACATCCGATACAAAGATCCTAATGCTCTTGGCCTGTTTTACATGCGGGACGGCTACTTGAACATACATGCTAAAAAAGTCCTCGAAGACGGCTCCTCGTACATGAGCACCTACAAGTACTATCACAATAACGGCGGGAGCGCGGACGGTGGGGCAATCTCTGCCTGCATCTCGTTCTTGGATGCTGACGGGGAGATTGTGAGGAGCGGCGAACTGAAGAGCGGTTTCACCTGGAGTCCTGACTTAACGAACGTGACTGAAGTAATAATCATAATTGGTGCAAACGCACCACGGGCGATTGATTTAAAAGGCGGAACTAAATCAGCAGCTGTAACCTGGGATTGGGCTGACCAAAACCTTGACAGCTTCTCCAACAGGATGGTAGCGCCAACTAAAGCCGGATGCACTTTTGCCGGTTGGCGGATCACAACGACAGTTACAGATAACAGAGTCAGAGCTCTTAAGAAAATATTCTGGGTCAACCAAAACAAACTATCCCAGAGTGACTGGCCTGATTACGCAGGGAAGAAAATCCCTCTTACATGGACGGCAATCTGGAAGGTCCCTATCGAGATTTGGGATGGGGCTGGTACAACCAAGATCGCCAGCGCGACGGTTACGCACTTCCCCGCAAGCGACGAAGGAACCCCTCTTGGGCTTCCTTCGAAGGATGCTGTGAAGACTTACTTTCGCGCGGGGTACAAAGCAAAGGGCTACAAGACCTACAAGAAAGACAAGTTCGAACACACATACACCTTCGGCCAGCAAGACCCCGAGATACTCGACGCGGAGTATCCTGAAGGCCGCAAATTGATGATAAACGAGGAGCCCATCACCTACAAAGTCAAGACCTGCTCGAAGACCGGTGGGGACCAAGGGACAATCACCCTCACCTACGATTACGTGGAGCCCGAACCTCACAAGGACGTGAAGGGCATGCTGCCGAATCTGACGGGCTTGTACAACGACGGGAAAAGCAAGTACGACTACGGGGCCGCCGTGACCAAGGGATACACCGCTGTGGGCTGGTCGACGAAAAAGAACTCCTCGAAGGCCGACTATGAGTTCGGGCTGACGAAGCCGAACCTGTCCACCACCCAAGATGAGGTCGTGACCATCTACCTTGC
>CANOCK010000065.1 GCA_947564525.1 uncultured bacterium | reverse complement strand
CGGATTAAGGAGGGCATCCGCCACAGTCGCCAAACCGCAAGATTGCAGCTAAACCAGAACTTTCATTCTGAGCAAAGAATCTTGATAGGCCGATGCCCTCTTTAATCCCTGCTCAAAACGAAGCGGCAACAAGATTGAGATCTATTCGGTTAGCTGCAATTCCCCACACGAGGGGAACTACGGTTTGGCTGCCGTGAGTCTAGCAACCGTCCTTGGGTTTTGCAAGAGGGATTTCGAGCGCCCCGATGGCCGCCCATCATAGCCCCAGGTGAAAGGCCCTTCGACGCCTCAGGGGACGTAGGAGGGCCCATTGAAACGAAACCGTAAACGCGACGCCTCCGCACCGTGGCAGCAGCGCGCCAGGACCCGCCCTCAGGCGCGGCGCAGGATCGACGCCACCTCCACGTGGTAGGTCTGGGGGAACAGGTCCACCGGCGTCGCCGCCTGCAGGCGGTAGCCGGCAGCGGCCAGGCGCGCCATGTCGCGGGCCCAGGTCTGGGGGTCGCAGCTCACGTAGGCCATGGCCTCGGGGGCCGCGGCGGCTATGGCCTCGACGATGCCCTCCTGCAGGCCGCTGCGGGGCGGGTCCACCACCAGGGCGTCCAGGCGCCCCAGCTCCGGCAGCTCCCGCGCCGCGTCGCCGCCGATCACCTCCACGTCCACGCCAGCGGCCTCGGCGTTGCGCCGCAGGTCGCGCACGGAGGACCCGGCGGACTCCACCGCCGCCACGTCGCAGCCGGCCTGGGCCAGCGGCAGCGTGAAGGTGCCCACGCCGGAGTACAGGTCGGCCACGAAGGCGCCCGGCTCCAGGGCCAGCCCCTCCATCACCAGCCCCACCAGCCTCTCGGCCTGGGCGGTGTTCACCTGGAAGAAGGACGGCGCGCTCGCCAGCAGGCGGTTGCCGGCCAGCTCCTCGCCCCAGCAGCCGCGGCCCGCCAGCACCTCAACCTTCTTCACCTTGCGCGCCTTGCCCTCCTCGGCCATCACGCGCACGATGGAGGTCGCCTTGAGCGCGTCGCCCAGCACGCCGGCCACGGCCTTGCGCGGGAAGGCGCCCGGGCGGGTCCACAGGGCTATCTCGGTCTCGCGGGTGCGCAGGCTGTGGCGCACGCCGATGCGGAACAGCCCCAGGTCCTGGCCGCCCAGGGCGAAGCGCAGGGCCCCGCGCAAGGCCCTTGGCACCCGCTCGATGGCCTTGGGCGCCAAGGGGCAGCGCTCCAGGGGCACCAAGCGCCCGGTGCCGTGCTCGCTCAGGCCCACCTCCGGGTTGCCGTCGGCGCCGACGGCGCAGGCCAGCTCCACCTTGTTGCGGTAGCCCCACTGACGCGCGCTCGGCGCGCAGGGGGCCACCAGCGCCTCGGCCTCGGCCCGCTCGAAGCGCCCCACGCGCACGAGGGCGTCCACCACGCTCGCCCGCTTGGCCGCCAGCTGCGCCCCGTAGGACAGGTGCGCCCAGGGGCAGCCGCCGCAGGCGCCCGCGCAGGCCGGCGCCGCCACGCGGGCCTCGCCCGGCTCCAGCACCTCGGCCAGGCGCGCGCGGGCGAAGGTCGGCCTGTCCTCCACCACCTCGACGCTCACGACGTCCCCCGGGGCGGCGCCGGGCACGAACACCGCCTTGCCCGAGGCCAGGTGGCCCACCGCCTCGGGGCCGTAGCCCATGCGCTCGATGCTGATGGCCTGAAGTGTAGAGCCTTGCGCCGTCATCCCAAGTTCCCGTCCCCGTCGCGTCCCGTTTTGCGTATAATGGCAGGCGTCGCTTCCGACGCCCTCGTAGCTCAGTTGGATAGAGCGTCTGCCTCCGGAGCAGAAGGCCGCAGGTTCGAATCCTGTCGAGGGCACCACCTCTTCCCCGCTCAAGCCCCTGTCAAGCCATCGCCTGCGCCATCCGGCCCTGACCGTCGCGGCCCCTTCCGCAGCGGCCTCGCCCGAGGTTTCCCCGCCCCACGCGCAGCCTTTCCGCGTCTCCGAGAGCCCGCGTCGCCAAGGCCCTTCCGCGCGCCGCCCTAAAAGGAGCGAGCCCCCGGAAGGCCAGCCTCCGAGAGCCCGCGTCATCGCAAGATGGTGCCCCCAACGGGAATCGAACCCGTGTCTCAGCCTTGAAAGGGCCGCGTCCTGACCTCTAGACTATGGGGACAATCCAGCCGCCGCGAACCGGCAGCCTCGTAATTATCCCCTACCGCCCGTTCGCGCGCAAGGGCCAATCATAGGCCCCGTAGACGTCTATCTCCCACTGCTTGCGATGGCTCTTGGCCACGGTGTCCAGCACCAGCCCGATGGTGAGCGAGAGCCCCGCCAGGATCACGATGGCCACGGCCAGCAGCGCCGTGGGCAGCCGCGGCACCAGCCCCGTGCGGGCGAACTCCACGATGATGGGGATGCCCGCGATGATGCCCAGCACCACCAGGATCAGCGCGGCCCAGCCGAAGAAGGCCAGGGGCCGGTAGTCCTTGAACAGCGAGGTGATGGCCATGAGCACCTTGGCGCCGTCGTTGAAGGTGGACAGCTTGCTCTCGCTGCCCTCGGGGCGGTCGCGGTAGTCGATGGGCACGTCCACCACGCGCCATCGCCGGTCCACGGCGTGGATGGATATCTCGGTCTCGATCTGGAAGCCCTCGGACATGACGGGCATGGTCTTCACGAACACGCGGTTGAAGGCGCGGTAGCCGGTCATCACGTCGTCGAAGGCGAAGCCGTAAATCACCTTGATCAGCCAGCGCACCAGGTCGTTGCCGAAGCCATGGAAGGCGCGGTCGTTCTCCTCGCCGTAGCTTCCGTTGGACAGGCGGTCCCCCACGGTCATGTCGGCGCGGCCCTCCATGAGCGGGGCCAGGAGCTCCGGCGCAGCCTCGGCCGGATAGGTGTCGTCGCCATCCACCATCAGGTAGTAGTCGGCCTCCACCTCGCGGAACATGCTCCGCACCACGTTGCCCTTGCCCTGGCGCGGCTCGTGGCGCACGATGGCGCCGTGGGCCGCGGCGATGGCGGCGGTGTCGTCGGAGGAGTTGTTGTCGTAGACGTAGATGGCGGCCTCGGGCAGCGCGGAGCGGAAGTCGTCGACCACCTTGCCGATGGTGAGCGCCTCGTTGTAGCAGGGTATGAGCACCGCGACGGTGCCGGCCTGGGAGCCCGTGGGGTTCTGGCTTTCCATGGGAGCGGGTCCGTTCTGTCGTGCCGCCAGGCGGGTCCGCGCGGGGCCAGGGGCGGCGAAGGGCGTTCGCATGGCGGGCCGTAGCGCGGGAAGGCGGCTGCGACCTGCACCAGCTATCATAGCGGATTTCCCGGGGAGGCGGCCAGTTGTGAGGAAAATATCGCCCTCGTGCGCCATGGCTTATAATGGGCCCATGGACGATCCCATCGAGCCCATCGAAGCGCCCTGCGGCCCTGCCGCCCTTCCTCCGGCCGAGGGGGACGAGCCCCCTTGCGTGCTGGTGGTCCATGCCTCCGTGGGCTCAGGCCACCGCAGCGCAGCCAACGCCATCGGGCAGGCCCTGGAGCTGCTGCGCGAGCGAGGGGACGCCCCGGCCGACCTCCAGGTGGAGGTGCTGGACATCCTGGACTTCGGGCGCATCGTCTTCGACGGCGACAAGACCGCCTCCATGTTCACCGGCGCCACCCGCCCCCTCTACGACCTCACCTGGCGCTACACCCTCACCGGACGCCTGCTGTGGGGCGGCGGCACCATCTGGGCGCGCATCATGTACCCCAAGTTCGTCGAGTACGTGGCCCAGCGCAAGCCCCTCGCCATCGTGGCCACCCACATCACCGCAGCCAACGTGGCCGTGAGCGCCCGCATGCTGGCGCGCCAGCCCTTCCCCATCGTGTGCGTGCCCACCGACTACGAGGTCGAGGGCCTGTGGCCCCACCTCTACACCGACCTGTTCTGCGTCGCCAACGAGCACATGGCCGAGACCCTGCGGCCGAGGCGGGTGCCCGAGGAGCGCATCCTGGTGACGGGCATCCCCACGCGCCCCACCTTCCTGGAGGGCTGCGACCCCGAGGCCGCTCGCGACCGCTTCGCGCTGCCCCAGGGCAAGCGCCTGGTGCTGGCCCTGGCCGGAGCGCGCCTTCCCCGGCCCTACGTGCACTTCCGCCAGAGCATCGACGAGCTGCTGCCCTACCTGCCCACCTTGAAGGGCATCCACCTGGCGGTCATCGCCGGGGACGACCCAGCTTACGCCGCCCGGGTGCGCGCCCGCGCGGCCGACCTGCAGCTCGACAACGTCACGGTGCTGGAGTACGTGGAGGAGATGGCTGCCCTCATGGCCGCCAGCGACGCGGTCATCTGCAAGTCCGGCGGCTTGGTGGTGACCGAGTGCCTGTGCGCGGAGGTGCCGATGATCCTGCTCGGGCGCGCCTACGGCCAGGAGAAGGCCAACGTGAGCATGCTCACCGGCGCCGGGGCGGCGCTGCACGTCACCACGGCACGGGAGCTGGCCTACACCTTGCGCCACATCGACAAGAACCCGGAGTCCACCCGGGCCCTGCTTCTGAACGCGACGTTCCTGCGCAAGCCCGAGGCGGCGCTGGACATCGCCCGGGCCACGCTGGAGCTGGCCGGCCCCGACGCGCTGCCGAACCCGCGCGCATCGAAGCGCCGCTTCCTCCACTTCTACCTCGGCGGCAAGCCAGCCCACACCCGCTAGGGCTCGACAGCCTGTCGGGAACCGCCCGACCGGCCTGCCGTCCGGCCGGCCGCCGCAGCAGGCCGGTCGGGCCAGCTGAACCAGCGCCTTTTCCGACCGCTCGCCCACGGCTGCGCCACCAGCCCAACGCCATTGCCTATGCTGGAGGCAACGCCTTTCCAACGCATCATCAAACGCCCCAGAGGAGTCACCCCATGAAGATCGCGGTCGCTTGCAACGGCATGGACCTCTCGCCCCACGCAGCCCAGTGCGACGGGTTCATGTGCTACACCGTTGAACGGGGCATCATCACCGACTGCCGCAACCTGCCCAACATGGGCGACGCCAGCCTGGCCCCGGCCGCCCTGGTGAAGGCCATCGGCTTCGACACGCTGATCACCGGCGGCATCGACATGGACATGGCCAACGAGCTGTGCGAGACCGGCATCGAGGTGGTGGCTGGCGCCGAGGGCTCCCCGCGCGAGGCGCTGGAGGCCTATCTGGCCCATACCCTCATGGGCTGCTGCTAAGGCGCCCGGAGCCTGCCCTGCAGGCGCTCGACCGCCCCAGGTCCCGGGAGCGCCGCCACGCCGGCCAGCCTCGCGACCAGGCCGTCCCCTTGAGCCCTCTGCGTGACCCTTTGCGCACCTGGCCCCAGCGCTCGCAAGCGCCCGGCACCCGCCTCGCATCCCCATCCCGCCCCGCACGCAAGAAGGCCCCTGCCGCGATGGCAGGGGCCTTCCCTTGGGAGCCATGGTGGCGCCGTAGAGCGGTGGGGAAGCTAGGCCTGGGCCCTCTTCGCCACCTCGACCACGGCGGCGAACGCCTGCGGGTCGTTCACGGCCATGTCGGCGAGCACCTTGCGGTCCAGCTCGACGCCGGCCTTCTTCAACCCGTTCATGAACACCGAGTAGGACATGCCGTTGATGCGGGCCGCGGCGTTGATGCGGGTGATCCACAGGCGGCGGATCTCGCGCTTCTTGTTGCGGCGGTCGCGGTACATGTACTGGAGCGAGTGCTGCACCTGCTCCTTCGCTGCACGGTAGCTGCAGGACTTCGCGCCGTAGTAACCACGGGCGCGCTTGAGCATGGTGCGGCGCTTCTTGCGGGCATGGATCGAACGCTTAACACGTGACATGGCACATCACACCTTTCATTAACGCAGGCCCAGGTTGCGAGCGACCACCTTCTGGTCAGCCTTGGCAACCTCGGTCTCGTGACGGAAATTACGCTTGCGCTTCTGGCTCTTCTTGGTCATGATGTGGCTCTTGAACGCCTTGGCGCGCATGATCTTGCCGGAACCGGTCACGCGGAAACGCTTCGCAGTGCCGCGATGGGTCTTCATCTTGGGCATGGTGGCTCCCCTTCCTTACTTTTCCTCGGCCGCCGCGTCGGCAGCCTTCGCCTTCTTGGTGGACGCCGGGAGCGGCGCGATGAGCATGTGCATGTTGCGCCCCTCCATCTTCGGCTGGTTCTCGATGACGGCCACGTCCTTCAGGTCGTCGGCGAGGCGCTCCAGGATCGACAGGCCCAGGTCCGGATGGGCCATCTCGCGCCCGCGGAACATGATGGTGATCTTCACCTTGTTGCCCGCGGCCAAGAAGCGCAGCACGTGCTTCTTCTTGGTGGTGTAGTCGCCCACGTCGATCTTCGGGCGGAACTTCATCTCCTTGACCTCGATCTTGGATTGGTTCTTCCGCGCCTGCTTCGCCTTGATGGCCTGGTCGTACTTGAACTTGCCGTAGTCCATGATGCGGCACACCGGGGGCTCCGCGTTCGGAGCGATCTCCACCAGGTCGAAGCCGGCTTCTTCGGCGACCCGACGGGCCTCCCGCACCGGGAACACGCCCATCTGGTTGCCCTCGAAGTCGATCAACCGGCACTCGCGTGCGGTGATGGCATCGTTGAGCCGTGGCTCTTGAGCAGCTATCGCGCCCACCTCCCTTTCGCACTGTCCGTGCATCAAAAAACCCGTCTGCCTGGCGCACACGGGTCCTCGCTGGGTCGAGCCGCCTCGCTGGCAGCCCTGCTTATGGAGAGGACCCATCGGCCGCGGCCGAAACAGGTGGGACGGCGCTTGGGACGCCATCCGCTTGAGAACAACTCGTATATTGTAGCTGCCCTGCGCGTCCAGCGCAAGGGGGACGAGGACGGTTTCCCATGCGGGTTCGCGAGCGGCGGCTAAGCTCGCGCGCAGCTGCCGCGACAGGCCGGCAGGGCTCGCCTCGCGGGCCCCGTGCGAGGCGAGCCCTGCATGATGGATGGCAGCCGAGGCCGCGCGGCCAGGCTCGGACTGCAGGGCGGCTCGCAGCCCGCCCAGTCGCCGGGCGCCCCTCCCTACTTGTCCGCCAGCTGCGGGATAGGGGCCTCGTCCTGCTCGTCCAGATGGCGCTCGTAGACGTAGTGACGCGTCTCGCGGGCGATCAGCCCCGACAGCAGCAGCACCATCACGATGTTCGGGATGGCCATGAGCGCGTTGGTGATGTCGGACACGGTCCACACCACGTCCCCGATGCCGATGGCGCCCAGGAAGGCGATGGCCACGTAGAGCACCTGGTAGGGCACGATGGCGCGCTTGCCGAACAGGTAGGTGATGCAGCGGTTGCCGTAGTAGGACCAGCCCAGGATGGTGGAGTAGGCGAACAGGATCATGCCCAGCACAAGGATGGGCGTACCGATGACCGGGATCTGCCCGAAGGCGGCGCTGGTGAGCTCGGCGCCCTTGGTGATGGTCTCGGCCGAGATGCCGGTGACGATGTCGCCGTTGGCCAGCATGGTGGACACCAGCACCAGGCCCGACAAGAGGCAGATGATGACCGTGTCCCAGAAGGTGCCGGTCATGGACACGAGGGCCTGGCGCGCCGGGTTGCGCGTCGAGGCGGCCGAGGCCACGATGGGCGCGCTGCCCAGGCCCGACTCGTTGGAGAACAGGCCGCGGGCGCAGCCGAACTGCAGCGCCACGATGAGGGTGGAGCCCAGCGCGCCGCCGAACACGGCCTGGGGGTTGAAGGCGCCCACGACGATGGCCTCGAGGGCCGGGATGACCCACTGGGCGTTCATCCCCAGGATGACCAGGCAGCCCAAGGCGTAGGCGATGGCCATGAACGGCACCAGCCGCTCGCACACCCGCGATATGACCTTCACGCCGCCGAAGACCACCAGCGACACCAGGATGACGATGGCGATGCCGCAGACCCAGGTGGGGATGGCAGGGATGTTGGTGGTGATGACCTCGGTCATGGCGCTGGACTGCACGGCGCTGCCGATGCCGAACGACGCGATAGCCGCGAACGCCGCGAACAGCACGGCGCCCAGCTTGGCCCACCATGGGGTGCGGCCGCCCTCGCCCTTGAAGGCGCGCTCCCAGGCGTACATGGCGCCGCCGAGCATGTTTCCGTTGTGGTCCTTCACGCGGTACTTCACCGCCGCGAAGGTCTCGGAGTACTTGGTGGCGATGCCGAACACGCCGGTGAGCCACATCCAGAACACGGCCCCCGGCCCGCCCGCCAGGATGGCGGTGCCCACGCCGACGATGTTGCCGGTGCCGATGGTGGCCGACAGGGCCGTGCACAGCGCGCCGAACTGGCTGATGTCGCCCGGGGCGTCCGGGTCCTTGGTGATGGAGAGCTTGATGGCCGTGGGCAGCTTGCGCTGGATGAACCCGGTGCGGAAGGTGAGGAATATGTGGGCGCCCAGGAGCAGCACCAGCATGGGCACGCCCCAGACGGCCGCATCGACGGCGTTGATGAAATCGACGATGGCCTCCATGGGCGACCCTCCTTGCACATACATATGTCAGAGCGACCGGGCGCGCCGCCCCGCCGGGGCCGAGCGCGCGAATCGCGTCCGATTATAGGGAAGCGCCCGTTTCCCCTCGGCGCGCGAGGGCGAAAACATCCGCGAGCGGCTTCGGCGCGGCAAAGCGCGGAAGGGGGGGTCAAGAGGCGCCCCGCCGCGACCGGCAGCGCCAGCTGGGCCAGCTGGCGCTCGGCCCCTGCAGGCTACCGGCCCTCGTAGAGGTCGGCCAGGGCCATCGAGGGCTCGTCGCCCGCCCCTTCGCGCCTTGCGAGCCCCGCAGCCCTCCGTAGGATCCTCATGAGCATCGCGCCCATGAGGATCCTACGCGGCGAAGACGCTGCCCCACCCCAAGACGGAGGCGCGCAGAGAGGCAACCGGACCCCACGGCGATCCGAGCAGGAAGGTGCCCCGCGGGGCTCAAGCGGGCGCCCCGTTCGTCGCCGAGGCTGCACCGATGCGTCACGGAGCCGATGCTTGCGGGGCTGGGCGGGTGCGCTACAATGGCTGGCGTATCTGTTTCAGGGCGAGGTGGAATTCCTCACTGGCGGTAGGCGCGACGGCCCGCAGGGGGCCGGGCGCGCGAGCCCGCGACCCCGTACGGCGCCGATGGCGCCTCGCGGGCTGACACCGGTGGAAGTCCGGGGCCAACGGTCAGAGTCCGGATGGAAGAGATGGAAAGGCTGGTGCATCATGCCCGCATCCCCCCGTGCGCCCAAGGCGCAACCCACCCTTGCCAACACCAACCGCTGGTCGACCCAGGCGCTGGTCACCATGGCGCTGCTGTGCGCCGTCGGCGTGCTGCTGTCGTTCGTGGAGTTCCCGCTGCTGCCGGGCGTGACGTGGCTCAAGTACGACGCCTCGGCGGTGCCGGCGCTCATCAGCGGCTTCGCCTTCGGGCCCGCTGGCGGCGTGGCCGTGGGGCTCGTCGGCGCAGCCATCCACGGCATCCTGTTCGCGGATTTCTCCGGCGCCGTGATGAACATGCTGGTGGTCACGGCGTTCGTGGCCCCCTCGGCCCTGCTGTGGCGCCGCTCGGCCCGGACGGCGGGGCGCGTCGCGGCCCTGGCGGTCGGCTGCGTCTCCATGGTCGCCTTCGCCATAGCGGGGAACCTGGTCATCACGCCAGCGTGGCTCGGGGTGCCGCTGGATGCGGTGGTGGCCATGATCGTGCCGGTGCTGGTGCCGTTCAACGCGCTGAAGGCGGTGCTGAACGCGGTGCTGGCCGCAGCGGCGTTCCGCGCCATCCGGCCGCTGCTCAAGGGCCTCGCCAGCGAGCCGGGCGCCGCCGATGCGCCTGCCCCGGCTGCCGGCGCGCAGCCGAAGCCGATCGAGGGCGCAGGGGCCGCC
>CANOCK010000064.1 GCA_947564525.1 uncultured bacterium | reverse complement strand
CTGCACCGTCTTGGCCGAGTCCTCCTCCCACTGCTTCTCGGCCTCGGCGCGCTTGACCTTCACGCTGGCCTCCTCGTCGCGCAGTTCGGCGGCGCGCTCGAAGTTCTGCTCGCCGATGGCCTTGTCCTTTTCCTGACGGATGCGACGCAGCTCGTCGTCGAGCTCGCGCAGCTCCTTGGGCAGCGTCATGTTGCGGATGCGCATGCGCGCGCCCGCCTCGTCGATGACGTCGATGGCCTTGTCGGGCAGGTAGCGGTCCTGGATGTAGCGGTCGGCCAGGGAGACGGCGGCGGCCAGGGCCTCGTCGGTGAAGTGCACCTGGTGGTGCGCCTCGTAGCGGTCGCGCAGCCCCTCCACGATGCGGACGGCCTGCTCCTCGTTGGGCTCGTTCACCGTCAGCGGCTGGAAACGGCGCTCCAGGGCGGAATCCTTCTCCAGGTGCTTGCGATACTCTTCCAGCGTGGTGGCGCCGATGATCTGCAGCTCGCCGCGGGACAGCGGCGGCTTCAGGATGGCGGCGGCGTCGATGGAGCCCTCGGCCGAGCCGGCGCCGATGATGGTGTGGATCTCGTCGATGAACAGCAGCACGTCGCCGGCATCCATGACCTCCTTCACCACCTTCTTCATGCGCTCCTCGAACTCGCCGCGGTACTTCGAGCCGGCCACCAGCGCCGATACGTCCAGGGTGACCAGGCGCTTGTTGCGCAGGGTGTCGGGCACCTGGTTGGCCACGATGAGCTGGGCCAGGCCCTCGGCGATGGCCGTCTTGCCCACACCCGGCTCGCCCAGGATCAGCGGATTGTTCTTCTGGCGGCGCGAGAGGATCTGCATGATGCGCTCGATCTCGGCTGCGCGCCCGATGACCGGGTCGAGCTTGCCGTCGCGGGCCTTCTTGGTCAGGTCGGTGCCGAACTCCTCCAGCATGGAGTCCTTGCCCAGGCCGCTCGGGTCGAACCCAGCGCGGCCGGCGTAGACGGGGCTCTGGCCCACCAGGTCGTTCAGGGCGCTGCGCACGTCGTCGCCCGACACGTTCAGGCGGGCGAGCACCTCCAGGCCGGTTCCCTCGCCTTCTCGCACCACGCCCAGCAGCAGATGCTCGGTGGAGATGTAGCTCTGGCCCATCTGCATGGCCTCACGCAGGGAGTTCTCCAGCACGCGCTTGACGCGCGGGGTGAAGTTCAGGTGCCCCGACACGTCGGCCTCCTCGTCGATGGACACCACCTGGCGGATGCCCTGGACCATGGCGTCGTAGGTGACGTTCAGGCGGTCGAGGGCCTGAGCAGCCAGGCCGTCCTTCTCCTGGATGAGGCCGAGCAGGATGTGCTCGGTGCCCACGTAGGGCTGATGGAGGGCGCGCGCCTCGTCCTGAGCCAGGACGAGCACCTTGCGGGCCTTGTCCGTGAATTTCTCGAAAGACATAGGGGTTCCTCATTTCCGGGGTTTCGCGTAATCGGTCAACGAGAGCGTTAGTCAAGTCATACGCTGTGCGAATAGTCCATGGTTCGTCGCCCATTTTAGCACTCGTGATAACGGATTGCTAAAGGGAAGGCCCGGATATGGTGGGGTTGTGGACGGCCCGCGAGCTGGGGGCTGGGAAGAGGCGGATGCGGGGTACGAGCTGGCCGCGAGCGGGACGCGGGAGCGTGAGGGGCCAGGAGCTGAGGGCGGGGGCGCAGGCTGCAGCGTCGAGCCCGCTCGACCAAGCGAGGGAAGCGCGCAAGGCGCGCGACGCCGCTCCCTCACAGCAGAAGGCTCCCGGTGGCCAAGAAGCCGAGTTTCACGCGCTTTGACATGAGGAGAACGGCCAAGAAGGGGCGGAAAGCCGAGTTTCGCCCGATTCGACACATCGCAGACCTTCCTGACGCAGCCTTTCATGTCAAAGCTCGCCAAACTTGGCCTCTCAGCCTCCCATCCGCTGCTCCCTTATGCCATATCGAGCAAAACTCGGCTTTTGGGACGAAGCACCCGACCCCGTCTCACCACGGCACTCCCTTTGGGCGGTTAGTCCAATTATTTGCGTTTGGGACCGGTTCGGGAGAGCTGTTGGCGAAGCGGATGAAACCCACTCTATTATCTCCTAGCGACATCTTGCAGCCAACCCTGCTCGGAGCGCCCCCAAACAGGTCCCAAACGCAATTTTTTGGAGCAAGCGCGGAAAGGGAGCGCGCAGGCGCGATTCTTGGAGCGGAGCGGCAAGGGATGCAGCGAGGCGGCGGCGCATCGCTGCATGGCGCGGGCCCCGGAGCGGGCGTGGCCAGGCGTGAGCAGGCGTGGGCAGGGGACGTCCCTTGCCCACGCCTGGCCGGGAACTGGCGCAGACAGGCGTCGACGTCAGCTTGACGGCGAAGAAGGCCAGTGTCGCGCCGGAGCGTAGCGAAGGAAGGAGCATGCCCAGGGCTCCATGGCGCCCGGGAGGGCTGGCGGGCGGGCCGCCGCGCCAGCCGCCCGTCACCAGGTTGGGACAAAGCACCCGACCCCGTCTCACGCCGTCTCACCGAGGGCGGCTGCGGAGCTGCGCGCGGCAGCCCGCCCGCCAGCCCCTGCGGATTGCAAGTGAGACAAAGCACCCGACCCCGTCTCACGCCGAAGGGGCGCCCGCAACGGAGCGCCCCTTCCCGGCGTCAACCTTCTCAGAGCAAGCCGCCTCGATCGACCTCGCGACCACCCGCTGGCCGGCATGAGACAAAGCACCCGACCCCGTCTCACCGGGCAAGCGCCAGCTCAGCCCCTCCGCCCGGCGGCAACATCTAGGCGCCCAGCACCGGGTTGAAGGTGTTCCAGAACGGCCACACGATGGGCTCGGAGTCGAACGCCTTCAGCGTCTCGGGCTTCAGCAGCTTCTTAGGGATGGCCACCTCGTACACGAAGTTGTCAAACCACTCGTCGCTGCAGACGAAGTACCCGTTGTTGCCGGTCTTGAGGCCATGGTTCTCGGTACCCCAGGAGTTCTCGATCTTCCACTTGCTGGGCTTGCCGTCCTTGATGTCCACGCCAGCGATGGTCATGGCGTGGGTGGGCAGGCTCTCGTGCATGGCGAAGCGCTGGGCCTTGTCCATGTCGAATTTGATCCCGAACAGGCCCTCGAGGTCGTACAGGTCCGACGCCATGACGCCGGCGTTGCGGTCGCACCACTGCAGCACGTCGGAGCCGAACCACACGGGGTCGCCAGCCTTCAGCGACTCGATGACGTAGCCCTTCAGCTCCTCCATGGGCACGTTGACGTAGAGGTTGCGACGCTCGGGGATCTGGTCGGAGTCCTGGATGGCGTACACGCGGCCGTAGGGGTTGTCCTCGCCGGGCACGTTGATGACGCCCACGTAGTCGTCAAGGTCGATGGGCACGTACCTCTTCAGGAACTCCAGCGGGGTGATGCCCAAGTCGGCATGGTACTTGCCCTTGCTGTCCACGTAGGTGAAGTCGAACTTCTCCGGCGGTTCGCCGAAGCACACGGCCAGGATGCGGTACACGTCGTTGAGCATCTCCAGCTGGGTTTCGGCGGTGTCCTTGCCTTCGTTGGCCATGGCGCGCAGCTTGATGGCGTCTTGGCGCAGCAGGTGCGACAGCACGGTGTTCAGCTCGGCGGTGTCGTTGGTGCAGTGGGTCTCGGCCATGGCCTCGTGGGGCATCACGCCGTACTTCTTCACCAGGGCCGCGATCATGTCCCAGTCGCCGCCGTCGGCCATGGGCGCGCTGATGAGCCAGTCCACCTCGCGATCGTCCAGCGGCTTGTCAGCGGTGGCCACCACATGCTCCAGGAACCAGGCAGCACGCTCCAGCTTGTTGTAGAAGGCCAGGTATGCCTGGGACAGCTCGAAGGTGCCCTTGGGCAGGTCCAGCTCCTTCTCGATATGGAAGCGCAGCACGTTCAGGCATGCGAACATCCAGCAGCGGCCGGACATCTTCTGGTTGGCCACTGCCTGGTCGTCCACGTCGATGGAGAAGGCGAAGCTCGGCGGGCTCATGCGCTTGAGCACCTCCACGCTCTCCGCCGACTCCAGGATGCCGTTCTTGGTGACGGCGCGCTGGGCCACGTGCTGGGCCTCGGCTTGCTTGTAGCTCTCTGCCATCTTGGCAATCTGTTCTTTTGACAGCTTCATCTTGGTCTCTCCTGTCTCTATGGCGCATGTCGCCGGTTGGTCTTCTTGCGGTCCTATGGGAAGGGCGGCCGGGCGGGTGCCCGCGACGGCCGCCCGAATCGCCTAGTCGAACAGCGTCCAGGGCTGGGTCGGGCGGTCCTTCAGGTAGCCGTCCATCCATCTCCACAGCGGATGCTGGTCCATGAAGTCGCGGGCATCGAACTCCACGCCGTCGGCGCGGCCGTAGCGGCCCCACATCTTCAGGTTCTTCACGTCGTCGGGGCCGGCTGCCTTGGCATCACACGACCCGGCCGGGTAGAACGGGATGTTCCACACGGCGTCGGGGTCGTCCGCGTAGTGCTGCGGGTCCACATCGTAATGGGCGCACACGCACCGGCTGGACGGGCAGTTGTAGCCGAGGTACACGTCATAGGTGTCGGCCAGCATCTTCTTGACGACCTCCAGGTCGATCTTGCCGTAGTACTGGTCGATGAGCTCCATCCACCTCTGGCGGCGCGCGCCGGTCTGCTGACGCGGGTCGTTGAAGCCGTTGTCCTTGCATTCCAGGTTGCGGATGCGCGGGTCGAACACCGCGTTGCAGCCGAAGAACGTGCCGTCGAACGTGCGCTCGAGGCTGGTGAACTCCAGCCCCTGCTCGTAGCGGGCAATCTCGCCGGTGTTGTGGTCGGCGATCAGCCACGCGTTCGCGTAGCCGCCGTTGTTGCCCTTGTCCAGCCGCTCGACGAATTCGTCGATGGTACCCGCGAACTGCACGGCGTCGCGAATGCGCACCCATTCGGGCATGCCCTCGTCGCTGTAGCGGTCGAAGCCCGCCAGCGTGGTCTCGGTGATGTTCAGCCCCGCGTCGGTCACGTAGAAGTCGGTCATCGACGACAGCATGCACGGCGCCGACGCCTGCATGATGAAGGCGTGCCCCTCGTCGGGCTCTACGCGCTTGCACACGTTGAAGTACTGCCCGCTCCAGAACTCGTCGAAGCTCTCGTGTCCCAGGTAGGGCTTGCCGTCCACGGTTGCCGAGCCGGTGGCCGCGATGGCCGAGCAGTGCTCCTTGCGGTGCGTCTTCATGAGCGGCCGGCTCATGACCTTGCCGGCGTTCTGGGGCCACCAGTAGCCGGTGACCTCCATCCAGTCATTCCAGGCGATCAGGTCGTCGAGCGTGGCAGCCACGCCTGCGGCGCTCAGGCCGTCGGCCATGCCCTGCAGCTCTTGGGCCCACCGCTCGGGAATCATCTTCTTGTGCAGCTTCAGCGCCTGCTCGGCGAACCACTCGTAGGTCATGCCGAAGGTCTCCAAGGTCATGAACTTATACACCCGCAGCGCGTCCTCGTACTCGCCCGCCAGCAGGTAGCCCTCCTGGAAGCCGCACTCGTAGGGGGAGCCCTTCACCTTCAGGTGCTGCCAGCCGCTCTTCTGCTGGCATTGGGCCCGCTCCACCATCTTCTTCTGCTCGTCGGTAAGCATCTTGATGCCTCTTTCCATTCGTTGCGTTCGCTCGGCCGCCGGTTAGTCCTGGTGGCGCTTCTCGTAGAAGGCGGCCAGCTCGGGGGCCATCTTCTCCAGGGTGGGCTGGTCCTCGTAGGCCATGTGGCCGTTCTCGTGCACGTGGTACTCGATGCGCTCGGCCAGGTAGTCGGGCAGGAACAGCTTCGACATCGAGTGGCGCACGTTCCAGTAGGGCGTGGCCGCGTCGTGGATGCCGCCGAAGAACAGCACGCGGCACTTCGGGTTGCGGCGCAGGGCCGTGGCCATGTCGTAGGCGGTGTTGGGGCATACCGGGCTGCCCATGGTGCCGGGCGCCTGGTGGGTCCAGTTCCACTCCTCGTTCACCTTGAACGACAGGCCCGTGTAGTTCGGCGAGCCCTTGAAGCCCACCTCCTGCACGATCTTCATCCAGGCGGAGGTGTCGGGCGTCATGATGGCGTCGCCTGAGGGGTCCTCGCCGGCGAAGAACTCGTTGTCCCCCTGGACGTCCATGTAGGCCGCCTCGGTGAAGCGCGTGTCGTAACGGCCGGTGAACAGGCCCTCGTCGGCCATGATCAGCTTGCGGAAGGTGTCCAGCTCGATGCGCAGGTGCTTCCTCTGGATGAGGTCGGCCGGCAACCCGATGAGCTCGGCCATCTCCTCGGCCAGGGCGCGCTCCTCCTCGGCGGTCAGGGCATCGCTCTTGATCAACGCGCCGCCCAGCTTGTCGTCCACGAACTTCCAGGCCTTGTCGAACCATTCGAACTGGTCGACGCCGGCGCCGGCCTTGCCGAAGTAGTTGGCCGTAGCGGCGTACACGGGCAGCATGCCCATGTAGTACAGGTCGTTGCCCGGCAGCGTAGGGGCGTAGTCCAGGATGGTGGACTGCTCGATGACGCCGGTCACGCCGATGCCGCGCTCGCCCAGCACGCGCATGAGCACCGAGTTGCGCATGGTGCCGTAGGACTCGCCGTACAGGTACAGCGGCGCGTTCCAGCGCTTATGGGCGGACAGCCACGCCGCGATGCCGCGGGCGAAGGCGTCAGCGTCGCCATCGACGCCCCACACCTTCTTGGGGTCGTAGCCCTCGGCCACCTTGGAGTAGCCGGTGCCCATGGCATCCAGGTACACCAGGTCGGACGAGGGAAGGATTGTCCAGGGATTGTCCTCGGGCTGGGTGGGGCAGCCCAGCTGCTGCTGGCTGCTGATCGGCACGTGGCGTGGCCCCATGCCGCCCACGTTCACCATGAACGACGAGCCGCCCGGGCCGCCGTTCCAGCAGAAGGTCACCGGCCGGTCGGTCTTGTCCTTCTGGTCGGTCACGTAGGACAGCGCGAACATGTGCCCGATCAGGGTGCCGCCGTCCTCGTGGAGCGGCAGGCACTCGGCCGTGGCGGCGTACTTGAGGGTCTGCTTGCCGTTGCTCCAGGTGAAATCCTTGGTGGCCGCTTCGGGCACGGGAGGCTCGGCCTTCTTGGCCTGCTCGGGCTCGAGCCTCAGCGTCATGGTCTGGGCGGTCTGTGCGTTCTGCGCGTTCTCGGTCATGGTTCTCATCCTTTTCTCGTGGTTGGTGAATGTCATTAAAGTTCGGTCAGTTGGGTCGGGCCCAGCCAGGCTCCGTGGCCCGGCTGCTCCTCATGCCGCCGAGCCTCGCGGTCGGGCCGTCCCATCAGGTTCCTCGTGGTCGGATCATCGGGTCGTCAAGCCTCCTTGCCATCGCCGGTCCCGAGCTGCCTCGCGGCGCCCGTGGCCTAGCCCAGGTTTATCTCCCTGTGGAGCACCTTCGTCAGCACCAGGTAGTAGAGGATGCCGAGGACGATGAACGCCACGCCCACCACCAGAGCCACCTCGCCCACCGACAGCATGATGGCGAAGCACACCAGCGCGCCGAGGGCCGGGAAGACCAGATGCATGAGCAGGGCCTTGGCGCCCTTGCGCTCCTTGAGCTGGAACCAGCAGAAGACGATGACCGCCAGGTTCAGCAGGGTGTAGGTGGACAGGGCGCCGAAGTTCGAGATCTTCACCACGGTGTTCATGTCGATGCCGCTGAACTGGAAGACCAGCGTGAGCACGATGGACAGCGCGATGATGAACAGGACCGCGTTCAGCGGGGAGTTGGTGCGCTTGTCCATCTTCGCCATGAACTTGGGCAGGCACCCGCCCTTGGCCATGGTGAACATGACGAAGGCGATGGAGTTCTGCTGGGCGATGGCGGTGAACACGCCCTGGGCCAAAGCGACGCCCACGGCGCAGAGCACCATCAGCCACGGGCCAGCGGCGATCCTGGCCACGACGTAGAACGCGTTGTCGGTGTTGCCCGCGAAGGCTGCGCCGGACGGGTCGATGGAGGTGGCGATGAAGCACTGCAGCACGTAGAGCACGCACAGCAGCACGGCCATGACCATCATGGCCCGCGACGGCCCGTGCTTGGGGTCCCTGGCCTCCTGGGTCAGCGTGGCGATGGCGCCGAAGCCCACGTAGGACATCACGGCCAGCGACACCGCCGACATGGTGCCGCCCAGCTCGAACCTGGCCGGGTCGAACAGGTTGGTCGGGGAGAAGCTGGCGCTCTCGGGGTGCTGCACCACGAAGACGACGCCGCAGACGACGAACAGCGCCAGGATGGCCAGCTGCGCCACGAGGGCCACCTTGTTCACCACCATGGCCGTCTTCATGCCGATGAGCGACACGATGGCCACGATGGCGAGGAACCCGAAGCACAGCGCGAGTATGGGCACGTCAGGCAACATGCTGTGGATGGCGATGGCCGCAATCAGGTACACCATGGCCGGGCTGACCAGGTACTGCAGCAGCATCAGCCAGCCGGCGATGAACCCGGGCATCTTCCCGAACACGTGGCTCACATAGGTGAAGATGGAGCCCGACGACGGGAAGTGCTGGATCATGATGCCGAAGGAGAACACCGAGAACAGCACCGCCACGAAGCCGATGAGGAACGCCAGGGTGGGCATGCCGCCCGAGTCGGCGAACACGCCGCCGTAGACGGCCATGGGGGATATGGGCACCATGGTGATCAGGCCCCACACCACCATGTCCTTCACGGTGAGGGTCGCCTTGAAGGCGTCGCCGCTCTTCTGCTTGGTGGCCACGGTGGGCTTGGTCACTGTGGTGCCGTTGTTCTCGGGCATGGACATGCGCACTGCGGCAGCTGGGTCCATGGCCTTCGTCGATGCGGCGCCCGCGCCCCTGGGGGCGGCTGCCGCGGCCGCGGCGCCAGTGGCCGTGGCCCGGGCGGCGGTCGCTGCCGCGGGATGGGCGGCGGCCGTCGTCATGGTTGCTTTCTTATCGCTCATGGTAAACACCTCTCATGGCGCCCACGGGGCTGCGCCGCGTCAGGGCCGCGCAGCCCGCAGGCAGGAACCCTGCTTCTCCTAGGCGTTGCTGGCGCCGCCAGCGCCGTCGCCCTCCTTGGCCGAAGCGTCATGGGCCTGGGTCTTGGGCGCTGGCGCGGCGGCGGGATGGTCCGCTTGCTGCTGCGCCTGGTCAGCCGCGGCCGTGGCCTCCTTGGCCTTGCGCTGGGCGGCCAGCAGCTCGCTGTCGGCCTGGACCTGGTCCTCGTAGGCCTGGGCCTCCACAGCGTAGCGCTTGGCGTCCGCCCTGGCCTGGGCCGCCTTGGCCTCGGCCTCGTGCTCGGCCTGCGCCGCGGCCTGAGCGTCGGCCGCCACGTCCGTCGGGAGCCTCACCGCCTCCACCGCCGCCGAGGGCGCCGGCGGCACGTTGGATGCCAGCTGCACCGGCACCGCCTCCTCGGCCAGGCGCTTGGCCTCGGGGTGCTTGATGCCCGCACTGGCGGCCGTGCCGATGCCCGCCTTCTTGGAGATGAGGACCGGCTGGCTCATGGGGACGGCCACGGCGGTGTTCGCGACGCCGTTGGTCTTCACCGGGTGGTTCAGGGCCGCAGGGTCGTCGCCGGCGCTCACAGCAGGCGACACCGGATGATGCTTGCCCGAGACGTACTCGTCAGGCAGCACGATCTGCTCGTTGGGGTCCCACAGCTTCTTGATGGGCATGCCCATGGGATTCTGGCCTTCGCTCATCATCTCGGAAGGCACGTTGGAAAGGACGCGCGCGGGCTTCTTCAGGCCCTCGAGCTGCCACGTGAACGGGGCGAACACGTTGTTCTCGTCCACCCAGTCGTGCCTCTTGGAGGCCTGGTAGACGCCGAAGCAGATGCCGAAGGTGACCAGGATGATGGCCAGGATGACCACCACGTAGGTGACCGGGCTGCCGACCTCTTCGGCCACCTGGGCCGGAGGGATGATGGCCAGCACGATGCC
>CANOCK010000063.1 GCA_947564525.1 uncultured bacterium | reverse complement strand
CCTCGACGTTCTGGACGGTGATGTCGCAGGAGCCCCGGCTGGCGGCCGCCTCGCCCAGCGATGCCGCGGGGAGGCCGCCGGTCCCATCCGAGCCGTCGGGGGCATCAGCGCCGTTGCCATCGCCGTCAGCGCCGTCGCCGTCGCCCTCGGCCGAGGCTGCGAGCGAGGCCGCCCCCTCGGAGCCCGGAGGGGCCCAGAGGAGGTTGTCACCAGAGTCGTATAGCGAACCATTCTCCGAGTGGAAGGCTGCGCAGCCCGCGTCCACGGAGAAGGCCGACACGCCGCCCGAATGCGAGAGGGCATGCGCGTCCACCTCCTGCGCTGTCGAAGGGACGCGGGCCGCGCCCTGCTTGCCCTCGGGAATGAGCAAGAGGCGTGTCAATCCGGCATCGAAGAGCATGCCGTCGTAAGAAGCTAGGTGGGGGTTGCCCTCGGCCACCTCGACGGAGGCGACGGAGGATCCCTCGAAGGCGGCCTGGTCGACGGAGGCGGCTGAGGCCGGGATGACGACCGTGCCAGCCTCGCACCCGGCAAGGGCGCGAGGGCCGATGGCCGTCAGGGAGTAGCCGGTGCCGTCGTAGGAGACGGCCTCAGGGAGCGTCAGGGCCACAGGCTCGCCATCGCCCTCGGCGTCAGCGCCTGCATCAGGGCCAGGGGCCACGAGGCCTTCCGCCGCGCCAGCTTCCGCTCCCTCCTCGGCATCGTCGGAAGACGCCCCCTCCGGAGAGGGCGAAGGCGAAGTTGGCACCCCTGAGCCGGAGCCCTCTCCGGAGGGGACGGCGGCGGGGCTGGCAGCAGGACCGCCCGCCAGCCCATCGGCGAGCGTCCGGGGAGAGATGGCCACGAGGGCCACCTGCCCCTCGCCCACGATCGCATAGGTGAGCCCATCCGCCGTGAAGGACCCGACGACGGGCTCGATGGCCTTATCGTCTCCAGAGACGAGCACGACGTCGGCGCTCACGCGCAGCATCCCGCCCGCCAGGTAGCCCGCCAGGGTGGGGGCTTCGGCAGGCTCGGGGCTAGCAGCATCCGCCGCAGGCGCGGCATCGCCCTCCGCACCAGCAGATTCGCCAGCAACATCAGCCACGACGGCAGCTTCGCCATCGGCAGCTCCCGAAGGCTCGTCCGCCTTCGCAGGGGTCGTCATCGAAACGGTCGCCAGCATAAGGGCGACAAAGGTCAAGGCCAGCCTTCCCAGGGGCTTGGCCGGAGGGTTCGCAGGGGCTCGCATTGCACCCAGCTCCTTCCGCTATGTGATTGTTCCCGTTGCGGAGGAGCCCAACTGGTTCTCGCGAGCCAAGACATGCCGACTGACGGAATGAGGAGGACATCCACCACAATCGGCAAAAAAGCAAGATTGCAAACAAACCGAAGTTCTTCGGCGAACACGAATCTTGAAAGGCAGATGCCCTCTTCATTCCGTGTTCCCCAAAGACAATCTACATCAGAGATGAGGTATTCGTTTGTTTGCAACTTCTTCGTTACGAAGAACTGCTTTTTTGCCAGCTGCGACTATAGCAAGCGATCATCGAACTTGCAAGGAAGGCCGACGCCCTGCACCGTCAGTCTGCCTCCCACGCGCCCAGCATCGCACCAAATCGCCAGCTCATAGCCTCTGGCTATGCGCCTGCACCACCTTGCCCGCACATCGAAAGCGTAACGGGCCACGCCGACGGCAGCTCTGCCGAGGCCCGACGCGGTACACTCTCGCATGCAATGCGAGGCTGCGGCCAGCCCGACGAGAGGACGCCCATGGATACCACGCAGAGCCAGCCCGACCCGAAGCCGCGCATCCAGGATGGCCGCCCCGCAAGGCGCCGGCGGCGATGGCCCTGGGTCATCCTGGTCGTCATCGCAGCCCTCGTCGCCATCGGCGGCATCGCCTTCGCCGCCTACGCGAGCGACTACTACCATGCCGACGAAGCGGCCCTTCAGGCCATGGGGCCTACGGAGGGCGTCCAGGTGCGAACGCTCGCGAACGGCGACATCGCCTTCATCCCGCCGAGCCCCCGAGCAGGAGCCGTGCTCTAACCGGGCGGCAAGGTGCAAGCCGGGGCCTACGCCCCGTTGCTGCAGGCCCTGGCCGAGCGCGGCTTTCTGGGCGTGCTGGTCCCCATGCCCTTCAACCTGGCCGTCTTGAACATGAACGGCGCCGATGGCGTGCAGGAGCAATTCCCCGAGGTGCGCTCATGGGTGCTGATGGGGCACTCGCTGGGAGGGGCCATGGCGGCCGCCTACGCCAGCAGCCACGGCGAGGAGTGGGAAGGGCTGGTGCTGCTTGGAGCCTACGCGACGTCCGACCTGGCGGAAAGCGGCCTCACGGTGCTCAGCCTGAGCGGCACCGAGGACGGCATCCTGAACCGCCAGGCAGCGGCCAGCCAACCGGGGCAACCTGCCGGAGGGCGCCGTGGAGCTCAGCATCGAGGGCGGCAACCATGCCCAGTTCGGCTCCTACGGGGCCCAGTCCGGCGATGGGACGGCGACGATCGCACCCGAGGAGCAGCGCCGGGTCGTCGCTGATGCGATGGCCAGGACGTTCCCGTAGCAGCAGGATGCAGCGCGCCTGAGCAGCGTCAACCGAGCAGGAGCGCCCGGCCAAGGGCGCAGCCGGAGCCCCCGCGCGGCGCGCGGCGCCTGGCGCGCACCCGCCATCCTACGGGTTCGTTACGCCCTCCGCCGCCCCACCGGCACGTCGCTAGAATAGGGCGCGACCCGACGAACCGAGACCCACCGGAAGGAGCCCATCATGGTAAAGGCCCTGGTCGCCTACTTCTCCCCTACCGGCACCACCGCCCAGATAGCCGAGCGCATCGCCGAAGCGGCGGAAGCCGACCTGTTCGAGATCGTGCCCGAGCAGCCCTACACCGAAGCCGAGCTGGATTGGCACGACAACTCCAGCCGCAGCTCGCTGGAGATGGCCGACGAGGCGGCACGCCCCGCCATCGCCACGAAGGTGGAGGACATGGGCTCCTACGAGGTGGTGTACGTGGGCTTCCCCATCTGGTGGTACGTGGAGCCGCGCATCATCGACACGTTCCTGGAGTCCTACGACTTCGCAGGCAAGCGCATCGTGCCCTTCGCCACCAGCGGCGGCAGCGGCATGGGCCAAGCGCCCGAGCACATGCAGCAGCTCTGCCCCGACGCCAAGGTGAAGGGCGCGCGCATATTCCGCCCCACCGACGACAACGCCATCCTCTACCAATGGATGGCTCCGTTCACCCACTAGGCCAGCAGCTGGCAGAGGCTCCTTGGCCAGCACGCCGACGACGCCCACAGCAGTGCGAGCACGCAGGCTTCGGCAAACCCAAAAGCGACGCGAAGCCTACGCTACGGTGCCATTCGGGAAGCCACGGCAGCGAGCAGCTCATTGTGCTATATTGTTGGCAGTGGTTATGGCAGGCAACTCCACGGAGTCCCGCCCAAGCAAAGGCGATCGCCTTCAGGCGGTCGCCTTTGTGATTTAGGAGCACAATGTGAAAGAGAAGCCCTTCACAAGCATCAATGAGCAAATCGAGCTCCTCCAAAGACGCGGTGTGCAGACTGACGACACGACGCGACGCCTGCTCATGATGGAAGGGTATTACCCTGTGGTAAACGGGTACAAAGCGCCCTTCATCGATCATCCAGCCACAGACAAGGCGGGAGACGACCGATACCTACCCGGCACCTCCTTCGATGACATCTACGACCTCTTTTCCTTCGACAGGAAGCTACGCGAGCTCACATTCCATTACCTGCTGCGAATCGAAGCCTTGATCGAGAACGTATGCACCTACACCTTCACCGAGTCGCACCAAGGAGCAAGCAGCTATCTCGCGCGAGAAAACTACGCCACGCGCAGAGAATACGGCGAAATCGGACTGCGTCGTTACGACGAAAACCTGGACAAGCTGATGCGATCATTCTGCGACGCCATAGACCGCCCCAAGAACGACGCCGTCGCGTACTACAGGGAAAGCTACGGCTTCGTTCCCCTATGGGTCCTCATGAGGACCCTGACCTTCGGAACGACCGAGCACTTCTTCAATTTGATGAGCCGTCGAGATCAAACTTGCATCTGCAAATACATAGCAGAGACCGTCGGCAATCCCTTCTGCGGCAAGAAGCAGCTCGCACCGATAAAGGCAAGAAGAGCCATCGATGTGCTCGTGAAGTACCGCAACCTCTGCGCCCACGACGAGCGTCTCTATTGCGCGTCCATAGACAAACGAAATCCTGTCGACTTCTTCGGCTGCGTCAAGTACGCATCGCGCTTCATGACGCTCGGCGATTACCTTGAGTTCCTTGAAGGCATCGCCCGCCTCGTAGACCAATACAGCGAAAAGGGCGAGATCCTGCGCCATCTGCTCAACAGCACCGGTTTCGGCGAGTTCGCAGAAACCGAGCTACCGAAAATGGCTGTCGCAATGGAGGCATAGCGAAAGTGCCACCGCAAAGGAGAAGCCAACCTGCGCTGCAGCCACGCGAATGGCCCCTATCGCTCACAATGCGCTGGGTCAGGATGGACGCGTCCTCTTCGTCACGGGGCAGGTTATCACGCCGCCGCGATGGAGGTAGTGCACGAGGAAGCCGATGCCGGCCAAGGCCAGCGCGGTGCCGAGCCCGGTGTAGAAGAACGCCACGAACCAGCCGGGCACGATGCCGAAGGCGCGCAGGCCGATGCCACCGCCCATCATGATGGCCATGATGACGTAGCCCTTCACGTCGAAGAAGCGCAGCACGTGCATGCGGTCCTCGCCGTAGCCGCGGATGCGGTCGGCGTGCTTGCCCACCAGCTTGCTGAACATGACGTGGAAGGCCAGGAACGCCGCCGGGATGCCCGCCAGCAGCAGGAGCGGTGGCGCGTCGCCCTCCAGGCACGCCAGCACGCCCAAGCGCAGGATGTTCATGCCGGCCAGGAACCAGACCGCCGCCGCGATGAGCAGCAGGTATTTCGCACGCACCTTGAACATGGCAAGCCTTTCGCCTCGCGCCGCACCGCCCGGAAGGCCTTCGCCTCGCGGGCGCTCGAGCGCATTATACGCCCGCACCGCGAAGAGCCGGTGGCGAAGCTGGCCTATAATCGAACCCGCGTTGCTGCGATGGTGCGCCGCCGGGCATGGCATGGCACGGCATGGCATGGCACGCCTGGCCCAACCGCGCGGACCGCAGCCGGCGCGCCGCACGCTGGGCGCTGGGCGACGCATCCGCCCGCACCGCCCGCGCCCGCACCCGCCCCGACCCGTCCAAGGAGGCTCACCATGAGGGCGTTCATCGCACTGGAGCTGCCCAACCGCTTCGCTGACGACGTGGCCGCCATGGCCCGCCCGCTGAGCGCTGCCGTGGAAGGGCGCTTCGTCCCGCGGGAGAGCTACCACCTGACGCTAGCGTTTTTGGGCGACATCGACGAGGCGGAGGCCACTCGGGCCATGGACGCGCTGGACGAGGCCGCTGCCCACGGGTCGCCGGTACCGCTGCGCCCCGATGGCCTGGGGAAGTTCGGTCGCGCCACGGATGCCACCCTGTGGCTCGGGCTGGCGCCCGACCCGGCCCTGACCGGGTTGGCCGAGCGCCTGCGCGAGGAGCTGGCCGCCCAGGGCCTCGGCTTCGACCCCAAGCCGTTCCGCCCGCACCTGACCTTGGCGCGGCGCGCCCGGCTGCCCAAGGGGCCGCTGCCGCCGCTCGTCTTCCCCGAGCCCGCTGAAGCTGCCACCGCCACCCTGTTCAAGTCGACGCTCCTGCGCGACGGCGCCCAGTACAAGCCGCTCTACGCCGTGGACCTGGCCGCGCGCTGAGGAGCGGCCGGCCCTTCCGTTCGCGCTCTGCCCGCGTCCCCTGCACGTTCGCCTTGGCCATCTCACCCAGGGAGGCAATGGTGCCAGGGCCCGCCGCGTCGTCGTAGCAGGCCACGGAGCACGGGTCGGCCAGGTGGCCTGCCGTCAGCGCGCGGCGAGCCACCGCCACGTAGGCCCCTCGCCCCAGTGCATCCGAATCCAGCAGCCGAGCATCGGCGTCAGCTGCGCCGCCTGCTCCGAGCGGAAAGAAATCGGGCAATATGTCGCTAGGACGGAAAGCTTCCTCAGTTGGCCGGCGGCGCCCTGCTTGGGCCGCCTAGCCCAGCATCCTCTCCACCAGGTAGCCCTCGCGCAAGCCGTACCTGCAGAAGCGCATGGTGCGGGCGCCAAGCGCGCCCATGAGGGACCGCAGCATCACGCAGCCGGGCACCAGAGCGTGGAGGCGGTCCGGCGCCGCCTTCACCGCCAGGTGGGCGAAGGCCGAGCGGTCGGCCGCCAGCAGCGCCAGGACCTCGTCCACCTCAGCGACGCCGAGGGAGTCGGCCGCCGCACCGGCGCCGGCCATGGCGCAGCGCATCTTGGCCGCCGCCCGCACCCCGCCGCCGATGCCGTAGAGCGTCTCGGCCTTGAGGGAGCGCGCGACGCCAGCGGCCTCCAGGTGCGCCTCGAAGGCTTCGCGGATGGTGCGCACCTCTTCCGGTTCCGGCAAGATCATGGACACGAACTGGGCGTAAGCCGACACGCACCCCTGGGGTATGCTCAAGCTCAGGGCGCCGCGCCCGGCCTCGATGGCGGTCAGCTCCGTGGAGCCGCCGCCGATGTCAACCAGCACGCCCTCCTCGATGGGCTCGTCCAGCGTCGCTCCGACGAAGCCCAGGCGCGCCTCCTCCTCGCCGGAGAGCACGTCGACAGCGCAGCCGATGCGCTCCTCGATGGCGGCCACCGCCTCCTCGCGGTTGGAGCAGTTGCGCAGCACCGCCGTGGCGAACACCTGGGTGCGCGCGCAACCGAGCTTGCGTGCGAGGGCCAGCTCGTCCCGCAGCGCAGCCACGGCGCGCTCCACGCCGGCAGCGGCGAGCGAGCCTTCCCTCACGTAGGCGGACAGCCCCGCCACCTGGCTCTCGTCCACCAGCGCCTCGAAGCTTCGCCAGGGGCGCGCGCCGCCGGACGACTCCTCCACCTGGAAGACGACCAGTCGAATGGTGTTCGACCCCAAGTCGATGACCCCGTAGCGCCCCATGGCCCGTCCTTTCCGCCTGCGGTCAGATGGAAAGGAGTATAGCGCCGGCGGGCCCGGAGGGCGCGGAGCTGCGACGGGCGGTGCCAAGCCGTTGCGAAGGCCATGGGGCCGCACGCCACCCGGCCTCTTACTCGTACTTGGCCGCTGCCACCTCAAGCTGGTGGATGATGTCGATGCGCTGGGGGCACATGGCCTCGCACAGGCCGCACTGGATGCAGGAGCTAGCGCGGCCATCGGCGGTCTGCCAGCTGTAGAGGCCCTTCACGAACTCGTGGTCGCCCGTCATGGCCTCCAGGTTCAGCAGCTCCATGATCTGCGGGATCCTCACGCCCGAAGGGCAGTCCTTCACGCAGTAGTTGCAGCCGGTGCACGGCGCCACCGCTAGGGCTCGCAGCTTGGCGATCGCCTGGTCGAGAGCCTGGCGCTCAGCCTCGTCGAACGGTTCGTTGGCCGCATAGGACGCCAGGTTCTGCCGCGCCTGCTCCACGGTGGACATACCTGAGAGCACCGCCACCACGTTCGGCAGGTTCCAGCAGAAGCGGTAGGCCCACTCCGCCTGGCTGGCGCCGGGCTTTGCCGCCGCCAGGATCGCCCCCGCCTCCTCCGGCAACCGGCAGAGCACGCCGCCGCGAGCCGGCTCCATGATGATGACCGGCTTGCCGTGGGCCGCCGCCACCTCCATCATGCGGCGCGCCTCGTTGCGCGGGTCCTCCCAATCGAGGTAGTTCACCTGCAGCTGCACGAAGTCCATCTCAGGATGGGCGCGCAGCAGCTTGTCCAGGCACGCCGCGTCGTCATGGATGGACAAGCCCACATAGCGGATCTTCCCCGCCGCCTTCTGGGCCTGGGCGAAGTCCCACATGCCGTACTCGTCGAACTTCGCGGTGCGCTGACCGCCCACGTTGTGCAGCAGGTAGTAGTCCACGTAGTCGGTGCCGAGCCGCCGCAGGGACACCTCCAGGCATTCCTTGGCCGCCTGCTCGTTGGGTAACGCCCAGGCCAGGCACTTCGTGGCGATGGTGAACGACTCGCGCGGGTAGCGCTCCACCAGCGCCTTGCCCAAAGCCACCTCCGACTCGCCATCGTGGTAGACGAAGGCGGTGTCGAAGTAGGTGTGGCCCGCCTCCATGAACAAGTCCACCATCTGCTGGAACTGCGGCATGTCGATGCTCTTGGGATCGCTCTCGTCCAGCAGCGGCAGCCTCATGCAGCCGAATCCCATCTTCGAGGCCGGGAAAATCGCGTCGCTCATGGAAGCATCCTTTCGCTCTTCGGAATGCCGGGCCGCCCCTTTGCGCCCAGAAGGCCCGGCTGCTAAAGTTCGATCAGAATCCTAACCATTGAACCACGCTTCAAGTCAAGGGGGCCCTGGAAGAACCCGCCCGAAAGGAGAGCCATGATCCGCTCCATCGCCGACGCCGCCAAGGCCACCGGAGTGCCCGCCTCCACCCTGCGCTACTATGACCGCGAAGGGCTGCTGCCCGACGTGGAGCGCCTGAACGGCGGGTCGCGCGTGTTCAGCGATGACGACCTGAGCTGGATACGCGTGATCGAGCACCTGAAGCGGGCTGGCCTCACCATCAAGGAGATCCGCCGCTACACCGACCTGGTGCAGCAGGGCAACGAGACCCTGAGCGCCCGGCGCGACCTCATCCACGAGCGCCGCCAAGCAGTGGAGGCCGAGCTGGCCCGCGTGCAGCGCACCCTCGACTTCATCACCTACAAGTGCTGGTTCTACGACGAGGCGGTGCGGCTCGGCAGCGAGGAGGCGGTTCACGACCTGCCCGACAGCGCCGTGCCGCCCGCCATGCTGGCCATCCGCCAGCAGTGCCTAGCCCCCGCAGGAGAGTGAGGCCCATGACGACCATGCCCACGCCACCCGAGCCTGCCGCCGACCGCGAGCCCCTCGCCGCCTATGACGTGCGGTTCGGCACGCCCCACTACGGAAGGGCCCGCCGCCTCATGCTGCGCGCGTTCCCGCCCGAGGAGCGCATCGCCTTCCCGCTGCTCGTGCTGAACTCCCTGCGCAGGAGCGTCCGGTTCCAGGTGTTCTACGACGGCGCGCAGTTCGCCGGGCTGCTCTACGCCTGCTTCGGGAACGACCTGGTCTACGCCCTCTTCCTGGCCGTGAACGACGAGGTGCGCTCCCGCGGCTACGGCTCGCGCATCCTGAGCCAGCTGAAGGCCGAAGCGGGATCGCGGCCCGTGGTGCTGGAGATCGAGCCTTTGGACGAGGGTGCCGCCAACTACGAGCAGCGCGTCCGCAGGCTGCGGTTCTACGAGCACAACGGCTTCCGGACCACCGGCTTCGCCAGCGTCGAGGACCGCTGCGAGTACGCGCTGCTGACGACCCAGCCCGAGGGCGAGGCGTTCCCTGCTGCAGCCTTCGAGCAGCTGCACCGGCAGACGCTCGCCGGCCTCGCCTCCATACGCGTCGAGGACCGCCGGCCAGACCAGCAGGGCTGAGGGCGCAGGGGCAAGGGCGCCACGGGCGGCCCCATAATCGGAGGGCACCATGACGCCAGGCCATCGCGCCGTCTCCGAGCCATCACCTGACGCCCGCACGTCCTGCCCGCGGCTCAGGGGCAAGCCCCTATCGCTTCTTGGGAGCCCGCTGGCCATTTCCGCGCGGATCTAGCCCCTCGAAGCTCCCCGAGGGATGGGGTCGGATGGCAGCGGCAAGGGCGGGGCGCTCCCATCGGGCACGATGCGCGTGGGGTGCGTGCGGGGCCCTCGCGAGGCCCCGTGGCGCCCCTCGCGAGGGGCTAGACTCGCGCGAAAGCGGCCAGCGGCGCCGGGTGAGACGAATCACCCGACCCCGTCTCGCAGAGGGTGAGACAAATCACCC
>CANOCK010000062.1 GCA_947564525.1 uncultured bacterium | reverse complement strand
AGCGCAACGCCATGAAGGTGTGGGAGGACATCCAGAACGCCGTGGACGGCCCCACGTTCCGCGAGAACCTGGAGGCCGCCCCCGATTGCACGCTGGACGCTGCGCAGCTCGACAAGATATTCGACCCGTGGGACTTCCTGACGCGCATCGACGTGGTGTTCGAGCGGCTGGAGGGGCTGGAGTTCTAGCTTCCGGCGCGGGCCGCAGGCACCCATGGGCGAGCGGGGAGGCCCTAGGCAGGCTCCCACACGCGCACGAGGCAGTACTGCTCCGCCTCCCCGTTCAAGGGGGCGTAGTCCACGTCGGCGAAGGTGACCACGCGGTTGCCGCAGCCCGTGGATGCCAGCGCGTCGCCGAACTCGGTGGAGCCCTCCTCCAGCGGCAGCTGGAAGAACGTGCTCTCCTGCATGCTGACGCCGCACACGGCGTTGGTGGAGCGCACCATGAGCCACGGCCCGCACCAGGCTGGCGCCGTGATGGGGGTGCGGGCAAAGCGGAACCACCGCGCCTGGTCGTAGGCCGCGGCCGAGGCGACGCCGGTCAGGTCGCCGCCGTCGCCGGGCAGGCTCACCGGCGCGTAGGTGCCCAGGTTGGCGATGCCGCCGCCGTAGTCGTAGATGCCGTCGAAGGCGAAGGTGAAGCCCGTCGGCCCCCAGCCCGCCTCCAGCGGCTTCATGGACATGGGCAGCACCAGGGTGTCCAGCACCTCGGCCGTGGTGGCGTCCAAGCGCGTGAGCTGGTAGTAGCTCTTCCCGCGGCTGGCCCGCGGCGTGATGACCACGCTGTCTCCCGCGCCGTAGGGGGCGCTGGCCATGGGAGCGGCCGAGGCGTAGGCCTCCTCGGCCACGGGCGAGCCGAAGGCCGCGCGCATGAGGCGCGAGGGCTCGTCCTCGGCAGGGCCGTCAGCCTTGGGCATCACCTGCCAGAAGGCGTAGCCGCCGGCCACCGTCAGCTGCGGCATCTCCCAGGCGCCGTCCCCCTCGGCCACGAGCAGGGGCTCGCCTAGGGCGGCCCCGTCGAGGGCGGCGGCCCTCACGCGCCACAGGCCCTTGAGCACGTTGGCCTCCACCCACACCATGCCCGCCTCGTTGGCGCGCACGTCGAACACGGCGAAGCCCTCGGCGGCATCCACCGCCTGCTCCAGCACCGTGGTGAGCGACCCGTTGCCGAGCTGCAGCAGCCCGACGTGGACCAGGGGAGACGCCACGTCGGTGGGCAGCAGGCAGGCCGCCACGGAGTCGCTGTTGGCGAACACCAGGCTATGGCGGGGCATCTTGCGCTCGCTTACCAGGCGCATGGCCGTGGCGGCGTCCTCGATGAGGGTGCAGTCGTCGCTGGAGGTGACGGCGTCCTCGGGCACCGAGAGCACCTCGCTCACCTCGTCGGAGCCGCCCATGGACTCCAGGGCGTAGCCGACGCCGCCCAGGGCCGCGCAGGCCGCGATGCCGGCCACGCCGTAGAGGAAGTGGCGGCGGGTGATGGTGACCTGCTGGCCGTCCCAGAGCGAGATGGTCTTGCCCTCAGCCGGCGCCTTGCCGCCCGCGCTGCCGCCTGGCCTGGGGCCAGGGCCGGCGGGGCCGTGGCCGTGGCGCGGGGCGGGCAGCAGCTTCTTGGGCCGCCCCTGGCCCGGCAGGCTCGGAAGCCCGCGGCCAGCGCCCGGCAGCGGCTGGCGCGGTGCGCCCTTCGGCGGTCGCGGCGCGCCATGGGCCCCTCCGGGCGTGCCAAGGGGGCCGCGGGCTGGGCCGCGGCTGCCGCTTGGGCCCTTGGGGCCGCGCGGAGGCTTGGACGGAGGGGTAGGGCGGGCGTGCAGGCTGCGTTGGGCGGCGCGCTCCCGCTGTAGGTTTCTCTTACTCGGCATGAGCGTATTGTGCCATTTTACCTACGCCTCGACAGCGTTTTCGGGGCAAATGCTACAATAAACGCAAACATGCCCTGCCAACAGGGTTTTTAGGTGTGTGAAGGCTTCGAGGGAGCGATGGTATGAGCAACGAGACGCGGCGTATCCTGCTGGTGGAGGACGAGAAGGCCATCCGCGATGCGGTGACCGCCTACCTCGAGCGCGAGAACTACTGGGTCACCGCCGTCGGCGACGGCCAGGATGCGCTCGACGAGTTCCAGAAGCACCACTTCGACCTCGTCATCCTCGACCTCATGCTCCCCAAGGTCACCGGCGAGCGCGTGTGCCGCGTCATCCGCGACAACTCGGATGTGCCCATCATCATGCTGACGGCCAAGGGCGAGGTGGAGGACCGCATCATCGGCCTGGAGCTCGGCGCCGACGACTACCTGGTGAAGCCCTTCAGCCCCCGCGAGCTGGTGGCCCGCGCCCGCGCCCTGCTGCGCCGCGTGCATGCCGATTCCGAGCCCCAGCGCGAGGTGCTGGAGTTCGGCGAGCTGACCATCGACGTGTCCGGCCACAAGGTGCTGGTCAACGGCGAGGAGATCGACCTCACCGCCAGCGAGTTCAAGCTGCTCACCACGCTGTCGCGCTACCCGGGCCGCGTCTACTCGCGCATGGAGCTGGTGGAGAAGGTGCTCGGCTACGACTTCGAGGGCTACGAGCGCACCATCGACTCCCATGTGAAGAACCTGCGCGCCAAGATCGGCGACAACCCGCGCGATCCCAAGTGGCTGCACACCGTGCACGGCGTGGGCTACCGTTTCGAGGACCCGACCAAGGCCCCGGCCTAGGCTCGGCCTGTCCGCTGCCCTGCGCCGCCCGAGAGCGCCCATGAACGACAAGAAGAAAGGCTTCGGCAACCTGTCCTTTGCCGCGCGCCTGACCCTGGCCTTCGCCTTCGTCGTGGTGATGACGGTGCTGGTGGCCCTGGGCACGCTCTCCTTCGTGCTCGACCACGACATCCGCACCGACCCGCTGTTCGCCATCGCGCTGACCGCGGTGATCGCCCTGGTGCTGGCCTCGTGCATTGGCTTCCTGTTCGCGCGCACCATGGTGCGGCCGCTGAACCGCATCACCTCCACGGCCCGGGCCATCCAGGCCGGCGACCTGCTGGCCCGCACCCACTTGCGCGGCGACGACGAGGTGTCGCGCCTGGGCGAGGCCTTCGATGCCATGGCCGACTCCATCGAGAAGGACCGCCAGCTCGAGCGGCGCCTTACCACGGACGTGGCCCATGAGCTGCGCACGCCGCTCATGGCCATCCAGGCCACGGTGGAGGCCATGGTCGACGGCGTCTACAAGGCCGACGAGGAGCACCTGCTCACGGTGAACTCCGAGGTGCAGCGCCTGTCGCGCCTGGTGGACGCGCTGCTGCGCCTGTCGCGGCTGGAGAACCGCACCACCCCCATGAAGGAGGAGATCTTCAACGTGGGGGAGCTGATCGAGAGCGTGGTGCTGGCCCATGAGGTGCTGGTCATCGACTCGGGGCTGCGCATGCACTACACGGCCCAGCCTGGCGTCATCGTGAAGGGCGACCCTGACATGCTGCGCCAGGCCGTGGCGAACCTGCTGTCCAACGCCGTGCGCTACACCCCCGAGGGCGGCGAGATCTTCGTGCGCGTGAAGGGCGGCGACATCATGGCCTCCATCTCGGTGGAGGACACGGGCATCGGCCTCACGCGCGAAGAGGCCAAGATGGTGTTCTCGCGCTTCTGGCGCGCCGAGGGCGGCCGCAACCGCGAGACCGGCGGCCTGGGAGTGGGCTTGGCCGTGGTGAAGGAGATCGTGGACCGCCACGGCGGCTGGGTGCAGGTGGAGGGCGAGAAGGGCCTGGGTGCCACGTTCACTATCCACATCCCCCTCTACGACGAGAAGCGCGCCGAGACCTTGGAGAAGGCCCGTGTGCGCGAGGCCCAGCGCTACGCTCGCGACGCCCAGCGCTACGCCCGCGACGCCCAGCGCTACGCCCGCGAGGCGCGCCAGTCCCAGAAGCTCAACAAGCGCAAGTAGGGCGGCTGCGGCGGCCGGATGGCCGTGCCGTGCCGGTGGGCTCAGGGGCGAGCATTCCTCATTCTCGTCGAAATCCGACCCCGAACATTTCTCGTTTTCGTCGAGAATCGACTTGAAACATTTCTCGTTTTCGTCGAAAATCGACTTGAAACATTTCCTATTTTCGTTATAACGCCTGATGGATGGTTTGGTGATGCCGATATGTTCAAGAGGAAGGCCTACGAAGAGCTGCTTTCTTGGAAGTCCCTCTCGAATGGCAGAACCGCTGCCCTCATCGAGGGGGCGCGCCGCATCGGGAAGAGCACGGTGGCCGAAGCCTTCGCGCGGGCGGAGTACGAGGACCATCTCGTCCTCGACTTCTCCATCGAAGGCGAGGACGTGCGTCGCCTCTTCCGAGAGGGCATCGGCGATCTCGACGGGTTCTTCCGCAACCTGTTCCTGCTGAAGGGGAAGGAGCTGCCGGTAGGAGATGCTGTCATCATCTTCGACGAGGTCCAGCTGTTCCCGCTGGCGCGCCAGTCGATCAAGGCGCTCGTGAAGGACGGGCGCTACCACTACATCGAGACGGGCTCACTCATCTCCATCAAGAAGAGCACCAAGGACATCCTCATCCCCTCCGAGGAACATCGGATCAGGATGCATCCGATGGACTTCGAGGAGTTCCTCTGGGCGCAAGGGGATGCCGTCACGGCTCCCGCCATCCGAGAGGCCTTCGAGGCGCGCAAGCCCTTTTCGGACGGCGTTCACCGCAAGGTCATGGGCGACTTTCGGTCCTACCTGGCCGTGGGCGGCATGCCCCAAGCTGTCGAGGCCTTCGTCGACGGCAGGTCCTTCGAGGAGATCGACTTCACGAAGCGGTCCATCCTATCCCTCTACGAGGAGGACCTGAACAAGTACGATGCGGAGGGCTTCAACAAGCTCTCGGCCATATTCCGCAGCATTCCCGAGCAGCTTTCGCACCACAACGCCGCCTTCAAGCTAGCCACCGTGGACAAGGGGGCTCGCTATGGCACCTTGGCGCCCTCGCTGGACTTCCTGCGCGAGTCCATGATCGTGAACCTCTGCGTGGACGTCACCGTTCCGGAGGTCCTCCTCGAGCTGCACGCGGACCGTACGAACTTCAAGATGTTCATGGGCGACACGGGGCTCCTGGTGACCCAGGTGGCCAAGAGCGGCAAGGCTACCCATCAGGAACTGTACCGGGCGCTCGTCTTCGACAAGCTCGGGGTGAACCAGGGCATGCTCATGGAGAACATGATCGCCCAGATGCTCGTGGCGAACGGCCATGACCTCTTCTTCCATGAGTTCCGCTATCGGCCCGAAGGGTCCAAGGACGAGAAGGCCTACGAGATCGACTTCCTCACGGTGCAGGGGAAGCGCCTCTGCCCGATCGAGGTGAAGCCCTCGGGCTATCGGGCGCACAGGTCCCTCGACTACTTCTTCGCGAAGTATCCTGTGAAGTCGAACGAGCGCTTCGTGCTGTACCCGAAGAACCTCTCGCGCGACGGGCTGGTGACGTACCTCCCTCTGTACATGGCCCTTTGCCTGTGACGGCCATGGGGGCTCGGGGCGACCAGCTGCTGCTGACCGTCGGGTGGCCTGGCGGCGCTGCGGCCTTGGGCTTGCGCGGTGACACAATGGGCCGACGTGCGGATTCGAAGGAGCCTAGCTGTGGACGGGACTGGCATAAGCCCTGAGGTGGTGGAGGAGCTGAAGGGCCTCGCCCGCCGTCATGGCCTTGCCTCCCTCGTGCTGTTCGGGTCGCGGGCTCGGGGCGACCACTCTCCCAGGAGCGACATCGACCTCGCTATCTTCGGTGGCGACTATCTCGGCTTCGCCCTCGATGCGGACGAGGCCACCTCCACGCTGCTCTCGTTCGACTTCGTAGATGCCGATGGGCTCCGCAACGACGAGCTGAGGACGCGCATAGCCCAAGAGGGAGTGGTGCTGTATGAGGAAGCTCGATAGCTACGTGTCCAACTTGGCCGTTCTCGAAAGGGCCTCGGGCCAGGACCTCTCCAACGAGTTCGTGGCGAGCGGCATCATCAGCAAGTTCTCAGCTCAGTTCGAGCTCGCCTGGAAGCTGCTCAAGGCGACGCTTGCCTACGAGGGCGTCGCGGAGGCGGCCTCCGGCTCTCCGCGGCAGATCCTCAAGGCCGCTTACGGCGCCTACGGGTTCCTTGACGAAGGTCTTTGGCTCGAGATGCTGCAAGCTCGCAACGACCTTGCGCACCTCTACGACGGGGAAGCCGTCCAGAGGCTCGTCCGGCGCATCATCGACGCCTATACGCCCGAGTTCCAAGAGCTGCAGCGGCAGCTCGAAGCGCTCTACGGCGAGAGCCTGTTCGCGGAGTAGCCTGCTCGGCCGCAGCGCCGGGGCACCGAGGGCCACTTGTGCGGTGGCTGCTTGCGCGGTGGCTTCGAGCCGCTTGCAGGTGGACTGGCTTGGTGGGTGGGCTAGGTCTTCGGCCTTGAGCTGCGCTTTTCCTTTCTCTGCGACTCATCGTTCCTGGTCGGAGCGGCCCGTGGTGATTTGGTCGGCATCGGTCGGCACCCCTCTTGCGCTTTGGATGGGCGTTTGTTACAGTCGCAAATGCCAGAAAGCAGCTTCTCGGTACGAGAAGGTGTACACAAGTGAATAACAGTTTGTGAAGCTCCTTGGTGTTTGGGTGATTTGTAACCTGTAATAAAGAGGGCATCTGCCTTTCAAGACTGCAGGTTCGAATCAATCCCGCTAAGGGATTTCACAAATTCGATTGTGTGCACTCTTGCTTTCTGGCGACTGTGGCGGATGCCCTCCTTATTGCATGCCAGTCGTTGAAGCGGCATTGCATCTGGGCTTCTTCCGCAGTGGGAATCTTGACCACATCGCCGGAAGGAGCAGATGCAATGCGAGCCCCTGCTACTCCAATCCATAAGCTATCCGTTGCCGTTATGGCCCTCTTGCTGGCTTGCGCCGTTGTGAAGCCCGCCACAGCTGAGGAATCGCAGGTCGACAGCATAGGGGGAGAGCTTGCGCTTTCTGAGCTAGGGGCCGCTGTCGAGGGTGGGGCCGAAGGCGCTCCCATGCTGGCGAGCCTCATGGCCAGCGGCGCCGGGCACATCAGCACCGCTGTCGCTCTCGAAGACGACCCCGAGCCTGTCGTCGGCTCGTTCACCGTGGATGGGCTGACCTATGCCATCGTCGGCGAAGGCGAGGTCGTCCTCGTATCCGTTGGCCCTGACGCTGATGCTCTTGCCGTCGGCTCTACCGGGGCTGGCGAGGGGCTGCTCGCGAACTCCTCCGGCGCCCCCTCCGGAGAGGACTCCGGCTCAGGTGTTCCGCCGCGAAGCGTTGCGGAGCAAGTCCCTTCAGGGGCAGCTTCGCCTTCGCCCTCTCCGGAGGGGGCGTCTTCCGATGGTGCCGAGGGCGAGGATGCTCCTGAGCCTGTGGTTCTTGCAATCCCTGAGTCCGTCGAGTTCGACGGTGTCACCTACTCCGTCACCTCTTTCGGCCCTCGCGCCTTCGCTGGCTGCGATGCCGACGTCGTTACCATCCCCGCTGCCGTCGGGTCCGTCGACGATCTGGCGTTCCGCGGCTCTGCCGTCGCCTCCGTCGAGGTCGCTGACGGCAACCCGAACTTCTCCTCCTATGACGGCATGCTCTTCGATGCCGAAATGAAAAGCCTCTTGCTCATTCCCGAGGGCAAGCAGGGCGCTGCCCGCATCCCATCGACAGCGGAGGCGGTCCCTCCGGGCGCATTCTCGCATTGTGCGTCCGTGACATCGCTCTCCGTGGATGCGGGCAGCGCAGCCTATCTCTCGCGGAATGGTTGCCTATACGACGCTTCCGGCGAGGCGCTCCTGCGCGTCCCTGCCGGGGCCACCGAGATCGTCATCGCCGACGGCTGCACGGCCGTGGCCGCCGGCGCCCTGGAGGGGTGCGCCGAGCTGCGCGCCATCCAGGCCTCTGCCAGCGTGACGGAGGTCAGCCCCGACGTGCTCGGGGCTGCTGGCGCTGCCGACGACGGCAACAGCAGCGTCCCGGTAGTTTCCATCGGCTCGTCGGGCCTGACCGCTGGCGACGATGGCGGCCACACCGCCATCGTGGGCGACGCCCATGCCGCCGAGGGCGGCTTGGCGGAAGGGCCTCAGGCTTCCTTCGCTAGCGAGGGCGGCAAACCCTCTGCTGAAGCTGGGGTGTCACCTGCCGATGACGACGGTGAGAACCCTGCTCAGCTGACCTCCCTGGTCGCGCTCGCAGCCGCGGGCGATGGCCTCCCGGAGGTAGACCCTGCCTCCATCATCGTGCGCATCCCCGAGGGCGCCGACCCAGCTCCCTGGGAGGCCGTCGGCTTCGAGGTCGAGGTCGCCTCGGCTGATGCGGCTGACGACGCCGAGCCCGCCGAGGGCGAGCCTTTGGATGACCTCGTCCCCGAGGATGCCCACGACCACGACGCCGACGGGCCCGACGGCGCCTTCTCCGAAGGCCCTGTCATCGTCGACGAGGTGACGGTCGATTACGGCTACGCCAACGAGCGCTCCAGCGCCGACGGCGCCTACGAGCGAGCGACCCCCAAGATAGACGCCGTCCTCAAGCTCCAGCCCCTCACCGCAGAGGAGCTCATGGAGGGCGAGGCGGTCGTAGGGGACGAAGTGACCTCTGCAGGTTCTGGGCCTGCTGCCGATGGGGGCTCGAAAGGTGCTGGCGGGATTACCGGCTCTGACGCAGGCGCCAGCGGCGGCGCTGCAACCGATACCGCCGGTGCCACCGAGGGCGAAGCGACGCTCGCTTCCAGGCTCGCCGACCTCCCCGAGGAGTCGCAGGCGACCGCATCGTTCCTCTACGAGGGCTGCCTCTACGTCATCGACCCTGAGGGAGGGGCCGCCCTCGTGGCCGTGGACCCCGAGCGCCTCGCCGAGTGCGTGGAGGACCCGACCACGCTCATCCTTCCCGACTACGTCGACGACGGCACCTGGTCCTACCCGCTCACCCGCATAGCCAAGGGGGCCTTGGCTGGCTCTGGCATAGAGCGCCTCTGGATACCGGCCTCGGCCACCTACCTCGACTACGCCTTAGAGGGCTGCGAGACCCTGCGCTACGTCGAGATATCCGAGGACTCTCCCGTCTACTCCTCCAAGGACGGCTGCCTCTACGACAGGTCGGGTGAGACGCTGTGGATGATGCCGGAGGGCTCGAGAAGATTGCCTTCCATGTACACTGTGAGAGACCTTGGAATATCGCAGACAACCACTTCGAATGTTCTTAATGAGCGCAGTTTGGGTGGGATTTTGTCACTTTCTCATGATACGAAGCTTCCTTCCGAGCTCGAAACTGCCAAGCCATCCTTGAGGTCGAACAAGCTCGCTAGCATCTACCACCGACACACACTTAGCGACCAACACGGTGACGACCTTGAGAACTTTGGATCCTTCGCTCGCTGGCCCGATGCCGACTGCTCTTACATGCACAACTCTGGCTGGCTCCAAAGCAGAACGGACATGGACGGATGGTTCGGTTACCAGTACAACGTAGAGACCACATCTGTCGTTTACACCTATACCTACGGCAATACACACTCCATAACTCGCAACATTCAGCAACTCTCAAGTCGACCGATTAAAGAAGACGGAACGATTCTCCTCCCGCAAGCCGGAAGAATACTAGCTCTTAACAGATACACCAGGAATATCCACTGCGATTGCTGCAACTATGTCGTGTGGTACATGAACGACACCCGCCAGTACGATCATGCTAACTGG
This sequence comes from uncultured bacterium, assembly GCA_947564525.1. Lineage (GTDB taxonomy): Bacteria > Actinomycetota > Coriobacteriia > Coriobacteriales > Eggerthellaceae > D16-63. Next base: position 293 of record CANOCK010000062.1, on the reverse strand, counting down.
GTTCTGAAGACAAGCCCAGGCGGTCCTGCACTCCAGACGTTGACTATCGCGGCACCCTCATCAATTTATCTCGTGTGTGGGGACGAGGCGAGGACGTTCGGTGTCAGCTGGGACCCTGCTAATGGCCAAGATGCAGTTAAAACGATTTACTCCCACGGGACAGCGGCAACGCCTCCTACCGCTTCTCGCCCCGGCTACACCCTCGAGGGCTGGTACACAGCAGCCTCCGGCGGCTCGTGGGTGTGCGGGCCGGGAGGCTCGGTCACGGTGACGGGCGACGCCACCTACTACGC
>CANOCK010000061.1 GCA_947564525.1 uncultured bacterium | reverse complement strand
GCAGGACGGTTGATCAGCTGCATGGCGGCGTTGTCCACCAGGATGTCCTCCAGCTCGACATCCGCGTAGTCGCAATCGTGCACGCCATGGACGATCTCGCGCCACAGCCGGCTAGTCTCCAGCACGTTGGCCTTGTCCACCGAGCTCACCTTGTTGCGGCGCTTGCGAGCCGCCTCGAAGGCCTGGCGCGCGATGCGCTCGATCTCGTACTCTCGGTACTCCAGCGTGTCGAAGGCACGCTGGCCGTCGGCGCCATCCGGGCCCGCACCCTCCTCGTCGTAGAAGCGCATGCGCTCGCCGAAGTACAAGCCGCCCGTCAGCTCGCGCACGATCATCATGTCTACGCCATCTATGACCTCGGGCTTGAGCGTAGAGGCGTCGGCCAGGGCGCTGAAGATCTGCACCGGGCGCAGGTTGGTGTAGAGGCCCAGCTCCTTGCGGATGCCGAGGAGCCCCTGCTCGGGACGCGGGCGGTCGGGGTCGGTGGTGTCCCACTTCGGGCCGCCCACCGCCGCCAGCAGCACGGCATCGGAAGCCCGCGCCACCTCGAGGGTGCCGGCAGGCAGGGCGTCATCGCACGCGTCGATGGCGCAGCCGCCGATGAGCGCCTCGGTGTAGTCGAAGCTCATGCCATGCTTGGCGCCCACGGCGTCGAGCACCTTGCACCCCTCGGCGATGATCTCAGGGCCAATGCCATCCCCGGGCAGCAAGCAGATCTTGCAGGTCTTCATCTTCCGTCCTTCCCCAGCTTGTCCTTCCAACGTGCCACCAGCCCGCCAGCCTCGATGATCTCGGCGATGAACGGCGGGAACGGCTGGGCCTGGAACATGGCGCCGGTCGTCTCGTCGGTGATGGCGCCCGTCTCGGTATCCACGCTCACGACGTCGCCGTCCTTGATGGCGTCAACCGCCTCGGGGCACTCCAGGATGGCCAGCCCCGTGTTGATGGCGTTGCGGTAGAAGATGCGCGCGAAGCTCTTGGCGATGACCGCGTCCACGCCCGCCGCCTTGATGGCGATGGGGGCATGCTCGCGCGAGCTGCCGCAGCCGAAGTTCTCCTCGGCCACGATGATGTCGCCGGGGCTCACGCGCTCGACGAACGTGGCGTCCAAGTCTTCCAGGCAATGCTTGGCCAGCTCCGCCGGGTCGGACGTGTTCAGGTAGCGCGCCGGAATGATGACGTCGGTGTCCACGTCGCGCCCGTAGCGGTGGGCGGTTCCCCTGTACTGCATCTCGCTTCCTTCCTTAGTCCAGGTCCTCGGGCAGCCCGATATGGCCCAGCACGGCGCTGGCGGCGGCCACTGCCGGGCTGGACAGGTACACCTCTGAGGTGGGGTCGCCCATGCGGCCCACGAAGTTGCGATTAGTGGTGGCTATGGCGCGCTCGCCAGCGGCCAGGATGCCCATGTAGCCACCCAGGCACGGCCCGCAAGTAGGCGTGGACACGGCGCAGTTGGCATCCAAGAACACGTCCATCAAGCCCTCGTCGATGCAAGCGCGATAGACCTGTTGGGTGGCGGGAATCACGATGCAGCGCACGTCCGGGTGCACCTTGCGCCCGCGCAGCACGGCAGCCGCCTGGCGCATGTCGTCGAGCCGACCGTTGGTGCAGCTGCCGATGACCGCCTGGTCTATCGTCACATCGCGCGCCTCGGCCACCGGGCGCGTGTTGCTGGGCAGGTGCGGGAAGGCCACGGTGGGCACGATGTCAGCCGCATCGATGGTGATGACCTGCGCGAACTCTGCGTCGTCATCGGAATAGTAGGCCGTATACGGGCGCTCCACCCGTCCGTCCATGTAAGCGCGGGTGATGTCGTCCACCGGGATGAGCCCCGCCTTGCCGCCCGCCTCGATGGCCATGTTCGACACGCTCAGGCGCTCGTCCATGGGCAGGGCCTCGATGGCGCTGCCGGTGAACTCCATGGCCTTGTACAGGGCGCCGTCCACCCCGATCAGGCCGATGACGTGCAGGATGACGTCCTTGCCGGTCACGCCCGGCGCCAGCTTGCCGTCAACCACGAACTTGATGGTCTCGGGCACCTTGAACCACGCCTTGCCCGTTGCCATGCCCACGCCAGCGTCGGTGGAGCCCACGCCCGTGGAGAAGGCCCCCAGCGCACCGTAGGTGCAGGTGTGGCTGTCGGCGCCGATGATCAGGTCGCCCGCTCCCACCACGCCCTGCTCGGGCAGCAGCGCATGCTCGACGCCCATGCAGCCCACCTCGTAGTAGTGGGTCACGCCCTGGGCCTTGGCGAAGTCGCGCACGATCTTGGCCTGCTCGGCGCTCTTGATGTCCTTGTTGGGAACGTAGTGGTCGGGCACCAGCACCACGCGCTCGGGGTCGAACACGCGGCCCGTGACCTCGTTCGCCTTCGCGATGGCGATGGGCGCCGTCACGTCGTTGGCCAGCACCAGGTCGAGGTCGCACTCGATGAGCTGGCCGGGCCGGACCTCGTCCAAGCCCGCATGGGCGGCCAATATCTTCTCGGCCATGGTCATGGGACGTGCCATGGGCAGGCGCCTCCTTCGTGCGAAGCGCGCTCTCGCGCAGGGATGGTAAACCGCTCCATTCTAGCATCGGGTCCTGGCGCCCACTGGCTCGACCCTCGCGATTTAACGCAGGCGCAACAGCCGCTCCGACAACTGCCAAACGCTGCAGCAGGCCTGACGGCCCGGCGCTCGCCCGCAGCGGATGCCCCTGCCGGGACCAGGGGGCGACGCCGCTGGATTCCTGCTGGAGCCAGGGGGCATCCCTGCTGGATTCCTGCTGGAGCCAGGAGGCGATGCTGCTGGCCTTTCGCTGGAGCCCGGGGCGGCGCTGCCGGCTTCCCGCCAGAGCCGGCGACCGGCCCTGCCAGAGGGCCCCGACGGCCCGCGGGCGCCCCTGCCGGCAACGCGGGCGGCCCCCGCCGCCCAAGGCCGCCGCGGCAGGGCGGCCTTGCCCGGCGCCGCGCAGCCCCTCGCGGGGAAGGCGTCGCGCGCGATCTGCTGGGATCGCGCCAACGATCTGCCAGACGGCCTTCCTAGGATGAAGGGAGCGCAGCGGCGACCGGGCCGCCGACGCCCATCGAGAAAGGAAGCGCCCATGACCCCTCTGCCCCTCCCCATCCCTCGCCTGCCCCAATGGGCGACGCAAGGCTTCGCCGCCTTGACGGTATGCGTCGTCCTGCCATTGGCGTTCCTCTTCTCCTTCATACCCGCCTTCGCCGGCAACACCACCACCCTGGAGGTCGGTCACAAGATCAGCTACGGGGCCACCTACACCAACTGGTTCACCTGCGACGGGGCGCCGGCGTTCTGCGGCAACCCCTCGAAGGCCACGCCCCCGAGCGGCACCTACGAGAAGGCGCCCATCGTGGCGCCGAGCGGCCGCACCGACGAGACCGTGGCCGACCTGTGGTACGGCTACGGCGGCCCCGGCTTCGACCCGTCCATGTGGCCGTCCACCTGGTACGACGGCTCGCCCATGGACAACGACAAGTACATAGCCGCCACCCACGTGCTGCTCTCCGACACCTACACCAGCGACGGCAACTACGCCATGAAGGGCTGCTCCCAGGAGGTGAAGAACTGGTTCATCCGCAACATCCTGGGCTTCGACTACGACGGCACCATCTACCAGGACGCTGCCGGGCGCAAGATCTTCAGGGCCATGTGCGAGGGCAAGGTGCCCTCCTCCTTCCAGGCGTTCCAGGCCTCCACCGGCCCCACCACCCAGTTCATCCTCTCCTTCGTGCTGGCAGGCAACCTGGAGTTCGCGAAGGGGTCCACCGACGCCTCCCTCACCGATGGCAACGGCTGCTACGCCCTGCCCGGCGCTGAGTACACCCTCTTCCGCGACCAGGCCTGCACCGACGCCGTGGGCTCCATCGTGGCGGACCAGGCAGGCACGGGCCGGCTGGAGGGCCTGGCGCCGGGCACCTACTACCTGAAGGAGACCAAGGCTCCCACGGGCTTCGCCCTCGACGAGGCCGTGCGCCCCGTGACCATCGCCGGAGGCGCCACCGCCCACGTCGAGGCCCGCGACGTGCCGCAGAGCCACCCGCCCAAGCTGCTGGTCGCCAAGGTCGACGGCGAGACCGGCCAAGGCACGCCCCAAGGCGACGCCTCCCTGGCCGGGGCGGAGTACACCGTGCGTTACTACGACGGCTACTACGACACCGCCGCGGCGGCAGAGGCATCGGGCGCCCCCAAGCGCACCTGGGTCTTCCGCAGCGATGCCGACGGCTCGGTGCCCTTCGACGACGCGCACCGCGTCTCGGGCGACGCCCTCTACCACGATTCCGCGGGGCGCCCCGCCTTCCCGCTCGGCACCATCCTCGTCCACGAGTCCAAGGCCCCCACCGGCTACCTCCTGGACAGCACGACCGTGTTCGTTGCGAAGATAACGGCTGACGGGGCCACCGGCGAGACCGTAGGCGCCTACGAGGCGCCCGCCCACGAGGAGCAGGTGGTGCGCGGCGGCGTGGCCATCGAGAAGCGCGACCTGGAGAGCGAGCTGCTCACGCCACTCGGCGGAGCCAGCCTGGACTCCACCGTCTTCCAGATCACGAACCGCTCGGCCCGGGCGGTCATGGTCGACGGCGCCCTCCACGAACCCGGCCAGGTGTGCAAGACCATCCGGCCAGTCGGCGGCGTGGCCTCCACCGCCGCCAACGCGCTGCCCTACGGCTCCTACGACATCCAGGAGACGGCGCCCGGCACCGGCTACCTGCACACCGACACCCGGGTGCGCCCCTTCCAGATCCGCCAGGAGGGCGTGATCGTCCGCTTCGGCGAGGCCGAGGGCCAAGCAGCCTACAACCAGGTGAAGCGCGGGGACGTGGAGTTCGTGAAGGTGCGCGAGACCGACCAGCACCGCCTGGCAGGCGTGCCCTTCCTCATCGAGAGCGCCACCACCGGGGAGGCCCACGTGATCGTCACCGACGAGAACGGCGAGGCCAAGACCGCCTCGGAGTGGAACCCGCACAGCCAGAACACCAACGGCAACGACGCCGCGGTTGGCGAGGACGGCACCGTGGACGAGGCGCGGCTCGACCCGACGGCCGGCCTCTGGTTCGGCCTGACCACCGAGGGCTGGACCGTGGAGGTCCAGGACGACCTGGGCGCGCTGCCCTACGACACCTACTTCGTGCGCGAACTGCCCTGCTCCGCCAACGCCGGGGTGGAGCTGGTGTCCATCCTGCTGAACGTGAGGCGCGACGGCTACCAGGTGGACCTGGGGTCGGTGGACGACCAGCCAGCCGGGCAGGTCAGCATCGCCACCACGGCGCGCGACGGGGCCGACGGCGACCACGAGGTCTCCGCCGACGCCCAGGCCCGCGTCGTCGACCGCGTGGCCTATGCGGGCGTGACCGTGGGAAGCGCCTACCGCATGGAGGGCACGCTCATGGCCAAGGGGACCGGCGAGGCTGTGACTGCCGGTGATGGCACGCCCGTCACGGCCACGGCCGAGTTCGAGGCCAAGGCCACCAACGGCTACGTCGAGCTGGAGTTCGCCTTCGACGCGCGTCCCCTCGCCGGCAGCGACGTGGTGTGCTTCGAGCGCCTGGTGGACGTCGGCGCCGACGCCGTGGTGGCCGAGCATGCCGACCTGGACGACTGGGACCAGACCGTCTCGCTCCCCGGCGCCCGCATCGGCACCACTGCCACCGACGCGGCCAGCGGCACCCACACCCTCGCTGCCGCCACCGACGCCCGCATCGTGGACGCCATCGCCTACCAAGGGCTCGTTCCCGGGGTGGAGTACCAGGCCCTGGGCTCTCTCATGAGGGTGTCGCCCGAGGGGACCGCCGAGCCGCTGCTCGACCGGGACGGCAGCCCGGTCACGGCCACGGCCGCCTTCATCCCCGGCGCCGAGCACGGCACCGTGGAGGTGGCCTTCGCCTTCGACGGCTCCGAGCTGGGCGGCGCGAAGCTCGTGGCCTTCGAGAAGATCATGCGCGAAGGCGAGGTGGTGGCCGCCCACGAGGACCCTGGCGACAGCGGCCAGACCGTCGACGTGGGCACGCCCCTCGTCACGTCGCTGGCCACCAACGCCGCCAACGGCACCAAGGAGGTGCAGGCCGACAGCGAGGCGCGGGTCACCGACGCCATCGCCTACGACCATGCCGTAGAAGGCCGCGCCTATCACGCCTACGGCATGCTCATGGACGCCGCCACCGGGCTACCGCTGCTCGCCTATGCCCCCGAAGCGGAGGAGGTGCCCCAGGAGATGCTGGAGGGCTTCGCCGCCGAGCTCTCCGAGGTCCTGGGCATCCCGCCCGAGACGACCCATCCGGTGCCCTTCGATGCCGAGGGTGTGCGCGCCCTGCTCGCCGACGAGCGCTACCGCCCCGTCACCAGCCGCCTCGTCACGACCGACACCGCCTTCGTCGCCGAGGCGACCGGCGGCTCCATGGAGCTGGACTACCGCTTCGACGCCCGGGAGCTCTCGGGAGAGGCCGTGAGCTTCACCGCCTTGGTGGACGAGGAGTCAGGAGCCATCGTGGCCTCGGAGTCCGAGACCCCCTGCCCTGCCCAGACCGTCTCGCTGCTGGAGTCCTCCATCGGCACCATGGCCTACGATGGCGCCGATGGCGACGGGGTCATAGCCCGCGCCCCCGGAGCGCGCGTGATGGACGAGGTGGCCTACGAGAGCCTGGTCCCCGGAAAGGCCTACACCATCCAGGGCGTGCTCATGGACAAGGCCACGGGCGAGCCGCTGGTCATCGACGGCGAGCTGGTCACCGCCACGAAGGACTTCACCCCCAACACGCCCTCGGGCACCATCGGCGTGGAGTTCTCCTTCGACGCCAGCACCCTGGCCGACCAGGCGCAGCTCGTGGCCTTCGAGCGGCTCTACCGCACCATGGACGCCGACGGGGACACCGAGTACGTAGAGGTAGCGTCCCACGAGGACATCGACGCCAAGAGCCAGACCGTCACCGTGGGGTCGCCGCCGCCCACCACCGGCGCGAAGCTCGCCCAGACCGGCGACCACAGCCCCTGGGCGCTCGCGACCTTGGCCGTCCTCTGCGCAGGGGGCCTGGCCCTCATCGGGCGCCGCACGGCCCAGCAGCGCCGGCAGCGGCGCCGGGCCCGCAGGCTGCTCGACGGGCTGGACGGCCGATAGCGTCCAAGCAGCCGCTGACGCAACGACGAGAAGGGAGGCCATCATGGCACCACGCGAGCCCATCCCGACCCGGCCCCTGCCCTGTGGGAAGGATCAGCCGAGCCGGTTCATCCCCGCAGCATCCGTGAGACCCGAGGCCTGGCGCCGCGCCAAGCACGCCCGCTGGGCCGACGGCACCGGGCTCGAGGGGCGCCGCGCGCCGCTCCGCTTCCGTTGGCGCCTGCACCGCGGGAAGCACCAGCGCAAGGCCGGCTGGCGCCGTGTCGGCCGCCCCTCAGTAAGGGTCCTCCAGGCTCCGGTGGGCGAACGCATCGGCGGACAGCGGCGCGGTCCGCCCCGCCCGGAAGCGGTCGAGGGCCACGAGGGCTATCATGCCGGCGTTGTCGCCGCAGGATTGCAGCGGCGGCATCACCAGGCGCACCCCCATCTCGGCGCACAGCTCCTCGTAGGCCTGGCGCAGCCCCGGGTTGGCCGCCACCCCGCCGCCCAGGCACAGGGTGAGGGCGCCGGTCTGCCGCAGGGCTGCTCGCGCCTTGGCCACCTGCACATCGATGACCGCCTGTTGGAAGCTCGCGCAGACATCAGGCAGGCTCAAGGGGCGCCCAGCCTGCCGCTGCTGGCTCAGGTAGTTCATGACGGCCGTCTTCAGCCCCGACAGGGAGAAGCGCAAGTCCCCCGAATGCAGCATCGCCCGCGGGAAGTCGATGGCCCCCGGGTCGCCCTCGGCGGCCAGCCGGGAGATGGCAGGGCCGCCAGGGTAGCCCAGCCCCAGAGCCTTGGCCACCTTGTCGAAGGCCTCCCCCACCGCGTCATCGATGGTCTCGCCGAGGATGCAGTAGTCGCCGTAGTCGGCCATGGACACCAGCATGGTGTTGCCGCCCGACACGAGCGAGACCACCGCCGGCGGCGCGAACCCCTCGCCCGCCAGCTTGTTCGCGTAGAGGTGGCCCTCCAGGTGGTTCACCTCCACATAGGGCACGTCGAGCGCCCAAGCGGCCCCCTTGGCGAAGGCCACGCCCACCACCAAGGCGCCCACCAGGCCAGGCGCATAGGTGGCCGCCACCGCCGACAGGTCGCCCCAGCGGATGGGGGGCCCTGGGGCCACGGCGCTGGAGGCCGCATCGAGGCACTCGTCGCACACGCCGCAGATGGCCTCGATGTGCTTGCGGCTGGCGATCTCGGGCACCACGCCGCCGAAGCGGCCGTGGAAGTCCACCTGGGACGCCACCACGTCGGAGAGCAGCGCACCAGTGCCGTCGACGAGGGCCGCCGCCGTCTCGTCGCAGGAAGACTCGATGGCCAGGATGAGCGGCCTTTCCGGCCCTTCCCCGGGCCCGGCAGCGCCAGCGGAGCGGTCAGCAGCGCCGGCCGCGGCCGAGGCCGCGGCGGTCCCATGGCGCTCGATCGCCATGCCGGCCACCCGAGCCTCCGCACCAGCTCCGACGAGGGCGTCCAGCGGACCGGCCATGATGGTCGCGTCCTCCCGGTCGGAGTAGTAGCGGGGCCGCGTCCCGATGGCCTGGAGGCCCAGGGCCTCGTAGAGCGCCTGGGCGCCGCGGTTGGAGGCGCGCACCTCCAGGGAGGCCTCCCGCGCGCCCAGGTTGCGCGCGTCCTCCGCCACCTTGGCGAGCAGCGTGCGCGCTAGTCCGCGCCGGCGCCACTCGGGGCGCACGGCCACCTTCAGCACCTGCAGGCCGCCGTCGACCACCAGGCCACCCGCATAGCCCACCAGCTCGCCCCCAGCCAGGGCCATCCACCAAAGGCGGTCGGGGCGCCCCAGCTCGTCGGCCACCAGGGCCTCGCTCCATCCGTCGGTGCCCATGGCCTGCGCCTCCAAGGCCGCCACGGCCCCGACATGGTCGCTGTCGAGCGGGGCGTAGGCCACCCCTGCCCCGTCGACCCGCGCCGTCAGCACGGCGGCGCTGTGCAGGGTCGCACGCCCGATGCCACCGTCAGGGGCCGGTGCGTCCTGCACCCCGGTGCGCAGGTTCCGCGGGTCCGCCTTGGCCAGGCGCGCCCGCTCGTGCTCCTCGGCGTCGGAGAGCCGCGTGTACACCGGCAGCACCATGCCCGGCACATGGCGCTCGCCATCCAGCGGGTCCGCCTCCCCGGCGCGCCACGACTCCTGGAGCGCGCGCAGCAGACCAAGCCCCGTCGGGGCCCACAGCTCCTCGTCCAGCAGCGTGCCGCACCGCTCGAACAGCTCGCCGTACTTGGCGAGCCCGTCGCCCGCCACCTGGAGCCCAGCCCCAGCCAGCTCCTCGGCCACCTCCCGGGCCTTCGCCACCCGGTCAGGGCCCTGGCGCCCGATGCCCTCGTCGGCGAGGCGGTAGCGCACCGGGTACACCTCCTTGCGCATGGCGTCCGCCACCACCAGCACCTCGCCGCGCACGGCCGCCATCTGGGCGCCCCAGGCCACGGCATCCAAGGTGGACACCCCCACCAGCCCCAGCCCGAGGGCGCTCGCGATGCCCTTAGCCGTGGCGCAGGCGATGCGCACCCCCGTGAACGAGCCCGGCCCCACGCCCACAGCCACGCAGGCGAGCCGCCCGCGCGCCACGGCCGCCTCGGCCAGCAGCCCGTCGACGAGGGGAAGCAGCTGGGTGTTGGAGGCGCGATGGGCGCGCACCTGCCGCGTCGCCACCGGCACCACCGCCCGCGCCGCCTCGTCCAGGAGGCCGAGCCCGATGGCCACCACCTCGTTGGCGGTGTCGAAGGCGAGCACATAGCGCGCGCCCTCGACTGGCCGCGCTGCCACCTCGCCAGGCCAAGCCGCGCCCTCGGCGCCCGCAGCGTCGCCCGGTGCCGCGTCGCCCCCGGCGCCCTCGAGCCCCGCGCCGCCAGCAGCCGCGCTCCCAGCCCGGCCATCCGGCCCGGCGCCCTCGGGCAGCGCATCCCCGCCA